>JAUVYQ010000119.1 GCA_030603035.1 Phycisphaerae bacterium | reverse complement strand
AGGAGGTTTTCAAAAAATGACTAAGGAAGAAATCGAAGCAGCCAAGCCCATAGTGGCAATGGTCTGTCTTACAATTGTCGGTAGTATTGCCCTCGTTCTCGGGATTGACGGTATGCTACTTGCGGCAATCGTAGGCGGCGTTGGTGCGCTCGGCGGCTACACACTTAAAGCAAAAATAGCATAACCAGCAAGGTGGTAACATGGGCGAAGAAAAAATCGAAGTCGAGGTCCTTTCAGTGGACTACATCGAACTTAGACCGACGCTGCGTAAAACAGTGACACATACGCTCGTCACTGCGACAGTGGACGGCAGATTTATAACACTCGAAATCCCCCGCAAAGTTGAGGAAAAGGACGAGCTACTCGATGAAATCCTCAAAGAGGCAAAAAAACCGCGAAGTCCTCTCGAGGGAAAAATCTTCGAGGTCGAAAAAGAACGACTTGGAGGGGAATAATATTACGAATTGGCCGTGGCCGCTGGACGCGGTCCAGGAATGGTTTGCGAACTTACGTAACAAAGTGAGCAATATATACAACTTTGTAAGAAACTCCTATAACGAGTTTTTCGACGAACGGTATCCCTGGGTGCAAGGCCCTTTCGAGTGGCTTCACCACTGGCGCAGCTGGTTAGGCGCCAATATTAACCACATCGTAAGCACACTCGAAAGACTCGACCTGGGCTGGGTCACAGATTATTTCAATAATCTGAAAAATACGCTCACATCCGCCGCAAACGCACTTTCGGAACAAATACAAACACTAAGAACTTCGCTCAACACGATACAAACCACCTTAGCCACGCTTGACTTCGGCTGGATCATAACTTTTTTTAACAATTTGCGGACCGCAATTGCAACGGCCGTGAATACAATACAAACACGGCTAACTACGATAGAAACGAGTTTAGAAATGATTTCTAAAGTTATTGCAGCAATTGATATAACCGGCGGCGTACGTACCGCGATATTTGACAATGAGTTTATGGTATTCGTCTCGAATTTCGCGGTCGTAAGAGTCAATAAAATCATTGAACTTGTGGAGGAGGCCCTAAAATAATGGCTGAAGCTATACCGCTCGATATCGAGAAAATACGCAGCATCATTGAACTGTTGTTCAAAAAACTCGGTGAAATTCTTAAAACGGTCAACATCGAAGGCATCGGCGAAACCTTCAAGCAAATTCCCTCGTTACGCGATAACATGATTTCGTGGGTGCTCGAGGGAATAAAACCCGGCAGCCCCGAATGGAAGGAGGACGCCGAAGGCGGTTTTATGGGCCTTATCAATGAGTGGACCCGTACGGTAACTGAGGACATTTTAGGGCTGGAACTACCGGCAGCTCCCTTCAAGCCGGAAGACGCCGTTGTCGTTGCCAAGAAATATATGCAACTCAACCTAGCTTTTCAATCGATAGTAACTATCGTTTCGTTAATTGTCGAAGTGGCCTCGCTGGGTCAGGTCGATACGTTGCACGAAATAGCTTCTAAAATTGATTATGCGCTTGGTCTTTCGCGAGTCGCGAGTGCTTTACATGAGGCTAAGTTTTATCCAGCGCTGATCACCCCGATCCAGCAGCACTGGAATGCCCAATTTCAGTCAGCTATACCCGGATCTAGTGACCTCATCGACTTCGTTGTTAAAGAGGCCTTTCCTCTCGAGGAACTACCCGAGGCTCCAGAGCAATTTGCGGAGTATATGAAATATCAAAACTTTTCTCCACTGTGGTCAAAGGCGTACTGGCATGCGCACTGGCGGCTGGTTTCCGTCGGCGACTTATATGACCTCTTTCACCGAAAAGAGATCACTGCTGACGAACTTACGAAACAATTAATTTTTCACGATTATCGGCCCGAATGGACCGACAAGCTCCTCGAGCTGTCATACAGTTTGATCCCAAGGGTCGACTTACGGCGGGCCTGGGAACTTGGAGCTATCGATACGATAGAACTTGAAAGACGTATGGGGCTGATAGGCTATTCACCGGCGGACGCCGCACTTGAGACTGACATTCAGATCCGGGTTGCTTTATCAGCTGAAATTTCGGCGTTACGTAAGGAAGTTGAGCGGGATTTCCTAGACGGTTTCATACTCGAAGAGACTGCAAAGGCTGATATGCTGGCTTTAGGCCTCCATCCTGACGTGGTAGAGGCCCTGATGGCTGCGCTGAAAATAAAATACGACCGCAGCCGGCGACGGGAAAGAGTCGATAATTATACTGACGCCTATCTAAAAGATATGATCACGCTGGACGACCTCGATGCACGGCTGCATGAGGAACTCGTGAATGAAGAGGTCATTCAGAATATTTTAGAAGATGAATATATAAAGAAATACAAGAAACCGAAGGCTGATTAAAATGAGTGAAGAAAACGTGTTAGAAGAGGCCGAGGAACATATCAAGAAGTTCGCAAAAGTGTTTCTCAGGTCTAAGAAGGCTGAAAAAAAGGAAGAGGAAAAAAAAGAAGAGGTTTAAGGCTGCACTGTTATTAAAACATTCTTTCACGTAACCTATTCGTCAAATCCAAAGAAACGTGCTAATTTTCCTGACATATGCTTATCACAATAAGGAACTTCAACTAAAACAGTTTGTCCCTTTAATTCTCTTAGTTCAGTACATTTTGAAGTTGCCTCTTCTTCACAACCTTCTACAGAACATTTTCCTATAAGATCACTCTCCTATTTCGTGAAATTTCTCTTTTACTCAAAAAAAAGAAGAGGATGCTAGAGTGTTACTCTGGAGCTTCTCCATACACGACAGTTTTTACGTACTCACTGTTATCGCGGCGTTATATACACAACGTAGGTCATTCAGTCGTCCTCCAAAGGTACGCTGGCTAGACCAAGCGGCGTTTTATACTTATGTCGATTGTATGCAACGTAGTCACGGGCTCGTGCCTCATGTTTAAAAGCCCGTATCATTTCCGGGAGTCCAAAATCTGTCGGAAGGTAAACTACCCAAATCATTTTGCCCATAGGTTTGTCCATTAGTCGTCCTCCTATAATTTTCTCCGCAGATAATTCTCGAACTTCAACGTCAGGCTATACACGTGCGGCATAGTGGTTTTATCGACTTCAACGATCCGGTAGTCGCCTAAACGGTGGAGAACCCCGTGTATCGTACCGACGCGCTTGACCGGAACTAGCTCTAAGAGAAAATGTGCTGGGACTGCGAACGTATCCTCAGTCAGCGCTAACAGCGCTGCAATATACGTATATGACTGCAGATGTTTTCTGACTCCGAACATGATAAAAGCATCCTCGATAACATCTCGTTTTTTGCAGTAATGTTCGAAATTATCGCACACTCTGCTAGGCGGGATGTACTTCATCGCTTTGCTAGGAGTCACTTATTTGTCCTCCAGTGATTTTGACTGTTCTAAGACACATAGTCGCTCTTCTAGAAACACTACGTTCCGCTCGAGCAACTCACGAGTTCGCTTGGCCGAGATGATGCACTGATTTCGTAGCCCGGCGTCAGAGGAGCATTCTTTAATTAGTGGACACTCATAACACGCCTCACCAACAGTCTGTATTAACCTACACACTGCACAGCCCTCGCAGCGTGAGTCGATGAACTCCTCCAGCTCGCGAAGAGTTTCTTCCCAGGACCGGAGGGTCTTTTGTAGTGCCACGACCAGCTGGTCGTGGAAGTCATTAGCAGTTTTAGCAGGGGTCATTCTTTTTTCCACCTAAACGCTTTTTCTTTATACAGATAATTTAGCGTCTGCGAAACAACGATAAGACGGGCGTCTAACTGCGCTCTGCGTTTCTCTAAGAAACGTATATGCTTTTGTATGACTTCAAGCATTTACAGTTTCCTCCTTGCACCTGTTGCCTGCAGTTTCCACAGGGCCCAATCGTAGCCGCAATCTGGACAATGGACGTAGATCCAGCGTGGTCGTTGGTAGCCGTTGACAAACCAGCCTCCAGGATGCACGTAGTCTTTAAAGGGCAGTTTGTTGAGGCCTTCGTACCCGCAACTGCAGCGGGTACGAACGATGGTTTGGCGATATTCTTTGAAAGTTGGATGCAACGCATTTAGCCCTCCTTCGTGAATTCCTTGAACCAGCATTTCACCGGGCCTTCGCGGTGAAATCTGAAGCCCTGTCCTTTGAGCCACTGGAACATTTCCTCGCGCTTTGCATCGTCTTTTACCCAGCCTTGCAAGTTGACACCGTCAGCTGTAACTGCGACGGTGACATCGGGTTCGTAGCGTTTTAGGTACTCGACCGTCTCGTTTTTACTGATTTCAGTGGCTGCTGCAGCGGGGCTAGCTGCCACCGCCGGGCGATCCACCAGCCTGCGAACCTCCTTACGTAAGATGAAGAGGTTTTGGGCCAGCAGGTGCGTAGACATCGCTTGTAGCCAAAAGGCGCACTCAAAAGTCATGCCCGTGCTTTCGGGCCCTTCGATGGTGTAGGGTATCCACAGCTGGCATTGTTTCCGTACACAGTAAACCGGAGCGCCACGCGACATTAAGGGGCAAATGAAGCCCTTAAATTTTTCATCATTGTTCTTCGCGTTTTTCGCGTCTTTTTTCGGGTTTTTCGGCATTTATTTCTTCCTCCACTTCTTTCTCGGTTATTTTAGGGGATACGATCGTAGCTGCCTCGAGTATAGCAGCTTCGTCGGGAGTCAAAGACTCCGCAGTCAGCACGTTCTCGGTAGACACCTCCGCAGCAGGGGGTTTAACATATCGTTCCGCAAGATGCGAAGGTATGTTGTTTGCTGTGTAAAGTACTCCTTCGTCCTCCACCACAAGACCGGCGTCGAGAAGTACATCTACGTACTTTCGGACGGTCCGGGGTAGCAGACCGAAGCGAATACTTATTACCGCTGCGATTCGCTTGTATGTCTGCCCGGGATTGTGCAAAATTAAGCGCTCCAAGACACGGATACGTTGCCGCCTCCGCTCTTGAGCTGGATATTCTCGATCTAGTGTCATTTTAGATCCTCTAAAAATAGTAGTGTTATGTATATATACGTTGTGTCTCTCTATATATTTAACATAACACGAACGAGGGGGTATATAACTTTCCCAAAAGAGAAATTGAAAGAATAGATAACAGTTTATAGTTTCCTCCCCCAGCACCTTCTAGCAAGCTATCACTATCGATAGCTTTATATTTCCACGCTACTTTCTGTAGCGTGACGTTAGAAGCTACTTTAGTTCTTCTTCTATCTTTACGTTTGTCAAGCTATCGCCTCTTTTTTGCCACCTTTTTCGTGTAGTAAGACACATCTCAGAAAGTTATCTTTAAAGTTCTTTTTTTTATAGGGGGTAGGTTCGTGTTATGTTAAAAATATAGAGAGAGAGACAATCTTTATTCGTATAAAAAAAATTAGCTGTTGACTCTAGAGGGTATACCCCTTTTGCTCAAAATTCGAGAAAAAGAAGCGGTTGTATATCACGAATCGTCATAAAAAATACATCCAGCGCGCTGGACCAAAACTATGTCATTAATTGTCATGGGGGGACCTTGACACTCCGAAAGATCACGAATTGTCATATTCCATGGGAATTCGGTCCTTTTTTAGATGTTATGATATAACGTGTTATCGTTATGACATATCGAAATCGATTTCTCCTGGTGGATGATTCTGTTATAGTGTAACACAAAAGTAGTTATGAGGTAACTATGACACAGGTTTGAGCTAATACGAGCTTTAGATTGCTCCAGGTTACCTGGAATAAGGAAAATACCCAAAATACCGAGATCGCCAAAATTAGCAATTCTTTATGCGCAGCGCAGGCGGCACCTCAAATCGTGCGCGTAAATTAAATAGAAATTTCATTAAATATTTAATAAGATTAGCATTTAAAATAAAAAAAAAGTTAGCCGAGGTAAATTTCCTCAGCTATTGCTAAAATCGTCTGAATGATGCCCTTCCACTGGGCCGGATTCTTTTTGAGGGTCTTTTCGGTCACTTTGTCGGGATTCTCTTTAACCCACGCGATAATATCCCAGAATTTAGGGAATTTCTTGGCCTTTCGAGGCCTGGGCACTACTTTCGGCGATATCGGCGGCACTTCGTACTCTTCCTCTTCGACCTCTTCCTCTTCGGCCTCTTCCTCTTCCTCGAATAACTCGTCTACCCAGTCCATTACTTCAACGCCTCCTGTAATTGTTCTTTTGACAGGCCAAGCTCAAACACGACTTTAAATAAAGTACTTTTTTCGCGTTGGGCGAGCCAAAGCAAAATTTTTGACTGCAGGTCAAATTTGGCCTGCAGCTTCGGATCGACCTGTGTCTCAGTACCGAGAATCTCAAAGATCGCACCGTCTTTTTTGCAGTAGGTTTGTAGGACATTCGCTAGAGTCTCTTCGAGTTCAAGAACGACCGAGACGTCCTTCTGTACCGCGCCTGAAGTTATTGCGCGGGTGACGGCTCGGTAGACTTTCTGTTTCTTATTTCCGTCGGATGGATATTTTACTAGTACAATCATTCTTTATCACCAGGTAATGGTATAACGTTATACTGTTATAAATATTATGGTATAACGCACCTTATTTATAAAGAGTTAGCTTACCAAGTTGTGCGCGCATTTAAGTCGTTATGGTATAACGGAAATAGGATGCAACGACGGATCGTCTTAGAACATATGTTCTAACAAAAGTACCTCGGAAGCGATTCCATGGAAGTTAAATTTTAACGTCCTTTCTAGAAATTTTAACTTCCAGGTCCTGGGATCTTGGTACCCGGGGGACCACTTGTATCTTAAAAAGACATATTTTAACTGGGATCCCCAGTCGAGGCACCTGCCGCGACCTAGCTCACTATTTTTAAAAAGTCCCGGGACTAGTCTTAAAACATGACAAAAATTAACATTGAAAAGATCGTGGTGCCCGAGATCCGGGCCTCGAGTCAATTGACAACTGAGCAACGCGCCTTTTTTGAGGGGACGATCGAAAAATACGGCGTGCTGCAGGATCTTCTTGTCCGTCCTCTTCCAGACGGAAACTTTGAGCTTATCGCCGGTAAAACCCGACTTTTAGAGCTTCAGAAACGCGGTATGACTGAGGTTGACGTAAAAATTATTGAGGCTGATGCCAAAGACGCATTGATGATGCACTTGGCGGAAAACTATGCGAGGGGCAGCGTTGAGCCTATCAGCACCGCGAGGGTCATACAAAAGGCCCTCGAGGAAGGCAGCACGGTAGACGAGATTGCCCTCGTCTTTAATCACAAGAAGGGCTGGGTCAAGTTTATGGTCGGACTCCTTAAGTTGCCGGAGGTCTACCAACAGGCCCTCGCTGAAAAACGCATCAAAGTTACACACGTCCGCGAAGCTATGCGACTTCCTGACTTGAGAGAAGCCGATGCTGCACTATCAGCCGCGCTCACGCATAGCTGGTCTACCCCTGTAATGCATCACTATGTTAATAACCGCCTGGCGGAGTGCGAAGCGGCCCGTAGAGTCAGCGAAAAAACAGGCACGACCGTTCCGCCGCCGCCTCCCGAACCAGAACAGCTGGTACGCTACGGACAATGTCTGGTCTGCGGCAATATGGTGCCTCGCGAGGAAATCCATCTGCCGGCCGTCTGTACCGGCTGTTATGAGCTCTCTAAGTACGTTATTTCTCAGTGCGGGACTGGAAAGGCCGGTATGGATCGCATCTACAAAGCTCTTGAACTGCAGCAGGCCTGGGACGCCCGTCAACGGCAGTTTATGACCGAACAAGAAATACGTACGCAACCTCCAGAGACATTTAGCCCTCCGCCGCCTCCAGAAACGGTGTCTTCTCTTCCAGAAAAATCTACCGTGATTGGGGACGACAAACTACGCGCGTTAGTAAAAAAAATGATGAGGGAAGAGCTCGAACGCCAGTCGCCTTAGACTGGAACTAAGCTCACTTGAAAGCGCTTTTTAGGTCCTACCCCGACAGCGTGTATCTTGATTGCGTGATCAGCTGGTATGCCAGCTGTCAAAATTGACATAACTTGAGGGACCAGCGTCTTTTGTCCGAAATCGTAGTAGTGTGGAAAGAGCGGCTTATCCGCCGGTAGGACGTGAATCCTCAGCACGTTAGTAGTCCTATACACCCCCTCTGGTAGCCAAGGGGGATGTACCCTCGCCGTTCCGAACTGCCAGTCCACCGGCTTCAAAATAATACTCGAGCAATCCGGTAGATCTAGGAACTCAAAAGGTGATTCTAATTGTTTTAAGGCTTCCATTTTTTTTCCTCCACAGGTTCGAAATCCGCACCTGTCCTCCGCTCCCCTGGATT
>JAUVYQ010000131.1 GCA_030603035.1 Phycisphaerae bacterium | reverse complement strand
CCTGCATAGATGGGACAGTTTTTGAGGCCTGTTACGTTAGCCCATACAAACTTTGGTGTGCAGTCACCCCATAGTGCGGGATTGCAAATACCGCAGTCATCGCCACATTCGAAATCAGGATCAGTCGGATCGAGACCCATTTTCATACCTTTCGATTTCAGTAGTGATAACATCAGGGTAAAAACATTCGGTAACGATGAGAGTCGTCGATTCATCGGCATCAGGAAAGTCTTCAAAGAAATTGTCACATTCATTTTCCATCGAAACCCCTGGTCAGAAGATATTGAACGACAAAATTGTAAAGCGAGCGAAAGAACAGATGAATAAGGCTTTCGAGATCAAGAAAAACAACGTTGCAAAAAACTTTGATCTGTTTGTATTCGTATTCAGTCAGTTGGATTACGATTTTTCGGTCCGTTGATTCGATAATTTCCATGGTTTTCGATCCTTAAAAAAATTTGACTTTTGTTCTTGGCATCCTTTCGTGAAAACGACGAAAGTAAGGTTTCAATTCTCGCAGTTTGCGAACAGCGGCATTGCGCCCGAGGCCGTGAAGATGGCCGCGGCAAGCGCAGTGGCAAGTCTTACTTTTTGACTTATAACATTTTGCATCGCAACGTCCGACTAATTTTCCACGCCAAAAAACTTGCATCATAATAGACATTTTTAATCTTTCTTTTGAAATTCACCGCAAGCAAGTTCGTCAGGATGTCTAAGAATATTCTGTGGATATCGGTTGCAGGGATAAACAGTTTTTCCATGATACACTGCTATTGCAAATTCAGAAACGACTGGAAGGTTAGTCCGAAGGTAAAGACAATCTTTACATATAACAAAATCCATAACAGGCTCCTGCTAAAAAAAGTTCAGTTGGAAGCCGGCACACTTTTCTGGAGGTGCTCGCTCAGTAACGCCAGCGATATTGCGGTCGATGTAGAGTAAAGAAACGCCCTCCTCAAGAGGTTTATTTTCCAACCAGGCTCGGACGATATCATGAGCATCGGAGTCGGTTTCATAGTTACCAATCACCGTTGACCATTTGCCGAGGTCTTTCCACTTGTCAGCGTCCGGTGGTTTTTTCATACGAAGTGATACGCATTTTGCATTTCCCCAGGAACCGCAAAGTCGACGACTCTTAAAGGAGCGATAAAGTTCCAGCCATCGACTCATGGGTACCTGGGTTAGTGCTGTTGGTTTTGCGGCATACCTTGCGATATGCTTTACGGTATTTGACGGGTTATGACATGCCTTGATATGCGTTATCGTCGAGCCTGCAGTTACTTTGCACCACAGTTCGGATAGTTGTTTGTGTGGGATATATTCGGAATCCAGCAGACAATGGATATGTGGGTGCCATGTTTCGGTTTCAGTGTTAAAGGTGATTTGAAAAAACCAGACCCCGCCCCGGATTTTTGAGTTCAGCAAACGACGCTTCCTAAGCTTGCGAAAACTTTCGTACAAAAACGAGATCTGGTCCGCTAAAGGAATTGGAGAATGACGTAAAGTAAGAGTCAGAAGTTTCGGTTTGTTCACCCGGGAAAACCATTTATCAACCTCGAGTGTGATAAAGATCTGCCTGGTCTGAGAGCAGAAGGAACACCATCGCAAATGGCACTTCCTGGAGGCGACCCGGACTTCGCCGGTGTCTTCGTTCCGAACAAACCAGGCCGTCCGCCTGCAGGAATCAAGAGAAAAAGAATACTGTTTCTCCTCGAGCTTATCGACCTGGTGGTAGAATTCTTCGGCTGCTACGGCTTCAAGAGGCTCGGAACGGAACAGAAAATCACGATATGAGGCTGGCAAGGTACGGTCAGGATGGTCGGAGCGGGTCGGGGAAGGTAATCCGCAAGTTGTTTCTTCTGCTTGTACGGAAGTAAGAGAAGATACAGACATCGGAAGCCTTTCGGATGGGTTTTTCGCTTTCGGACCAAAGCAAACGGCAAGAAAAAAGAGCCGGATGCGGCATTACTGCTACCCGGCTCCTTCAATTATGAAAGGACACGACTGCTTCGGTCTGTCGGACCGCTCGGGTCGCACCCCTGCGTTGCCCTATCCTGTCCGACAATTACGTTATCGGTATTTAGCCTGGCTGAGTACAGTAAAAAAACTCAGGTAGCGGGATAATGTCAAAAAACAGCTAGATAGCTTAATCCGGCTCAACGTCGAAGTGGCTCGTGAAGTGTCCCTGGACAGAGACAGCAGGATGATCACTCAGCTTTGTCTTGACTGTTTCTAGAAGAATTTTTGCTTCCTGTTTTGTTGCCACTTCCTTGCGAAGTGTTATTATTACGTTTCCCTTGTCCGCCATTTTTTGAACCGCCTTTCTTTACTTTGGTTTTCTTCGTTTGTTTTGTGATCAAGTTGGGATGGAATAGTTTCATTTTTTCTTCAGACATTTTTCAGCTCCTTAATTAAACGTGTTTTGCGTGGCTCACATCATACCAGTTTGTACCGTTACATGCAAGGTTCCATCCACCATACTCACCGGTAAGGGTTTCATCTCCACCGGCGTGTAATAAGATTCTCTGGTTGCCGGTGTTGATGTTGTGTTTAAGAGTTCCATCGTTAGCCGCTGCACATAGTCTGGCGACATGAAGGACCTGGCCGTTAACGCCATTGACAAAGCCGGCGATAACAACATCATTTGCGGAACAATCGAGGAACAGCACATTAACGTTGGAGATATCAACTGCATCCTGTTGGGCTGGACCGGTTGAAAAAGTTCTTGTTGTGTAAACCGGAGGCAATTCGACACTGACAATAGGACCCCATGGTTCCCATTGTTTGTCCCAGGTGATTATCAGGTTTTCATTGGGACCATCGTACTGGAGGGTCACACGGTCGGGAAGGACGGCAATATTAGGGACAGTCAGAAGCATAGTATAAGCATCCTGCCATGCTGAAACTGTAACAGGTTTGAGAACCGAATCGACTTTACAAAGCCATAAAGCATTTGGCGGTTTAACATCCTGGTCCATCTGGAAGCGGAAAGTGATAAAAACATTTAAGAGGTTTGTATCGAATTCGTGTTCGATGAATGCCTTAGCGGCATACGGGCGTAATAATCTGGTGGGCGTCATTTTTTTAAGTCTTCATAATGTATGCAAGTGCATAGTACGGCGGCAAGCCGTTTGCGTTGTCGGTTGTTCCGGCTGCAGGGTCCAGGGTTGTACGATCTGAAATATCCGGGCCGAACTGAAGTCCAAGGGCCAGGGCCAGGTCATGAAAATGGCCGTCACCTGTAAACGTGTGATTGTGATTTACGTTACCGCCTGTTTCGCCAGGGGCGGAAAGATGACCGGCACCCCTGACAAACATATCGGTCAGATTAGGAGTTCCGTTGGTACCATCGCAGATCACAAAGCCATTCGGTATCTTTGCGATCAGGCCGGACCAAAGTAAAATAATACCTCTTACAAGAGCAGGCATTTCAAACTCCTCGAAACATTATATAAGCGACCGCATAATATGGCGGCAAGCTGCTTGCGACATCGGTTGTTCCGGCTGCAGGTTTTGGTTGAGTGGTGCGAGAGCGAATAGGACCGCGGTCAATTTCAGGCAACTCAATCAAAAAGTGACCATGACCGTCTCCGGTAAAACCGTGAGCGTGCAGGGTGTTACCTCCTGTGTCTTTGATGTCGTAGATGTTACCGGACATAACGACAAAGCGATTACGCAAATCAGGTGTGCCATGAGTACCGTCACAGAGAAACCAGCCAGCTGGTATAGTTCCGATCGTTCCACGCCATAAACCAATCTGACCGCGAACAATCTTAGGCAGCACAAAAGGTATCGTCGCGGAACGGTTCGCTTAGTCTCCCATCCGCTCTCTGGATTCGAGCGTAACACCACAGATGTTGACCTTCTGCGATCGCGAATACGGCAGCCGAGACATCCGGGCTTGCCACTGGAGCTCCTGCGGCACCTGTCACGGCGTGGAGATATCGCCACGGACCGGCGAAGAAATTACGCTGAGCATTTTGCGGCTGACCCTGATAAATGTAGAGATAGCCTCCGTTCTCGGTATCCCAGGCCATTGTATCGTCATAGGCAGCAGTGATCTGTTGGGTTGCTTCCGAAGCTGTGATTGCGAAAGTCGGGTCCTGGGCAGGAAGTTCAAAAACAACAGGGCCGTCATCGTATTGGGCTGCACCGAGATTTGAGAGGATGACGTTGCTGCGGATGTAGTGATTGAATCCGGTCAGGTGAACGGATTCGCCGAGTTTGTTGAGCATAACAACATTGGAAGCATACAAATCCCAGGCTGCACGTTGAGCTGCGGTAACAACAGCAGACCACCGAGCTGTAAGCATAGCAAGGGTGGCACGAATGTTGGATTGCATTGCGGAGTTCGGATTGACCGGAACGGTCCTGGCTCGAACGTAGTTACCGTAACGGTTTCGGGCAAAGGTATTACCAGCTATCGAACCGGACATCTGGATGATACCACCGCCATATTTAACACCAGCCATGATAAACCTCCCTACTTGAAAAGTGCGATTTTTTCCAGTTCGTAGGTATGGTTCGACTGAGAAAGAGTCGGAGATATCGGTTTTGTATCGAGTTCGATATCCTTGCCCTTGAAATGAACGGTACACCCGCTCACCGCTACGACCAGCAAAATCACAAGATATTGTGAAATTCTTAACATAATACTGCTATATAGCGGGAAAAATGGGGATGTCAAGGAAAATGTTAAGATTTTTTATGGGGGTCGCACGACTACTGGGGGGCTTCGTCGGGGTAAGCTCCGAAATATGGGGGGGATACCGGAGGCCAACAGCCTCGTTTCCGGCTCTCAGGCAGCCGTCAGGCGGCGTTCTACGGGCGGAACGGAGCGGAGCCCGCCCCACGTGTGGCAAAGCCGCCGTGGGGTCTTAGGCAGCCCGCCCCGGGCTGCCTCCCCGGCCGCTGTTAAGGCCGTCCGGCGATTGCCGCTGGTAAGGCAATCGTCTGCGAGCCATTAGCGAGTCTTGTCGCACGTCTTCCGAAAAAGAGTATCGAGGCTTTGCGAATTTTCAAGGAGCTGTACATTCGACGCAGAAACCCCGACCGACCGGAGGAAGGGAGCTTTTGCCTCCTGGCAAAAGTGTGGTCCGTCGGAGTCATCGGAGACGCAACCACAGGGCAGTGGTGAAGCCCGGTAGGGCTTTACTGCTGATTCGTAAAAAGAGAACGGATTTTTCGTCTTCACGTGCGGCTCTGAACATTATCGAGACCACCAGGGCTCGAAGGTGCGGTAGCACGGGCGGGTGCAGACCACGGAGAAGATAGCAGTAAGCATCCGAAAACATCACAAGACAGAAAAGCTTCAAAAGCAGAAAAGGAGCGAGAAGAAAAACAGGGGGCTTGCCCCCTGTTTTTTCTGGAAGCGACGGTTATTTCGATAAGCTCCGTTCGCGCAGACCTGGGATTGAATACCCGGGTAACCGGAGCTTCTTGTAACCGCGAAGCGGAACCCTGCAGAGGGAGCATACAACGCGTCATCAAGAGCATAACGATTGGAAAGCAGAAGGAGGATGGCTCTTGGATATCAAAGATAGGGTTGGGCAGCAGATGCGATAGCACGCTTGCAATATGAAGGATGATGGCGACTTACACCAGAAGCGGCATAACGATGAACTGCGGTGTGTAGGGCTTTGCCCTCGAACCAAAAATATATTGGTTGTGATTTATGACAAAGTCTTCGGTAAGATTCCAAACAAAAAAATTGGGATGATGCAATGAAAGAGGGTGGGAGGGCGGGGGATGGAGGAGGCGAAAGCCAAAGATGGGGTTGAGCAGCAGAAGCGAAGCACGATTACAATTCAGACTGTTAAAGGGGATATACCCTGCTCGACAGATCACGAAGCAGTGCGGCGTGTAGGGCTTTGCCCTCAGACCAATAAAAACAGAGTAAAAGGGACTATATTTTTGTACACGATGTCAAGTGGATGTCGAAACGATGTCGAAACGATGTCGAATGGATGTCGAATGGATCTCAAACCCTTCTATTGGTTTTGGTGTTCGATGATCATGGGCATGCATACCGGCTGGTTCTGGTACTGGTAGTCCCACCCCCCTACTGTATAGGGCGGTTTTGGATGATATAATGATGACAATGCGAACTTCTCTCTGTGGTTTTCGACTCGATTTGTCCGGTAATTAAGGCAGAATTTTTTCAATGGTTTTAATATTTTCAACAACGTTGGCTGCTTGAATGCGAAGATTTTCTGTTTCAGTGGGGATCCTTGCAAGCAAACGGGCAAGACGATTGCGGGTGACCCTCAGGAGCTCTGAGGAAAGTTCGAGGTCACGAAAAGCTTTCTGAAGTTCTTTGTTCATGGTGTGTTCTCCGCAACAAATTCAGGGTAATCGACTTTTACCATAACGTTCGTATGGTCGAAGTGGTTTGCGAACATGTATGTACGATGCAAATTGTCTTGAGCCCAATTTTCGTAAAACGTTCGGGGCATGTCGTACAGGTTGTATTCTGTTAGCAGGATATCCATGTCATCGATAAAGGCCATTATGGAGGTACTCCACAAGGATTTTGAGGTCCGAAAGTTATTGTGCAATGTCCTTCGTGGGATGCCCAAGGACCAGGGTCGCCACAAACACTTTCATTATCGAATTCAGTTATACAATTTCCGATAGGTGTAGAGGCGAAAAAGAACCAGAACGGGGGTTGGTCATTGTTCATAGTAAAAACACTACCAATTGCATTCCAGACAACATGCATAACCTGGTTTGCCGGCGGCGGGTGTGGATTAGCAAAAGTAAAGAAAGCATGCCATCGACAGGGAAGTGCAATATCCTGCGTTAATTTCCATGAACCATTTGGTAAATCATGTCCTGCATAGATGGGACAGTTTTTGAGGCCTGTTACGTTAGCCCATACAAACTTTGGTGTGCAGTCACCCCATAGTGCGGGATTGCAAATACCGCAGTCATCGCCACATTCGAAATCAGGATCAGTCGGATCGAGACCCATT
>JAUVYQ010000053.1 GCA_030603035.1 Phycisphaerae bacterium | reverse complement strand
TCGCTCGAAGCTAATATGGCAGAGACGGATATCGGCGGCGAATTAGCTGCAACCAAGCCGCCTGTAATTCGCTTTGTTGATTTGCTGTTAAGCCAGGCGGTTAAAAGCAGGGCAAGTGACATTCATATCGAGCCGCAGGAGTATTCAATGATGATTCGCATGCGAATTGACGGCGTGCTTCGTGATATGGTCCCGCCGGCCAGAAAGATGCAGGCTGCGATTGTCACCAGAATTAAGATTCTCTCCGAAATGGACATTGCCGAACGCAGACTGCCCCAGGACGGCCGATTCAAAATAAAGACCACCGGCAGAGATATAGATGTCCGAGTATCGGTAATTCCAACAATATACGGCGAAAAAGTGGTGATGCGAATCCTGGACGCATCAGCCGCAAGCCACGACGTCGATCAGCTTGGCTTTGAACCCGAACTTCTTGAAGAGTTTAAAACCATATTGTCACAGCCCCACGGCATCATAGTTGTTACCGGCCCGACCGGCAGTGGTAAAAGCACCACATTATATTCAGCGCTAAATTACCTGAAAGACCCAACGAAAAATATTACGACTGTCGAGGACCCTGTCGAATACCGTCTTGCCGGGATTAACCAGATTCAAATCAAGCCCGAAATCAATCTCGATTTTGCAATATGCCTGCGGGCAATTTTAAGACAGGACCCCGACATAGTTCTAATAGGTGAAATTCGGGACAAAGAAACGGTCGAGATTGCGATAAAAGCATCTTTGACCGGCCACCTCGTCTTGAGCACTTTCCATACCAATGACGCACCCAGTGCAATAAGCAGACTGGTCTATATGGGAATTGAGCCGTATTTGCTGGCTTCCACGCTGAATTTAGTCATTGCTCAGCGACTTGTGAGGAAAATTTGTACGCGCTGCAAAGAACCTGTAACCTTAAGTAAGGAAATCCTCAAGCGTTTGGAAATTGCCCCAGAGCAGGCCAGGGACGCTGTCTTTTACCACGGCAAAGGCTGCAAAGCCTGTGGAGGGACGGGCTATTCGGGTAGATTGCCCGTATTTGAGTTCCTGGTTATGGACAACGATATGAGGGAAAAGCTCATTGCCGGCGGCAATGAATCGCAAATAAGAGCTATGGCACGTGAAAAAGGCTATGGGGGGTTACTCGAAAGCGGCATAAGCAAAATGCTACAGGGTTTAACCACCGCCGAAGAGGTCCTCAGCGTAACATTTACAGAAAATATAAGAGCATAGATGTTTGATGCTGGATGACGAGTGTCGAGAATCCGCCATTAGGCGCCCTGCGGAGAGTTCCGTTTTTTACTAAACTCAAGGTTTTTTGACGCCGATGACATTTTAAGTTTTAAGTTTTAAGTTTTAAGATACCCACCCAGCACTCACTTTGATAATCGGCCGCACGAACGGCAAAGTGAGTACTGGGTAAGCTTAATGTAATGAAAAACTATAAGTATATTGCCCGGGATTTGGCAGGAGTGCGAAAGGAAGGCCTCTTACAGGCGGCCTACCCAAATGACGTGCTTAGCTGGCTTCGCGAACAAGGCTTTACACCTATCTCTGTCAACGAGATGTCCGTGGCCGCCGAAAAAACCCGCCCAACACCTCACCGAAAGCGTATCAAATCAGCGGACCTGGCGGCGCTTTGCTGGCAGTTGAACACAATGGTAGACGGGGGAATTCCCATTACCACTGCTTTACAGGCCATCGGCGAAGATATAGAAAATTTACAGCTTCAGCAAATTCTACAAGAAATCCTGGAAAAAATGCAGAAAGGTCAACCTTTATCGGATTGTCTCTCGGAATATCCGAAGGTTTTCAACCAGCTGTCCTGTGCGATGATATTAGCCGGTGAAACCGGCGGTAATCTCCCCGAAGCGCTGCGCAGACTGGCGGAGTATTTCGACAACCGCGATAAATTGGCGAAAAAGGTCAAGGGAGCGATGGCGTATCCGGTCTTCGTATTCACATTTATTATCCTGATAGTCATATTCATAATGGCTTTCGTTGTTCCGAGATTCAGCACTATTTTTGAACAAATGGGCGCCGAACTGCCCGCTTTTACCCGGGGATTTATGGGTGTTTACGATATGCTGCGCTACAATCTTGTCTATATTATCGGCTCTGTGCTGCTGATAATCACTTCCGCAATTCTTACCTCCAAAACCAAAAAAGGCCACTATTTATTTAGCAGAATCGCCCTGGGCCTGCCTTTGTTCGGCAAGGTACTCAGCCAGGCCTTCGTCGTAACGTTCTGCAAAACAATGTCAACGTTAATTGCCGCAGGCGTTTCGGTGCTTGAGGTATTCGATATTCTCTCTACGATGAGCGGTAACGATATTATAAGGTCAGCGATAACGCAAACAAGAGAGCGAATTGTCGGGGGCTCAAACATCTCATCGAGTATGGCCGAGACCGGCTTCTTCCCTAATATGCTCATCAAAATGATGCAGGTCGGCGAAGAAAGCGGCTCACTGCCCAAGGTGCTCGACAAAACCGCCATCTATTACGAACGAAAGGTCGATTCTATCATAACCACCTTGATGAGCTTGCTTGAGCCGATAATGATTATAGTAGTTGGTGCGATTGTATTGGTAGTAGTTCTTGCACTGTATCTGCCGATCTTCTCAATGGAACCGTCGGGGGGCTAAGACCTATAATTGACGATTGACAATTGAATATTGAAAAAAGAATTAGCCGCAGATTAACCCTTAACGGTTTTTTGTAGTATATTTTAATTGGTAAAGCGTGGAGAAAAGGGCGGACTTTTACACTTCATTGGTTAAAGACTTAAAAAATAATCAATAGTAAAGTCACCAATGAATTTGGTCGATTGTGATTGTGGTAAATCGGAAACGATATAATTTTAAAACTTTTTAAGGAGAAGTTAAAAATGAGAAGCAGAAAAGGTTTTACACTGATTGAGCTGATGGTTGTAATCTTCATCGTCGGCATCCTGGCTGCAGTGGCAATTCCGATTATGCGAGGCCGAATTGATTCGGCCAAGTGGTCGGAAGGCAAGGCCGGCGCCGGTAGTGTCCGGACCGCAGCCCGCGCGTTCCAAGCAGAGAAGGGCCCAGCCTACGCCTATGTCGGCACCTCGCTAACCGACTTGGGATTTGCGGCTGGTGACCTAAACGGCAAGTATTTCCTTGATGCATGTTATGCTATTGTGTTCACCGCCGTTGCCGCTCCCGGGTACGACACGTATGTGGTTACCGTAACCGCTGCTCTAGGGACCGCTGATAGGCCTTCTACGCCTGCGACGGTAACGCTGGACCAGGACGGTGCGTGGGGCCCGTAAGGTAGTTACGACCATTTTGTCACAATTACCTCGAACTGCCTGTTCAGACGAAGACGTGGGGGCCTTAAGGTCTAAGGCCCCCACCTTAGATTAAAGAGCACCCCGCCTTTTTGATAGGGGCGGTAAAAACTTTTTTTATTTCCAACGCTATTTTATTATCGGAGCTGCCATTTTGCGCTCCGGCACTATGCCGGGCACCTGTGGCAGAGCCAAAATGGGACCTTTCTCTAATAAACCAATAATTTTTTGCCTTTGCCGGCTTTTTGTAGTATATTTTAATTAGTAAAGCGTGGAGAAAGGGGCAGTTTTCACACCTGTTTTTGAGCTTCTTTACCCTAAAGTCAAATAGTGGGAGAAATGGCGATTATGACTGTTAAGCGGCCTAAATGCGCAGTGGCAATGACTCTGGTCGAGGTAATGGGGGCGATTCTCATCCTGGCAGTGGCGGTTATCGGAGCCTCCGCATATAGATACCATGCCGCCCTGGATGCGCGAAAAGCTGATGAGATGGCAACGGCTACCAGAATCGCACTGCTGCTTTGCGAGAATTGGCGCGGTGTAAGTGGCGACGAGGCCTTTGGCCCGGAAGACTATTTTGGCCACGGCCTGTCGTTTGATTCCTGCGGCCAAGGCCCCGAAGTACCGGCGGACTTTACTGCATTGGCAACCTACACAATTGAATTAAATGGTATCAACTACTATACGACTCTGTCATGGAAAGACGTTGCTGCCGGATTGAGGGCCTTGAATGTTGTTGTAGCCTGGAATCAGCGAAATACCGGCTCAACGGCTTTTGCGGATGCTGATAAATCATTCAGGCTCACAACCTACACCACTTATTAGCCTTTTGAAAGCGTGAAAGCATAAATGTTTAAGAAGAAAATTCAAAATCGAAAAGGCTTTACGATTATAGAGTTGATGATAGCCACAATGATTGGGGGCATCATCGCACTTGGCATCGGTATGACAATAGCTGACAGTCACCGAGGTTACAATGCAATGTACGACCGCGTATACTCCGATGTAGTAACCGACGGCTACGTCGCGCGGAAAACGTTTGACAGTGTGATTCGCAGGGCAACCAGGACAAGGTCCTTACTGGATAGTGGCGGCAATTGGCTCGAGGTTTATTACTGCCAGGACCCCAATTCCACTATTGTTGACAGCTATGCACGTTTCTCTGAGGCCAACGGCGAACTGAATATCGAGTATGGCAGCCTGAATCCCAGGCAAACTCTGAGCACCAACACTATCTGCGGGAACGTAGTCGGCTGTGTCTTTTTCAAGGGAGCCGGTTACTCCGCCCAGATGATACTTACACTCGACAACGGCTCGCAGACATCCACCGTTGTCTCGTCCGCTGTTATGCAAAATCAATAACAAAATGCCTCGTAGATGGGAGGTCGGGTGAATAGAAAAAAGCCGGCACAATCAAAAAAAACCGCCTTCGCAATACCCATGGCATTGCTTGCGGTCATAATATTGTCTGCAATAGGTATAGGATTGTTGAGTCTCGGTATGCACGGTCGTCTCTTTGCGGTACGAACCGCCTCGGATATTGCAGCTCGCTGCGCTGCCGATGCCGCGCTGACAAAGGCCGTCTTTGAAATGAACGAGAAGCTGAAAGTTACACCCTGGAATGATAGCACCCTGCCGCAGGCAACAGATGAAACGCTGCCGAATTCCGACGCAACTTTTAGCTATACAGTTACGGGAGACATCGACAGCGGTTATATCGTTGAATGCATCGGAAAATCCAGCGAGGCCGAAAAAAGGATTACCTTCACTTTGCAATTGCAGGGACCATTTGAGCCTCCAATCTTGACCCAGCAAGCTATTATATTGAAAGCCGGGACGTTAGTTAAGGGATACAACTCTCTGGACCCCTGGGACACTAATATACAAGTAGAGATTGGCACCAACAGCATTTTACCCGACAGCATAATTCTCAATAACGGTGTAATTGTGAACGGCAATGTCTTCATAGGTGTCGGGGGCAACCTCGAAACCGCTATAAAAGACTTAGGCGCCAGCATCTACGGAAGCTATGCTACTACTGAGGAGATTGAGTTTCCGCCCGTAACTCCGCCGGTGCTTGCCGATATGGGTACAGGCATTAGTGTACACGGTACAACCCTGACAATCGGGCCGGACGATACCGGTCAATATAGCAAGATTGACGTGAAACGTGCCGCCAATCCGGGAATACTGGAAGTAAATGGTGGAGATGTTGTGCTATACGTGACCGGAGACGTCGGTCTTGGCCAGGAGTGCGAAATTATTATAAGGGAAGGTGCATCTTTAACTTTGTATCTGGACGGCGATTTGAATGTGGGTAATGAAGCCGGAATCAATAATGAGGGTCTTCCGGCAAGCTTAAAACTTTTCGGTACCGCTACAGAAGAGCAGCAGCTCACCCTCAAAGCCAAGAGCGAATCCCTTGGTGCAGTTTACGCCCCGAATGCAGTAGTTACTCTTATGGCCGATGGTCATGTACGCGGGTCCATTGTCTGCAAAAGTTTTGAGATGAAGAGCGGCGGCAATTTCTACTATGATAAAGCGCTGAGAAATGTCGGCGCCGACGATGATGCCGTGCGCTTCGTAGTAAAACAGTGGAGCGAGGAGTAAAAGTATTGCCGATTGACGATTTCCAATTGACAATTGAAAATAGAATTAGCCACGAAGACACGAAGTCACAAAGAAAATAAGAAATAATTAAAAATCAAAACTTCGTGTCTTGGTGCCTTGGTGCCTTGGTGGCAAGATAGTGTCTTTGTGGCAAAAGATAAAAAATAATCGAAAATTGGAAATTGAGAAGGGGGATGTCAAAATGAGTACCTGTGGCAGAGCTATAAACAAATTACTAAAATCAAAAAGAATCGGCTTCGCAATGGCCTTGGCGCTGCTTGTGGTCGTAATATTGGTTGTAATGGGTACCGGATTGTTGAGTCTCGGTCTGCACGGCCGTATGTTGGCGTCGCGGACCGCCGCGGAGATCGTAGCTCGCTGCGCTGCCGACGCCGGGCTGACAAAGGCCGTCTTTGAAATGAACGAGAAGCTGAAAGTCAGACCCTGGGATGATTACACCCTGCCGCAGGCAACAGATGCAACGCTGGAGAATTCTGATGCAACTTTCACCTATACGATTACGAGCAGTCCTGACTACATCTACGACGTGGATGTAACCGGCAGAGCCGGTCGGGAGATAAAAAAAGTCAGCTGCACTCTAACTTTAGTAGGCCTGTTCCGAAATGCGGTATATGCTCAAGACAGCTTAGTATTAGAAAACGCCTTTCTTATCGATGCGTATAGTTCCGAGCAAGGCCCTTACGGCGGGGTCAACGCACTTCAACCGACAACCGTCGCTACCAGCGACCCGAACGCTGTGGCAATGGGCAGCGGAACTGTTTATGGTGAGTTTCTTGTGGACTATGGCAGGGAGCTGCCTGCAATATCACCGCCGGAAGGTGAAGAATTCGCCGTTAGTAAAGGGACATTAACCGATACGGTCGTTATAAGTGAGAACGGCAAGTATGACTATATCGAACTGAAAAGCGACGCCAAAATAACCATTAGTGGTGATGTAACACTTTATGTGACGGGAATTTTTGAAACTAAGACGTATAGCGAACTGGAAATCCTCCCGGATTCGTCTTTAACGCTCTATCTGGGCGGCAATCTCAATCTACGCAATATAAGCACGGTTAATGCCCTGACGCAAATACCGAGAGACTGTCAAATATATGGGGTTGGCGGTGAGGGCCAGAGTTTTTTGTTCGAACAGAGTTCGGTTTTTTACGGGACTATTTACGCCCCTGATGCCACTGTTTCTCTGGAGAACGGTGCAAAGTTATATGGAGCGATTATAGCGAATAATGCCGACATAAGAAATTCAGTTGAATTGCATTTTGACGCGACCTTGTTAAAAGCCAGCATTGACGAGCTTGGGGCTGAGTTCATAGTGCAACACTGGCGGGAAGAATAGACTTGATTCTCGATACTCGATTCTTGATGCTCGATTCCCGATACTCGATATTCGTTGCGAGCATCCAGTATCAATTATTTATAGGACCCCGCACATTAAAATCACCCGCATTAGCATATTAAACCAGCATATCGTAATTTCTACGTTAAACAGCCGCTCCTTTAAGCCGATAGATGATACAGTGAGTTTATTGTTCACAGTTCATTGTTCATAGTCTATGAACTACGAACTCATAACTACGAACTGGGAGAACTTATGGACTTGGATTGGAAACGATCGTTCAGGCTTGAGCATGAGCATAAGCGTAACGAGCCATTCGGGCTGGATATTGGCTCATCGGAAGTCAAGCTAATCCAGCTTCGCAAAAACGGCAGCGGTTACGCAGTTACTGCCGCCGGCATAGCCCCAATTGGGGCAAGCGAAGATAGCAAAAATCGCAGGGAAATAAACACCGTCAGGGCAATTCGCGAATGCCTTGAGTCAAGCGGGATTCAGACGCAACTGGCCGTTTGCAGTGTATGCGGCCCGGATGTCGCAGTGCGCCATTTTAAGTTTCCGCCATTGTCGCCGCAAGAAATAGAGGGAGCGGCTTTGCTCGAAGCTGCACAGGTCTGCCCGTTCAACGTTCACGACGGGCCTGTTGACTATCAATTAATACCCGATGGCGAGGATAATGTCAGTGGCGTTTTAGTAGCGGCAACGAATAAGCTGATAAAAAGCAAAGTACAACTCGCTAAAAATGCTTCTCTTGACTGCGTCTTGATGGATGTCGACGGATTGGCCCTTTTGAATTGCCTAAGTCTATACGAAAAACCAGACGCGCCGGTGCCACGGGCTTCCAGCCCCGCCGTAAGGCGTCCTGTGGAGTGCCAACACGGCCAGGATGGCCGTGCCACGAGCCGAACAACCACAGCTATTCTAAACGTCGGCGGCGATTATACAACTCTGGCAATTATGGGCGAAAATATGCCGTTTATCCGCGATATGGCCTACGCCAGTAATGATATTGTCAGGCAAATTGCAGTTGAAAATGATATTTCGACAGAATGTACCTGGAAGATTCTGTTCGGCCGCGAAGGACAATTAACCGCAGAGAACGCCGAGAGCGCAGAGAAAGCATTAAATATAACATTAAAAAACTCGGCGGGCTCTGCGAGCTCGGCGGTAAAAGAAAACATACTCGGTGCCAGTTTGGAGAAGGCCTGCCAGAAACTAATTGCCGATGTTACCGAAACGTTGCGCTACTACACGGCTCAGGAGAAATCAGCCATCGTCGAAAGGATATTCGTCTGCGGCGATTTTGCCCGGGTCAAAGGGTTTGTCGAGTTATTGGATAGCCGGCTTCCAGCAAAAGCTGCTGTGTGGAACCCCTTTGATAAAATACGCACCGAAGGTGGCCGGCCTTGTGAAGATATTCTTCAAAAGAATGGCCCGGCTCTTGCCGTGGCAGCCGGTCTTGCTATGAGGGAAATATAAAGTAGCGTGCTCGATGCTGGATGCGACAAAAGAATTAAACGCAGAGAACGCTGAGAACGCAGAGAAAGAATTAGATATAAAATTCAAAACTAAAAACTATAAATTAAACTCGGCGGTCTCTGCGTGCTCGGCGGTAAAAAAGCAAGTATCGAAAATCGAGAATCGAGAATCGAATAATGTTCACGATAGATTTGTTAAAGGGACAGGGTGTTCCGGCAAAGACCAGACCTGAAGGCATAGCTATTGCCGCCGCAACTCTTGCAGTGCCTATTATTATCGCAATAGTAATGTTCGGCCTTTATCTGCGCAACAAAATCGTTATATCAATACAAAAACAGACAATAGTTAATTACGAAACAAAGATTGACGAACTGTCGGACGCTGTAGAGCTGCAAAAATCATTCGAGAATGAGAAAAACGCTATAAGCATCTGCCTATCAGAAGTCTCGACATCCATCAACAAGCATACTCAGTGGTCGCCTGTTTTGGCGACACTGGTGAAGAATATGCCGGATTCGGTGGTGCTGACCGACCTCGATGTAAGGCAGAGCTCTGTAAAAAGGAAGGTGCCCAAAAAAGATGACCCCAAAAAAATGATTGATATCTCTGTCCCGGTAAGAACATTGCAGATAAATGTTTGCGGAAGTCCACAATCCAACTGTGACAAGGCAGTCAGGGATTTCAGGGACCGTCTTCGCTCTTCAACTCTCCTCGGGCCGAAGCTCGAAAACATCAGAGTTTCGCAGAGATTTGGTACGCTTGAGAGCCGGGATGTTGTCTTTTACCAGATAGAGTGCATCTTTAAGCCGGGATTGTAGTAGGTCTTTTATGAAAATTTATAGAAAATATTTTACGACAGCAGCTTTAATATGGGCAGGTTGCTTCATACTGTTTCTCTTCGTTTATATGATTGTGCTGGCACCACAGAAAAAGACCAGAAAGCAGATCGAAAACCAGCTCGCCGAGAAAAAACAGATATACAACTCTGCCCTAAAAGCAACTCAGGAAGAAACCAAGATTTGGCTAAACGAACAAATCGAAAATCTACGAAGCAAATTAAACGAGTTTGTTATTGATTTCAAAGATTCGGCTAATTTGACATTCGATATAAGTCAAATTGCCAACGAGAAAAAACTTGATTCGTTTAGCATTAAAGGTAAAGACGCCAGCGAAGGCTCAACCGATTTTAAGTACCTATCTGAAAATCACATTGATGTCAGCTTCGCTGCAGCTTTCAATCAGTTTGCTACTTTCCTCAATGCCCTGGAAAGACACTGGCCGGTCATCTTTGTAGATAGCTTCAAAATAACTCGCTCAAAGCGGGGTGATCCGGGTCATAAGGTAAATATGAACCTGGCGGTTTTTATCAGAAAGCGGCAGTCCTAGGGACTCCTGACGGAGGACAGCTAAAGTGCGTAAGGCGTGAATCGCCGAATCACGAAATACGAGAAATGAGAATAATAGCAATAGCAAATCAGAAAGGTGGCTGTGGCAAAACAACTACTGCAGTGAATCTTGCAGCCGCCCTTGCCAAAAAAGGCAATAGGGTCCTGATAGTTGACCTCGACCCACAGGGCCACACCACGCTCGGATTTGGCCATGACCCTGAAACCCTGGATAAAACCATTTATCACGCTCTTACCAATCCGCAAATTCCAATCTCCAGGGTCATAATAAGCACAAAGCTCGAGTGGCTTGACCTGGCACCAAGCAATATCCTGCTTTCGGGTGCCGAGCTCGAGCTGACCGACATACTCGGAAGAGAATTTGTCTTGAGCGAGCAGCTCAGATTGGTAAGCGACGAATATGACATCTCCATTATCGACTGTCCGCCGTCGCTCGGCCTGCTGACCCTCAACGCACTTGTTGCCAGCACTGATGTCATCGTACCTGTTCAAGTAAATTACTACGCAATGGAAGGACTCAAACAGTTGCTCGAGACCGCAAACATTATCAGAGTGCACTTCCACCCTTGCCGGGTAAGAATCCTGGGCCTGTTGTTGACTTTTGTCGAAAACAGGACCATTTTCTGCAGACAGATTCAACAGCAAATACGGGATTTCTTCGGCGACCTGGTCTTTGATACCGTCATTCACAGAACCGTAAGGGTGGCTGAAGCACCAAGCGCCGGTGAGTCCGTCTTGACTTACGCCCCCGAATCCAAAGGGGCTGCTGAATACATAGCTCTGGCTGAGGAAATAAGTAATCCGAAGCATTTGGCTGAGGAGATAAGTAGCGGCAAGGCTTTGGCTGAGGAGATAAGCAATGCCAAAACAACGTAGAGTAGGGCTGCAAAAGAAGGTCTCGTCGATCTTTACCGGCGTGCCGATTCCGAAAGACAACGGTGCCCAGCAGTCTTCCGGCGCGCCCGCACCAGAGCGCCCGAATTATGCTCCTCCAAGCCACCTGGCCGGCACAAAGGAAAAACCTCAGCAGCCTGCGCAGCCCGTGCAGCCTCCACCGAAAGCCGCTCCGGCTAAACAACCTAAAGCCGTTACTACCACAAAAGCAGCAAAACAAATCCCCTGGCAACAAACCCTGGAGCAAATAAAAACCAGGCTATTTACACCAAAACCGGGTGTCAGTCCCGCAAGGCAAAAGGCAATGGTGATATTGGTTCCGGTTCTCTTTCTCACTATGATTTTTGTGTTTTCACGGGTCTTGAGCGGCCCTTCACCGAAGACAACCGGGGCCCAGAGTCTTGGACCCTCGAAAGCCATTGCCGGTTCTAACAATGAAATTGATTGGCAGATTCCGGAACTTTATCCGACAACGCTTCGTGACCCTATGCAATTCGGCTCGGTAACGACTGCTCAGGGCGGAACCGGAAAACTAATCGTAAAAGGTATCGTCTATAGTAAGAACAATCCGTCCGCAGTTATTGGCAACCAAATAGTACATGAGGGCGAAAAAGTATTAGGTGCAACCGTCGTAAAAATAAATAAAGATAGCGTCGAGTTTGAAATGAACGGAAAAAGGTGGACCCAAAAGGTTCGACGATAATTGGTTCATTGTTCATCGTTCGTTGTCGATGAACTATGAACTCATAACCACGAACTCAATAGGAAAGGAACTATTATGAAAAGCTTTATGATAAAATATAGTGGATTAAGGTTTTTGACGATTCTTGCATTCGTTGTGGCGACCTGCGCTGTCGCCGTCGCCGAGAACGGCAATGAGGATTCGGAGAAAGCTGTCGCCGGGACCATCAAGGAAGACCTGGGACAAAAAGAGGTCTTAACAACGCTTGAGCAGCGGATGCAGGAAAGAATAACTATCAACGCCAGCGACCTGCCTATCGACATGGTAATAAGACAACTGGCTGAGCAAGCGAACGTGGACCTTATCAAAAGCCCCAAAGTCATCGGCGATGTAACCGTTAAGCTTACAGATGTGCCGCTCGAAGAAGCTCTGAAGAATATTCTTAGAGCACACGGCTATGATTATATAACGGACAAGAATATGATAATGATAGTACCGATTGCGGACATTATTGAAGCGGAAGAACGGCTTGTCAGCAAAATTTATCGAATTACTTACGCAGATGCTGCAGAAGTAGAAAAGGCCCTGGAGAAATTTATTTCGCAGCGCGGTACAGTATCCCTCAACAAGGGCACCAGCCATGTAATCGTAACTGACACCGAGAGCAATATCAAGGCCATAGACAAGTTCATCGAGGAAATTGACCAAATCACGCCCCAGGTATTGGTCGAGGTAAGAATCTACGACATAACCAGCCAGGACACGCTCGACCTCGGCATCCAATGGCAAATCGGCCGGGACACAACATATACTGGAGCATTATTAGGCACAAATCCGAGCAACAGGACCTTCCCGTTCCTCACAGGCACCTTTGGCGGTCCAACCGGCAAAACCGCCGATACCACAATAGGTACTCTGCGTTTTGGCTTCCTCGATAAAAGTCTTGATATAGACGCCCTATTAAGTGCTGCGCAGGAAAATATCAATGCCAAGCTTCTTGCCAATCCGAGAATACTGGTACTTGACAACGAAACGGCCCTTTTCGATATCATTACCCAACATCCCTATATCGAACGAACAATATCGGGCGACACTATCACAGAAACAATTAAATATAAAGACGTCGGCACCAAACTTCAGGTTACACCGCATGTTACAAGGGACGGTATGCTAAGATTGCACATTATGCCGGAATTTGGTGTTAAAGTGCGTGATGTTACACTCTCGTCAGGCGACGTCCCAGTTATTGACACTCGCAAAATTGACACAATAGCATTGGTGGAACACGGCCAGACCGTAGTCCTGGGCGGCTTGCGAAAAAAGGAGGTTAGCCAACAGACTAACAAGGTACCATTGCTCGGCGATTTACCTCTTATTGGTGCGCTGTTCAGATTCCAAGGTGAAGATACTACCAACAGCGAGATTGTTGTTTTCATAACGCCGCGGATTATCGAACGGCCGGTTTTGTCGGAAGATGAGCAGCAGGCTTACAAAGCAACCGAGTTTAGCAGGCCAGAGCTGATTATTACCAAGGCAGAGGCGGAGGCCTCCAAAAAATAACGGCTAATCCCGCACCAATTAGGCGTGAGCCCGAGCTCAATTGGTGCGGGACTTTACATAAAGCGTCTGGCTGGGGAAGGCAAACTCGATTTTTTCAGCCTCGAACCGCTTCATAATCTCTAAGTTGACCCGCTCATTGACCTGGTGGTATAGCCAGTAGTCGGGCGGCTTGACCCAGTAGCTCATATAAATGTTTAATGACCAATCGTTGAAGTCATTAAAATACACCCTCGGTGGCCTCTCAGGGTCGGTATTTATTTCCGGCACACCGGCCAGAACCTCTTTTATAATCTCGACCGCTCGTTTTGCTCCGCGCTGGCCGGAGTCATAAGTTATGGTGATATTAGACGTCCTGCGGATGAAGGGGCGCCGGCCTATATTCTCCACCATTGAATTTGCTATCACACTGTTGGGAACGGTTACGAGATGACCTTGTAGTGTACGGATTTTTGTACTTCTAAAACCGACTTCCTCAACCGGCCCAAAATGCTCCCCGATTTTTATAAGCTCATCGATTTGGAAAGGTCGGTCGGCAAAAATCGTTACCGAGCCGAAAAAATTGGCTATCGTATCCTTGGCTGCAAGGGCGATGGCGATGCCGCCAACACCGGCACTCAATAGAATTGTCTTAATCTGGCCGGCCCCAAGGATAGTTTCAGCGATGAAAAGTGTCGCGATAATAGCAATGGTTATACGCAGCGACTTGCGTATTACCGGCACGAGCATATCGTCCAGCTTTGTTGCCGTCTTGGCCGCCCAGCGGTTCAGATAGTATTCAATTACATCCACCAGCCGAAAAAGCCCATACGCAAGGGCAATTGCTCCAACACTTTTGGCTATCTTTATCCAGCCTGTTCCGATAGCTGTGCGGATGCCCTCCTGGTCGTCGAAATACAAAAACAGCCTGCACACAAACAGCCCAAGTGCGAATATTGCCACATAGAGCGGCTTACTCAGACATTTCAGAAACAATGTTACAACACTGACGCCTCTCTTTTCTTCTCTGCGCCGGGCATACGACTCAATGCCGTACTGCATTATCCGCCCTGCCACCATTGTTACCAGAATCACCAGTAAAACGAGAGCGAAACGCCAAATCGCATTGCCTCTGATGATTTCGTCATTGATGGTCTCTGACCACCAGCCGCCCGAAGCTAACAATTTTGTTAATGCTGACGCCGTCATATCTTATCTCCTTAACCAGCTTGCGTATTGCGTATATCGTTTGCGTATGCCATCTTGCCCTAATTATCAATAATCAACTACCAATAATCAATAATCAATTTGTTTATAGGCCTTTCCACCAAAAACAACCGTTTTTTATGCAGGTTCTGCTTTACCCATAACGAAAGCTATGCGATAATGCTTTCGGAAAATTTGGGCAATAGAGGCGTGTTGCCGTTCAATTATTTGGGGGGGCATAGATATGGTAAAACGCAGCTTGTTAAATTTTATTATTGATTCGGTCAGCTTTATCGACCTGCTGGGTTTGGCTTTTACCGGCTTTATTATGAAGTATATATTGCCGCCCGGCACCGGCGGACGCGGCCAGCTCCTCCACGACGGCCGCGGAGAGCACATAAAAGACCTCTGGTCAATGACCCGCCACGAATGGGGCGATGTTCATTCTTATCTGGCTCTTCTGTTTGTCAGTTTGATGGTTGTGCATATCATTTTGCACTGGAGCTGGCTCAAAAATTACTTCAAATCGCTGCTGGGTTTTTCGCGAAAAACAACCAGCAGTTAGCTCAGGGATTTTTTCACAGATGGCTAACTGGTGGCGGATATGCACCTGCTCGGCTTTGCTATTCAACGTCTGAGCTCAGCGGCGCGGCTTGTGCGCGTCCGCTGCAGCGCCTTGTTCGGCTTTTTGGTGGTTGAGTTTACGTTGTATCCAAAGAGCCCAGTGATAGAATACTGACTTCTCGTTCGTCGCATGTTTCTCAATTCGTGCTGACTCGGCAGGCGTCAGCACAATGGCCTCTGCAATCGGTTTGCCAGTGATTGCCTCTATGGCCTCCAAATACGTGATGCTGTACTGGTACTGGTTGTCCGTCAGGAAGCTCTCCAATTGGGAGTAATCCGGTCCTTCCCACCCATAGCAACGTCTGGGAGTCAGAAAGTGATGCCTGACCGACCGCAATACCTTCTCTACTCTGAAATGGCCGGCCAGCCGTGCTCCCCACACGCTGTCCTGCCGGCTGAGAGCGAACTGAAGCATTGAAACGGCGTCGCCACTTCCAATCTCGTCCAGGAGCATCACGTCCTGCCGGCCGAGAGCGAACTCAAGCATTGAAACAAGTGCGTCGCGATTCTCCCCAAGGATTGCCAGG
>JAUVYQ010000402.1 GCA_030603035.1 Phycisphaerae bacterium | reverse complement strand
GGGACCGGCCTCCACCTGGAGCAACCAACCCGCGAATCCCAAGAACTACGCCTACGCCTCATCAACTCGCACCGCTTTCACGACCCAAACAGCGGCTTTCAGGAGTGGAAACCAGGAACGCCACAGTATGTTAAAAATCTATTATCAGACATCGAAAAGGAGGACAGAGGATGAACAACTGTCAATGTCAATGTCATCAAAACGGTTTTTGCTGCCTGCGCTGTTACGAAAGCGCTTGCAACTTATCACCAAAAATCCCACTTTACGAATATATACAACAAAGGAGCAGACCAAATGAGAACAACAGACTGTGAACCACTAGCAAAAGCAATATCGGGAATCACGAACACCGACTAGCGCCGAATCGTCAAAGCTGCCGTTATCCGACTTCTCCAACCGGATAATCCTCTATTCGACCCGGACGTGTTCGGCAAACACGTGGAGGACCACCGCAAGCAAAAGAAAGCTCCCAGGAAGCGGAGCACCAAAGACAGATTTTGGAAAGGAATCAACCTTCTAAGAGAGGGCAGGGATATCCTTCTCAAGAGAGCCACAGACGAACAAGACCGCGACATCCTTCTATCAGTTGACGACATAGACAGCCAAATTCTCTACTTAGTGCGCCACGTCTGGGCCAACTATAAATGAAAGGAGAAACGATGAACCTCCGACAGAAACTCGCGCGGATCGCGCAACTACTCATTCTTAACATCAACCGCGCCGACCGAGAAATCACCGATTACTGGCGCAACTTCTTCAACAAGGACCAGGATAAATGAACCCCTGTATAAACTGCCCTCTGGACTCTCAAGGCTGTCACGAGTGCGGATTTGCCGACGCCAAATGTGACGCCTGGATAGAGTGGAAAACCAGCCTACTTATTTTCAAAGCAGAGGCAAAACTAAATTCAAAGGAGCAAACAAGATGAGAGAAGTAAACTTAAACGGCATCGAAGAGAAGTATAACCAAGTTAAGGCGTTCATGGGGACGCTGGGAAAAATCAGCCGTGAGTTTAACACCGAGCAAGGGATCACCGAGGACTACTCC
>JAUVYQ010000330.1 GCA_030603035.1 Phycisphaerae bacterium | reverse complement strand
AAAAAGGGAGCCGCAGCTGCCTGAAACCTGCGGCTCCATATTGAGGGGAGAAAACTCACTCGTGCACCATTGTACCATAACCCTCCCCATTTGTCAAGCGCGGGAGGGCAATTTTCTGCGGTTAGAGCTAGCGCCGCACGTGGCGCCGACAGCACAGGGCTTCGCTGGCTGGCTTAAATCGAGGCTACGGGGGTATGAATACCCCCATAGCCCAAAAGGGGTAAAAAACGAGATATACCTCCATCGACCAGGTAGCCGGGGGCCTTAACTTTTTAGACACAATGAGCGATTTTCTAGTTTTGGTCGCTTTTTACCATAAACCCCGACCAGTTTTGGAGGCCGTCAGTTTCGCCGGCGAAAAAAGGTCGCAAATAAAATGTCGATTTTGCTGTTGACAGGGAGTCGCTTTGCCGATAGATAAGATATCGCTTATGTCGTTATCAGATGTACCCATTGATATCAGACTTTTTGGAGCTTAGGTCATGAACCACGGCAAGTACCTCGAGCGCTTGAAAAAACTGGCGGACCAGCTCCAAGAAGCCGGCAACGCTCGGCCCTACGACCCTGATGAATATAATCGAATCGTTGACGAGCTCAACACACTGCTCCATCCCCAACCTGCCAAACCAAAATCGAAATGGATCCTACGAATCATCTTGATCGTAATTGCCCTGGTGATTTTTGTATGGCTCTGTTGGCTCAGCGCCAACGAGCACCTGGACCCTCTGGAAATTGTAGAGATATGGAGGTACTGAACCATGCACGAAGAGGACATAAAATTATTCCGAACTGTCTGCTTCATCGCCTTGCTGCAGCGCGGAGAAGGACTTACTTCCAAAGCCCCATCATACATCAGGGAAAAAAAGAAGGCAGCTGAAGACCCTATAGGAGCGTGGAATATGTTAGGGGGTAACATTCAGTTGCTGGTCTGCGAATGGGCGAGACTCTGGAAATTTCCACTGGACGCTTGTCTCATTGAAATCTCAAGAGAGGAGGCGAAAGAATGACCACAACCCCAAAAACATTAACAGTTACAGAGTGTCACCAGCTGCTCAACGAGCTTCTGGTCAAGAAGGGCACAAAAAAGCAGTTTCGCAGGGGCATCCGAAACTACGCGATGGCTCTGCTGATGTTAGACGCCGGCATGAGAGTCGGTGAGGTAGTGTCACTCACTCAAGACGATTTAACATACCCAATGCCGCCGATATCGTCAGTGACATTGCAGCCGCATCAGACAAAAAACAAGAAGGAACGGACGATACCTCTATCGAGCCGGCTTCAGTCTGCGATTGACGAGATGGACAAAAAGTGGTGGAAGCCGTCAGGAGCTTTGCTGGGTTATTGCGCCTTCTACCAAACCGACCCAAGGGTACCGATCACAACCCGCCAGGTAGAGCGAATCATACGCAAGGCTGCGCTTCAATGTATCGGCCGGCCGGTGCATCCGCACGTTCTGCGTCACACGTTCGCCAGCCGGCTGATGAAAAAGGTCAACATACGAATCGTCCAGGAATTGTTAGGTCACAC
>JAUVYQ010000051.1 GCA_030603035.1 Phycisphaerae bacterium | reverse complement strand
GTCCCGCACCAAATAGGCTGCTGCCGCCGTGTCCCGCACGAATTGAGTGCGAACTCATGTCTAATTAGTGCGGGGTAATTTGGTGCTGGACACGCCAAAAATCATCATTTGGCAAGCAAGGCAAGATTTTGAATTTGGGGCATTTAGATTTTGATATTGTTTCGGATTCTTGTCCGCCGTAGTCTTAACGTAGGCGGATCGATATTAGGATTTCGGATTTATGTTTCAGAGAGTAGTAACTGTCTTCTGTAATGTGTCATCTGTCTTCTGTCCTCTGCCCTCTGTCTTCTGTCCTCGGCCCTCTACATCTGTAAAGGATTCTTTACAAATCAGCCCTTTTTTAACAAACAAAGCCAATTTCCAAAAAAGTCAAGTGAACGTAACCTCTTTCTATACAGTGGATTATGAAAATAAATCCAATTGGACACTTGGTGAAAACAAACCCAATTCAAACCCAATCAAAGCCAATACAAAGCCAATCAAAGCCAATACAAAGCCAATCAAAGCCAATACAATGCCAATCAAAGCCAATACAATGCCAAAACAAACCCAATACAAACCCAAACAAACCCAATTTGCCAGAGGGTAAAATTGATGCAAAGTGTGTAGTTACAAAGGATTATGAAGAAAAATGCGAATAAGGGCTATGAAAAAACAAAGCCAAAACAAACCCAATTTTCTTGCCAAATCTGCTTTTTCCGGTTATAAATTCGTATTGTGTCGTGCGTATTGCGTAGTGCGTTTAGGGGATATTGGATTCTTCGCTGGGCTTAGGATGATAAAAAGGGGTAAGGAAGTTAGTTATGGCGATGGAAGAGAAAAATCTTAAGCAGGCGGTGCTCTGGGACGCAGCCGAGGATAAAAAGGTTCGGTGTAAGCTGTGTAACTGGCGATGTGTGATTGATGAGGGCAAGTTAGGCCGATGCTGTGTGCGTAAAAATATAGATGGTACGCTGTATTCGCTAACTTATGATAAGATTTGCTCGGCTAACCCCGACCCTATCGAGAAGAAGCCGTTGTTCCATTTTCAGCCGGGCACGCGCAGCTTTTCCATCGCTACGATGGGCTGCAATTTTCGCTGTGAGTTTTGCCAGAACTGGCAGATAAGCCAGGCGGCTGTTGAGGATGGGCGAATCGACGGGCAGGCAATAAGCCCGGAGAAAATTGTCGAGGCGGCTGTGGGCGGCGGATGCAAGAGTATCGCTTATACCTATACTGAGCCGACGATTTTTATGGAGCTGTGCAATGATTGCGGGCGGATAGGCAAAGAACGCGGCCTGACGAATGTTTTTGTCAGTAACGGATTTATGACCAAAGAAGCGATTGATTTCGCCGGCGATTGGCTCAACGGCATTAACGTTGACCTGAAATCGTTTAGTGAAGATTATTACAAGCGGCTGTGCAAGGCCCGACTGCAACCGGTGCTTGATACGATTAGCTATATCGCAAAAGAGACGAACATCTGGCTTGAAGTTACCACTTTACTCGTTCCGGGCGAAAATGATTCCGACGATGAGCTGAAAAAACTTGCAGATTTTATCGTCTCGCGTGCCGGCGCTGATGTCCCCTGGCATATCAGCCGGTTCCATCCGAATTACAGGTATCTGGATTCGGGCCCCACGCCGGTTAGTAGTCTTGAACGTGCTGAAGAAATAGGTAAAGCCGCCGGGCTGCATTATGTCTACCTCGGCAATGTGCCGGGCGCAAAATCAGAGAGCACGTTTTGTTATAATTGCGGCAGATTGTTGATTGAACGCGTGGGCTACCATATATCAGCGAATCATATAACAAATTCATGCTGTCCTGACTGCGGGACAAAGATAGCGGGATTTGAATTGTAAGAGACTTTATCGCCCATGTCCGCGGCCTCTCCCTCGGCCGTGTCGAAAACGATGTGGAGGTTCAGGGATGGGGACATCGAGGGCAGCTGTATCGAGTTTAATTGGGCCGCCTTTGATTAACAGGGCCTTTCCGTTGACCAGGGCATCAGCAATCTTTTTGTGGGCCGATTCCAGCATTCTGCCAAAGGTCTGTCTGGATACATTCATCCTTTTGGCGGCGTCTTCCTGATACAGACCTTCGAGGTCGGCCAGGCGGATTGCCTCAAGCTCGTCAATGGTCAAGTTGACACATTCCAGGACAGAGAGGGGGATACCCCTCGGTTTGTAGTAGTTGCTCTGTGGCAGGCAACCGACGCGTCTGTAATGTCTTGGTCTTGGCATATCAAGTGTTCCTGTAACGGCTTAATGGTCGCAGATGTTTTGTCCGGATTGCAATTGGCCGGCTAAGTATTGCGATACCAGCTTCTGCGCTTCATTATCCGGTGCACCAACTACGACGTCAATATTGTTCTGGGCGAATAATTGCTGTGCACGTTGGCCCATTCCGCCGGCAATTATCAATTCAACGTGTAATCCTGCAAGCCATTTAGGTAAAACACCCGGCTCGTGCGGCGGCGGCTCTACCAGCTCCTGACTGAGGATATTCTTACTGCCACTGTCAACATCAATAATGGCGAACTGCTCGCAATGACCGAAGTGGAGGCTTAACTTACCCTGGACTAATGGAACTGCAATACGCATTTTCTGTTCTCCTTTTTGCTGTGTAGTTTGTGTTGGTTCTTTTTGACTATCGTTATCAGGTTCGAGTATTTGGGTTAATATTCGTTTGAAGGCAGTTGCTGTCGGAGTCCGGCTGTAATGGGATATGTATGGTTTGCCGGCGTCGCAGGCTTGTACGATTTGCGGGTCTATTGGGATACGGCCAAGGAATGGTACTGCCATTTGCATTGCCATATCTTCGCCGCCTCCGGATTTTAAGATATCGGTTTTCTCGCCGCATTTTGGGCAGACGAAACCGCTCATATTCTCCAATACGCCGAGAACGGGCAGATTCAATTGTCTGCAAAAACTTATACACTTTTTAACATCAACGACAGCAAGCTGCTGAGGTGTGGTAACAATAACAGCCCCATCAGCCGTGCCCAGCAATTGAACTATTGATAACGGCTCATCACCGGTGCCGGGGGGACAATCAACTATAAGATAGTCCAGGTCGCCCCAGGAAACATCCGTTACAAATTGTTTTATAACGTTGTGTTTCATAGGCCCACGCCAGATGACGGCGTTGCTTTCATTCTGTAACAAGAATCCGATACTCATTATTTTAAGTGTGTCGCTGTATAAAATCGGCTTAATCTTCCCACCTTCGGCCTGAACGCCTCTGTTTTCGAGGTTCAATAGTTTGGGAATGCTCGGCCCGTGGATGTCAATATCCAGTAAGCCGACACTTTTACCTTGCATCGAGAGCCAAACCGCCAGGTTCACGGCAATACAGCTTTTGCCGACACCGCCTTTGCCGCTTAAGACAAGAAACTTATGTGCTATATTCTCCATTATTTTGTTTCCCTCGTATTCGCCGTTGCTTTCAACATATCTAATACCGATTCCCACAGGGACATTATTTGGTCCTTTAGGCCGTTGCTTGAGTATTCGACAATACTCCTGGCGGCAATCTGGGCTTTGGTTACTGCTATATCGTAAGCAATTTTACCGGCTACTTTCAAATCCCTTTCCAGGGCTTTTTTCTCAATCGCTTTTGTGATTTTCACATTGATATCATATTTGTTGACACAAACCGCCGTGGGAATCCTGAAATGCTCCGTTAATTCAACGACCCTGTCAAGGTCGTGTTGACCTGAAAGAGTCGGCTCGGTAACAGCTAATACCAAATCTGCCCCCACTATAGATGCGATCACCGGACAGCCGATACCGGGTGAGCCATCCACGATTATCAGGTCCCTGTTCTGCTCGGCTGCGATTTGTTTTGACTGTTTACGAATCAAGCTGACCAGTTTGCCGCTGTTTTCCTGGGCGATTCCGAGTCTGGCGTGCACCATAGGCCCAAATCTTGTGTCCGATATAAACCATTGGCCGTTAATGGCATCTTTGAACTCTATTGCATCAACCGGACAATAGTGAGCACAGAGGCCGCAACCCTCGCATGCGATGGAATCAATCGTATAAGTTTTTTCGACCACATCGTTGGCCGGGCCATTAAAGACAGCGGCATCAAAGTTGCAAACTTCCTCACATCTGCCGCAGCCGATACATTTTTCCGTAATAACAGAAGCCAATTTGCCCCCGCTAAAGTCGTGTCTTTCTTTTACATCCGGCTCCAATACCAGATGCAAATCCGCAGCGTCAACATCGCAATCGGCCAATACCGCATTATTCGCAAGTGCTGCAAATGAGGCGACGATGCTTGTCTTGCCTGTTCCGCCTTTACCACTTATGACAACTATTTCCTTCAAGTTTCTTTTTCCTTTATTCGGGATTGTTCTTTTTCCCTTTTATAACGTAAAGGCTCGCTAAATTCGGCTGTCGGCTTTCAAATATCTCTTGGCCTTTGATTCCCAAGAAGAATTCGGTTTGAACAAAGAAATATTCTGCAATTGTCCTTTCAATTTCTCCCAAGTCCGTATGCTTAATCTTGTTCACGTAAGAGGCAGGATTGCTCGCTTTTTCTTTGAAAAACTGGGACTGCGGATTGAGTAACATAGCCAAAATTTTACCACCCGACCTAAGGACACGAGCAGTCTGCTCAATCGCTTTTTTATATTTGTCGATAAACTGCAAAGAGGCAATATAAATAGCCGCATCAAAGCTGCAATCTGCAAAGTCCATATTTTCTGCCAAGCCTACCATAGTTCTTATGCTGTTCGCCGCTTGGTCCAATGCCTCTTTGGAAATATCTAAGCCGGTAACGTTAAAGCCGTGTTCGGCCAAACCTGTTTCTATAATCGCAGGCCCGCACCCAACACTTAAAATGTGTTTATCGCCTTTTAATTCGCTCAAAATATAGTCCAGCTCGACCTGGAAAACCTTCTTCCAAAAATTCGTTTTGCAGGATTTCAAATAGTTTTGCATAGCAGCCAAATTTAGAAAAACTTTTCACGCCACCACAGAAAGTGTCCCCAGAGATTATCAAGGTTATATATATCGTCCTCCGGAACATCAGACCAGGATTTGATTTCCTCTAACAACATCTCACAATGCTTGTCTTCGGTCAGCAGTTCATATGCGCATCTGACAAGCAGGAACTTTTTATGTGCATCGCTGTCGTTTGGGTTATGGTCCGGATGATACTTCAACGATGCCCGCCTGTATGCTTTCTTCAAGGCTTCTTGACTTGCACCTTCCTCAACATCAAGGATCTTGCGTGCCGCCCGGCGAGCTTGCAGGTCACGAGTTATTCTTTCTCCGAAGTCGTAATCGTCTTTTATCATCAATCTCTGCCTTTACGCCTTTTATATATTCATATAATTCTGAAAACTGCTTCTTGTATTCACTCAATACATCAACAATTATCCTGCCGGACGAGTATGCCTCGGCAATGAGTCGGTCGTCCGGCAGCTTCAAACAGATGTCTATGTTCTCAATTCCGCAATATTTCTCTACTTCGTCATCGCCGATGTCATAACGGTTGATGGCAACAGCAAAAGGCAAATCCATTTCCTGAACCAAACCAACAGCCAGCTTCAAATCATTCAGGCCAAACGGTGTCGGCTCGGTAACAAGCAAAACAAAATCTACTCCTTTGACTGCCTCAACTACCGGACAAGACGTCCCCGGCGGAACATCGATTATTGCCAGGTGGTCTTCGTTTATATGCCTTTTTACTTCTTTTATCAGCGACGGCGTTCGCACGTAGCCGATACGCAATTTGCCACCAACAAAATTAACCCCGCCGGCTTTGCCAAACTCAATATCTCCGATATTAAGCGGCTTTGCTTTAATTGCATCGGCCGGGCAGATGAGCCAGCAGCCGCCACAGGAGTGGCAAAGTTGCTCAAAGGTCAATACGGTTTCTTTGACGGACACGATGGCGCCGTACTGGCAGATTTCGCCGCATTTACCACAGGCGGTACATTTTTCCAAATCGACCTGCGGCACATCCACAGTAACCTGCTGGCTGCGGTTTATTCGCGGCTTTAAGAAAATGTGTCCGTTCGGCTCTTCGACATCGCAGTCAAGGTACTGAACCTTTTGGCCAGTTTGAGCAACGTAATGAGCAAGATTGGTAGCAATTGTTGTTTTGCCTGTGCCGCCTTTACCGCTGGCAATCGCAATAACGAGGTTGTCCAACATTTTACTTATCGATGCCAAAATGCGGTTCTACGTTCGGGCCGGCGGCTTCGGTCAATTTACCGCTTTTGCAAAGCTCAACTGCTTCTGCGACCGTCCCTGTTACTGCCGTGTACAATTTAATACCGCCGGCACTTAAGGTGCGCTCGGCGTTGGGGCCGCAATTGCCTGTCAAGACGGCCTGGACACCGGCATCGATTACAACCTTACCTGAGCTGATACCGGCCCCGCCGGCGGCAGCAGCACTTTCGTTTTCAATTACGCTGAAGCCCATTGTTTCGGTGTCAACAATGACAAAGTACGCCGCCCTTCCGAAGCGGGGGTCAACCTGTGAGTCCAGTGTTTTTCCGGTTGATGTAATTGCAATTTTCATAATTTATCCTTTCTAAGACAGGTGACAAGTGCCGGTAGGACAGGTACCGCTGTTCTGCGATGTTGAGCTGCTGCTGTGCCCTGCGGCAAAACTTGACAATAATTTTTGCAAATCCGAACTTCTGCAGCGTTCGCAAATGTGCTTGTGGCCACTGCTGCTTTTTTCCAAAAATTCCATTGTGTGTCCGCACTTATTGCATTTGTATTCGAATATAGGCATCGTTTACTCTCCTCGTTAAATCATTCTCATACGTTATCTACCTTAGCATCGGCTAAAGAACAAACAATTTGCATCCCTTCTCTGATACTATCAGTTATATAGCAGCAATCAGCAGCCTGCAAAATACCCTGTTTCTGCTCCTGGGATAGTTTTGCATCAAGGTGAATTCTGGCATCAATTCTTGTGGTGCGCGAAAGTTCAGCCTGGGTCCGGCGGCTCAACTCAATCGTCATATCGTCGTAAGGAATACCCTGCTCCTTGCAGAACTTGGCGACATAACCACCGATACACATTCCGATCGATGCTTCGAAGAGCTGAGCCGGCCACATCCCGTCCCGTTTGTCATTGCCATCCTCACCACGTCCGGTTGTAACGGTATATCCTCTGCAGACGGCTGAAAAACGGAATCCGCTTTCATACTTAACTAAAACTTCCATTGGTGAGGCCTCCAGCAATCAAAACCTTCTTTGCAGTTTATCATCTTCGGTTATCATAGACGCACAGCATCTCCGCGAAGGCTCGGAACTGCATCAGAAAGCCACAAATCTACGGCTGTCTATTTTTTACTCTTTGCTGCTTTTCTGGCCTGGCTCTCGAGTTCTTCCATGCGTTTTTTAATTTCATCGAGGGCATCCTGGAAATAGTCGGCTTGTTGTTTCAGGCCGGTAAGCTCCTGCTCCGGAGCTACTGTTGGTGCAATCGGCGCAGGATAAGGCACATAGGGGCTCGCAACAGCGCCGCCCCAGGCAGGCATGCCGTAGCCGGCTCCGGCCCAACCAAAACCTCGACCTCGGCCAAAACCTCCACCTCGGAAACCTCGGCCCCAGCCGCCGTAGCCACGGCCACCAACCGGATTCATATAACCGGGTACTGAGTAGCCGGCACAATATCCGGCGGCTCTTCCTGTCATTGGTCCCATTCCGGCAGGACCTGTTCCATTTCCACGTGGCATAGTTATGCTCCTTTCAAAAAATAGGTTATTAAAATGGATTATTGTCTTGTCATTCTTGTACCACACTCAGGACAATCTCTTTGGTTGCATGGTTGTCCTACAATATGAGGAACCTGGTGGCCGCATTTCGGGCATACGCAATTTCCTCCCGGTCCTGCGGCGAACGGCCCTCCCATTCGGCCTCTACCCTGTCCTCGCCCCATACCTCGGCCGGTGCCGCGTCCCTGGCCGCCCGGCCCTGTTCCATCTCCTCTCGGCATAATATGCCTCCTTTCTGCAACTGGTTACTAACCCGGATTAAACATACTACCACTAACCAAATCTGCCTCTGCCGCGACCGCGGCCCCGGCCTCGACCGGAACCTCGGCCTCGACCGAAACCTCGGCCAAAACCAAAGCCAATGCCTCTGCCAAACCAGGGATTGAACCGGCCGGCATAAGGCGCTGAATAGCCGGCACCATAACCATACGAACCTGCACCGTATGGCCCAAACGAGCCGCCGTAATAACCGAATCCTCCCGGGACAGGGTTCATATACCCCGGCACCGGGAAACCTGCACAGAAACCGGCGGCTCTTCCTGTCATTGGTCCCATTCCAGCAGGCCCTGGTCCCTCTCCAAACGGCATATTAATCACCTCCGTTCCAGCATGTTCAAAAGTCTCAACTGTTCGATCACCGGGCACACTTTGCAATCCCGCAAAACCTTTTATCTGGCCCGGGTTTTCTTTTGAAGTTGTCAAAACACAAAACCCGAGACCTCGACCTGTCATCGGCCCTTGACCTAACGGCCCCGTACCATCAAATCCTGGCATCTATTTGGCCTCCTTAACTAAATCAACAACATCATCAAACGCCTCGCTCCTTCTCAAAATCATCTCACCAACTTCACAGGCCAAGTGCCTGGCAATAACAGGGCACTTGGCCTTTAGTACGAAGAAAATATTCTTATCCACATCGCTGAGGGTTTCGTAATTACCCTGTCCCTTGGCTATAATCAAATCCGCATTAGTGAAGCGATGGCGAAACTCCTCTGAGCAGCTCTCCAGAATTGTGCCCGATGCATCCGAGCCATTGTCGATAACCGTAACTATATCGGTTAAGCCAACTATCTCGGCGTCTTCCATTGTCGCATCATTTATAATGGGGCCGGCCTTGACAACAAAAGTTATGTTTTCGCAGGGCAGTTGTTCAATCAGCAGCCGGTCAAAAACAATTTCGCCGGCATTATCACCGAGGTAAAGAATATCTTTCGCTTGGGCTGTTGCGTTCCTGAACTCTTTCAATGCCTCCATATCCAATGATTCTGTCAGTGACTTGGTAATAGTGCTTTCAACCTGGGATTCTGCCAATCCGGACTTGACACCCAAATCAATGATGTTGCCTGCAATCGCTAACCGAACCGCTGTCTCGAAAGGGTCGGCGCCAACTTCAGCTCGCTCTTTCAATTCAGGATACATCTTCAGAGCCAACTGGTTAAAGCGGTCCTTTATTTCTCGGTATGGGTCCTCAACACCGGTTAATTTGCGAATAAGGCGATGTATTTTTTGGGCCATAGCAGGGGGGCTCTGGCGTAAATCCATCCTGGAAGCCAGGCCGAGGACCCCACGCATAACCTGTTCGTGAATCTGCTCGTCGTCCGTTATCAACCTTGCCGAATCAAGCGCCTGACGGACAAAACACGGGATACAATCGAAATAAGTTCTCATAAGTAATCAGATGTCCTTATTTTCGTTTAATTCAATCGTCCCACTTTGCTGTTAAACCATGACCGTTATTTATACCTTCTACGCTTATTATGGGCATATGCCCGTAATAAATCCAGTAAAAATTGGGAAAAATGAAAAAATTTTCGATTTCTGACCTTCTCAAAAACTTAGAAAGTCGACGGAAAAGGCGAAAATGCGTGCAATTGTGAGTATTTGGGCTAAAATACCAACAATTATCTGACAATTGTGATTTTCTTGGACTTTGCTATGAAAATAGTTGGGGATGAGAATATTCCGTTTGTGAAGGATTGTTTTTCGTCGATTGGCGAGGTAAGCCTTTATACGGGAAAGGCAATCAGCCCCGAAGCGATTAAAGATGCCGATGTTCTGTTGGTTCGCAGTGTTACTCGTGTAGGTGCGGATTTGTTGGGCGGCAGCGGCGTTCGTTTCGTAGGTACCGCTACTATCGGCTTTGACCATATAGATATCGAATATCTTTCGCGGAACAATATTGGTTTTGCTTCAGCGCCGGGCTCGAATGCTAATTCGGCAGCCGAATATGTCATTGCCGCATTGCTTAATGTCGGGCAAAAGTATAATCTTGACCTGCAGGGCAAATCGATAGGTGTTATTGGCGCAGGTAACGTTGGCAGCAGGGTGGCTAAAAAGTGTGCGGCATTGGGTATAAAGGTTTATTTGAACGACCCGCCGTTGCAGAGACAAACCGGCGATGCAAAATATCTGCCGCTAAAAGAGCTTTTCGATTGCGATTTCATAACGCTTCATACGCCGTTGACTTTTGAGGGGTTAGATAAAACGTTTCATCTGGTTGGTGAAAAATTTTTCAAGTCGCTAAAAGCAGGGTGTATTTTTTTTAATACTTCTCGCGGCGGGGTGGTTGACAGCAGCGCTCTGAAAGCAGCAAAAGAATCGGGGAGGTTGAAGGCTGTTGTGCTCGATGTCTGGGAAAACGAGCCGAATATCGATACGGAGCTTCTAAAAATGGTTGATATTGGAACGCCGCACATCGCCGGTTATTCGCTGGACGGCAAGGTCGCAGGTATGATTATGATATACAAGTCAGCCTGTGAATATTTTGGATTTGAAGCTAAATTTGATATTGATTCGTTTTTGCCTCAGCCTGCTGTGCCGCAATTGGAGGTGAATCCGAAGGTTGGGATTGAGCAGGATGTGTTATTGGGCGCTGTGGAGAAGATTTACGATATTAAGGAAGATGACTCGAGGATGAGGCGGATTTTGGAGAAGCAGGCGGAAGAGAGGGGTAAGTTCTTTAGCCGACTGCGGAAGGATTACCCTGTCCGCAGAGAATTTCAAAATACGCGGGTAGTAATAGCGGATAGCGGACAGCGGATAGCGGATAGTAAAAGAATTGCTAAGAAGCTGGCAGGAATTGGATTCCTGCTTTCGCAGGAATGACAATTATGGCGAAAAATAGCGGCGAAAATATAGTTGAATGGCCGAGGGGGAGATTGGATTTTTCGGCTGGCTGTGTTGTGATGGGGGTTTTGAATGTTACGCCGGATTCGTTCAGCGACGGCGGCCAGTTCTTCGATACCGGCAGGGCCATTGAGCACGGTGTGCAAATGGCCGGCGATGGGGCTGCGGTAATAGATGTGGGTGCCGAATCGACCCGGCCCGGCGCCAAATCTGTTTCGGCTGAGGAGCAGATAAAGCGAGTGATTCCGGTGATAGAGGCGCTTGCTAAAAAGATAGATATGCCGATTAGTATTGATACTTATAAGGTCGAAGTTGCTAAAGCGGCTTTGGAAGCCGGGGCGGCGATGATAAATGATATTACGGCTCTGAGTGATGAGCGAATGGGAGAATTGGTGGCAGAGCAGCAGGTGCCGATTGTTTTGATGCATATGCAGGGGACGCCGACAACGATGCAAGCCGAACCAAAATATGATGATGTGGTTAGTGAGGTTCTTGAGTTTCTGTTAGAGAGGGCTAAGCGAGCGGAGCAGTTCGGTATTGCAAAAGAAATGATTTTCATTGACCCTGGCATTGGCTTTGGCAAGACGTTAGAGCATAATCTTTTGCTTTTGCGGAATATTGATAAATTTGTCGCTGCCGGCTACCGGGTGCTTGTTGGGACGAGTCGGAAAAGTTTTATAGGTAAGCTTACCGGCAAAGAAAAACCGGCGGATAGGATATTCGGCACTGCTGCATCAGTTGCTTTATGCGCCGCAGCCGGCGTCTCAATCGTCCGCGTGCACGATATAGCTGAAATGGTCGATGTGGTGAAGGTGGCCAATACTATCTGCGCAGTGGTATAGCTGGTCGGGTCATGCATTAAGTTAGTCTCAGACCATTATAAACTGCATCAACAGGTATATGCCCAGCAATGCTGGGAGAATTAACCGCCATGTCGGCTCACGCCGAACCTCAGATGCGATCCAAAATAAGAAACTCAAAACCGCAAGGCCAATGCCAATATAATAAAAAGTGGATCCTTTGTGCAGAAACTTATCGCTCTCCATTTTTGCCTGCATCATATCAGCTTCCGCCATGGTAAATGACCTGCCAAGGAGGATGGTAGACTTGCTGAAATGCCCTTTTGAAGCAAAATCACTACACAAAGCACAGATGACCAAGAGCAAGGAGAGTATAAAGTATTTTCTCTTGCCCATTGCATACTCCTAATTTAGTGTTCAGAGCGCTTTTGAATTTTTTGTGCCGAATTATTCATACTGCAATTGCATCCCTGCTAACATTGCGTATAAACGAGGAGCTTTCTTTCCGGAGTCGGTCGAAGATGTTTTTACTTATAACCTTTGGTGATATGCAAATATCGGTCTGAAGAAATATATCTGTTGCAATATCGTAAACTGCATCGCAGATGTGCCAGTCATCAGTTGCTACGATAACCAGGACATCCACGTCGGAATCCGGCCGACCGTCACCGCGAGCCTTCGAGCCGAACAACTTCAACTCGATTAGCTGAGAACCCAGGGCTTGTTCAAGGCCGGTTTTAAATCGCTTAAGAACTGATTTTTCTTTCGTACTTAAAGTCATTTTGAAACGTTACTGTGTTAAATACAGGGTTATTTAATCTTCCCTGCACACGATAATACCATAACGCCGTGGTAAAGACAACTAAAAAGCGACTTGCCAGTCAGTTTTAGTCGGTGTTGAGGGCGATTTTTAGTGCTTCGTCGGTGTTTTTTACGAATGCGAATTTTAGGCCTTTTTTTGCTTCGGCGGGGACTTCGGGGAGGTCTTTTTTGTTTCTGGCAGGTAGGATTACTGTTTTTATTCCGGCTTGTTTTGCTGCGAGGATTTTTTCTTTCAGGCCGCCGACGGGTAAAACCAGGCCGCGCAAGGTTATTTCGCCGGTCATTGCAACGTCCGGGCGAGTTGGCTTGCCAAGAAGCAGCGAGACCAGGGAGGTGAACATTGCGATGCCGGCGCTCGGGCCGTCTTTGGGTATTGCTCCTGCGGGGACGTGGATGTGATAATCGAATTTTCTGAATCTGCCGGGTTCGATTTTTAGTTTTTTTGCGTTTGCCTTTATGATGGAAAAGGCGGCCTGTGCGCTTTCCTTCATAACATCGCCGATATGGCCTGTGAGTTGCAACAGGCCTTTGCCCGGCATAAAGGCGGATTCAATAAAGAGCAGCTCACCGCCGACCGGCGTAAAGGCAAGTGCGGTTGCGACGCCGGGTATTCCGGTTCGCAGGGCCAGCTCGGATTCAAACTGCGGTGGGCCGAGGATTTTAGCGAGGTCTTTTTTGCTAATGGTTGCCTGTCTTTTTTTTGCCTTTGCTATTTGTGTGGCGACGGCCCGGCAGATGGTTGCTATGCTTCTTTCGAGGTTTCGGACACCGGCCTCTCGCGTGTAGCCGTGAATTATTGTCAGGAGCGCATCATCTTTTATGGTCAGGCGGTTTTTGCTCAGGCCGTGCTCGGCAAGCTGGCGGGGGACGAGATATTTCTTTGCGATGTGGAGTTTTTCGGTCTCGGTGTAGCCGGGCAGTTCAATAACTTCCATTCGGTCGCGCAGTGCCGGCGGCACCGGCTCGGTATAATTTGCAGTGCCGATGAACATAACGGTTGACAGGTTAAAAGGCTCATCGAGGTAGTGGTCGGTGAAACTGAAGTTTTGTTCGGGGTCGAGCACTTCCAGCAGCGCGCTTGCGGGGTCGCCTCTGAAGTCACTTCCGATTTTATCCAGCTCATCGAGCATAAATACGGGATTTTTGCTGCCGCACTTTCTCAATTCCTGCAGTATTCTTCCGGGCAAAGCACCGATGTAAGTTCTTCGATGTCCGCGGATATCGGCCTCGTCTCTTATTCCGCCGAGTGAAATACGGATAAATTTTCTTCCCATAGCGCGAGCGATGGATTTGCCGAGCGATGTTTTTCCTACGCCGGGTGGGCCGACAAAACAAAGTATTGGGCTTTTGCCCGTTGGGTTTAGCTTGCGGACGGCGAGGAATTCGAGGATGCGTTTCTTTACCTTGCGCAGGTCGTAGTGGTCGGCGTTGAGTATTCGCTCGGCCTTGTTGATATCGAGCTGGTCTTTAGTTTGAATGGACCAAGGCAGCTCGCAGACCCAGTCCAAATAGGTGCGGATAACACTATATTCCGGTGAAGCAGGGGGTATCTTGTTTAATCTGTCCAATTCCCGCCTCGCCTCTTGTTCGACCTTTTTGGGCATTTTGGCTTTTTTGATATTTTTGGCTATTTGCTTTAGCTCTTCGGTTCGCAGGTCTCCTTTGCCGAGCTCGGATTGAATGGCTTTTAGCTCTTCCTGGAGGAAGTATTCTCGCTGACTTTTGTCTATTGATTCTTTTACCCGGCCCTGGATTTTGCGACTTAGCTCGAGGACTTCCAATTGATTTGCCAGGACAACGGATATTTTTTCAAGGCGTTTGGTTGCGTCAAGCTCTTCGAGCAATTTTTGTTTTTTCGCAACCTCAAGGCTAAGATTGGCCGCTAAAAAATCCGTCAGGGCCGAAGGGTTTTCGATATTTTCCAGCAGCACAGATGCTTCTTCAGGCACGTTGGGACTCAATGTGATAACGCGGTTGGCCGCCTGGCGGACATTGACTATAAGTGCCCGCAGTTTTTTTGTCATTTTAGCTTTGACGTCGAGCAGTTGGACTCTGGCCTTGAGGTATGGCTTTGTGCTTAGCCTTTTTGTTATTTTGAAGCGTGCTATGCCGTGGACAATGATGTGAATTGAACCCTGCGGCATTTTTATGACTTTGAGCACGGTTGCGGCGGTTCCGACAGAGTAAATGTCGTCGAAGTCCGGCCTGTCGGTTTCGGGGTTGTGCTGTGTTACAAGCCCTATGATAGATTCATTGGGCCTGGTGTCGGCAAGGAGACGCTTGCTTCTTTCTCGACCTATTGCCAACGGCGTTACTGTGCCGGGGTAGGCGACGGCATTTCGAATTGGCAGGATGCCGATTACGTCCGGCAGTTTGAATTCGTGGTTGGTCTCTTGTAACTGGTCATTTTCGCCGCGCAGAAGCTGCTCAAGCTCTGTGGACTCTTCTGCTGCCATTTCAACCGGCCAGTTGCCGTCGGGGAATAGAAAATTTTTCAGGTCTCTTCCCATTTTCTCCAAGGGCCCTTTTTTTATATGAAACAAGAATGATACACGATTTAAATTAAAAACTATAATTAAAAATTTAAAACTTTTGAATTTTACGCTGTGGTTTTGGATTTTTCGCTTTTAGTTTTTCGCTTGCTCCGCGTTTTTATACGCTTTTGACAGCAAAAATGTTAAAATTTGAGTTAAGTTTTGAAAAAAAGCTGTCAGGTTTTTGTTTGTTGTTCGTCATTATTATGGAAGCCGGAATTGGGAGCTCTTATTGAACGGCCATTTAGAGAAAAAATTGCTTGCGTCTTGTCGTAGCGGAGATAAGTCGGCGTATGCTGGCCTTGTCAAGGCGTATTCCGGGCGTGTCTTTGGGATTTGTCTGGGGATGCTCGGCAATAGTCACGATGCCGAAGATGTCGCCCAGGAGGCATTGCTTAAGGGGCTCCTCTATATAAAAGAACTTCGGGACGATGAGCAGTTCGGGGCGTGGCTTGGGCGAATTGCAAAAAATCTGTGTATCGACTTTATCCGGAGGCAGAAATTCAAACGAAACGCTTTTGTTAACCGGGCTGAGGCAGGCCGGGGCGGTTCAAAAGAGTATCCTCAACTCCAAGCTGCTTTATCGAAATTGCCGGAAGACCATCGGCTTGTCTTAATGCTTTACTATTTTGATGGACGAAGTACCAGAAATATCGCGGAAACATTCGAGACCAGCGAGGCTGCGGTACAGACTCGCATAAGCCGAGCGAGGAAACGATTGCGTGAAATATTGGACGCTGTGGGAGGCGAATAATGGGAAATACTTGCGAAAATATTCAGGAGCAAATTTTAGAGCTTATAACAGGTACTTTGCCGCCTGAAAGAATAGCCGAATTACAACATCATATAGACTCGTGTCCTGCTTGCAGTGAGTATCTGAAGGCTTTGCAAGGCGACGACAAGCTGCTTGGTGATTTTACGGAGGCGATGCAGCCGAGGGTGGCCCGGCTTGAAAAGAAGGTGATTGGTGCGCTCAGTCGTGAAGAATCAAGAAAACCTGTAATCTCTATTTCAATATGGGGAAGAATTATAAAAAGCAGAATAACAAAATTCACTGCTGCGGCAGTGATAATTATTGCGGTGCTTATAGGCATGTATCAGTTCGGAGGCTCAATTGACGGAGCGACTCCAGCTTTCGCCGATATCGTTCGGCCCATACTCACCGCCCGCACCGCCACTTTTAAGATCGCCGTCAACTTGATAAAGGGGCAACCATCTCAAGTCTTTGAGGGTATGTTCATGGAACCCGGGCGCATGCGCCAAGAGATGGAGGGAGAAGTTATTGCAATTATCGACATGCAGGAAGGCAAGATTGTTACTCTAATGCCCGAAGAAAAGACAGCGATG
>JAUVYQ010000113.1 GCA_030603035.1 Phycisphaerae bacterium | reverse complement strand
CTTAAGGCGTTTTTCTGCTAATGCGACGCCTTCTGACTGGACGCGGTAGCGTTCGGCTGCTTCCGTCAGATCTTGGTAGGCCTGGCGCACTTCCAATGTTACCCAATCGGACATTTCCTCATACTCGCGCTGACGCTGGCTCAGGGCTATTAAAGCTTTGCGATATATGTTTTGTTCAAGCACTCTATCCAGCGGCAGCTCCACATCGATACCAATCTCGGACTCGTTAAGAAAACTTCTCAGCGGATTGTTGTCACGCAAACGTCTCAATGGATTGAGACGACCTCGGTCGGTGGTAAAGTCATCATCTAAAGCACCTACGCCGGCCAGTTCTGAAGAGTCTGAAAGTGAGGTAGCATCCACACCAACGAAAAGGTTTAATTCGCCACGAAGACCATCGGCGGCAACAAGAACCTTACGCTCGGCATCGGCGATGGCGTCGCCGCTGTTAGCGAGATCAAGACGCTCGACCAATGCCACTTCAATGGCCTCGGCCTCGGAAAACTCGGGCATAGACCGCACCACCGACCTTAAAACTTCAAGTTCATTAACATCTAATTGGAATTCAATATTTGCCGGTAAACTCAACTGCCAAAACTTGAACTCATCCAGTGCCTGCTTATATTCTTTTTGTGCCTGAACATAAATATCCCAGGCTTCCAGCTCCTCCTGGCTGATGCGGTCCAGCTCCAGCCTGAGCAAACGTCCTGCATTGACCAATTTTTCAGTCCGCTCATACATCCCGTCAAGAGTCTTGTAATGTTGGCGCGCATTTTCTACTGCGTCAAAGTTCTGCAGAACCCAATAGTATTGAGTGATGACCCCAACCACGAACGTTTTGCGGAACCGATTGAACGAACGCACCTGGTAGAGCGTGTCGCGTTCGGCCTGGGTGAGATTTTCCTGGACGATTTTACGGTTGCTTCCGCGAAGCAGAGGTTGTATTACGGTTGCGCTCAGGATGGAGGCCAGCCCGCCACTAACGTCGCCCGTGAGCACACTGAACCAGGCGAGACCAACTTTTGTGCCGATTCTCGCACCGTCGGCGAGCAGCCGCTCAAAACCGAAGTCTGCTTCGCCGCCGATTCCTTCATCGTCACCCTCTTTGCCGTACCCTACCCTTCCACCGCTGAAAAACTTTGTTTCAAACTCATGTCGGGTCAATCTCAAATCCAAAGCCGTTGTGTAAAGTAATTCTTTCTCTAATTGATACAGGCGGTTATGTGCTGTTGCCAGGGCTACTGCTTGTGGGAGGCCAAGCACGCCTGAGGCAGGTATGGCTTTTTCGATTTGAATGTCGTTGGGCGATGGCTCGGTATCGCTAATCTTATAGTTAACTTTGGCGCCGAATTCTTTCTGCCATTTCTGTTCAATGATTTTATAAACCTTTTCGTCGGCTTCCGCTTTATAGTTATGCTGAGTGCACCCGCTTAAACTACACAAGCCGGCGAGGCAGCATATAATTGAATACGCCAGTTTTTTGGTAAAACAATTGCAAATCATATATTTGGTGTCCCTCCCCGGTTTGCCGGATTCATCCGGCTATGAACTTCCCATTCTTATTCCCACTAATTCACCCGAGACCAGTTCCCAGCCCCGGGGAATTTCTATCAATATGGGCAGTCCCCACTCAGAGATGTTCGGATTTTGCCACAACCGCTCCGGTTTTCTTTCCATAGTCGGCCCGACATGCACTACCCGGGAAGAGTCAATCTTACCTTTAGTCGGCGGGTAGGGTCTTTTGATAACCGTAACTTTCATTCCTTCTTGAACCTGGTCTATTTGTTCTTCGGTGGCATAAGCGATTATTTCACTGGGTTTGGCCTTTGCTATGGCAAGTATCGGCTCGCCGGCTAAAACAACCTCCCCCGGCCTGCGTAAAATAGACTCACCCGGCCTGCGTAAAACAACCTCGCCTGCCCTGCCATAAAGTGGGATGACCACGCCGTCGAACGGAGCTTTTAACTCTACCGTTTGACGTAACTCCAACGCCTCAAGTTGCACCCACAGCTCATCCATCAGCCGCTCCCGGACCGCTATTTCTTTGCGTATAACCTCAAGGGCACTGTCCACTGATGGGTACTGCATCTGACGTAGGGCAAATTCGTCGCAGCGCTCTTGTGCTTGTTTCAAATCCTGCTCGCTCTGCTCCAGCAGGCGTTCATTCTCTTCAATCTTTTTCGCTAATGTGTTGTACGCTACTTGCGCTTTTTGCAGCTCATAAGGCACGACAGCTTCCTCGGCCAGAAGCTCCTGGACAATTTTTACCTCCACGGCAAAGTCATCCAAGATTATCCGGTCACTTGCAATCAACGTTTTTGTCTCCAGAATGCGAACTCTGGCATTCTCTACATCTACAGCGTATCGTCGCTGCGCTTCAACCTTGTCGGTTTCCAGATTAGCTGCTTCGGCGAGCATAGTTTCCTGAGTGGGGACTAATTGGGCCATCAGGTGTTCTATCTCCGCCCGGGCAGTATCCAATTGTGCCTTTAACTGACCTTCCAGCAGGTGTTCATTGTCGAGTACGGTGTCGATTACAGCCACTGTGTCGCCCAGACTGACATTCTTAAACAATTGAACAGGAACGCTTTTCAACCGGCCTGTGCAGGTAGCTTTGACGTGACGCACCTGCCCCTGAGCAAAACCCAGAATTTCAAAACGTTCAGCGCGATGCTGAAAAAGCGCAACCACGCATGCCACGGTTCCCAACCATACCAGGACGGGCAGAAAACGCATATACAAATGACGAAACCAGTAACTCTTGGAGCCTATTCTTGCCATACGTGGGCTAAACCTCCAGCAACCGTTCCTGCATTGTCAGGCTGATATTCTCGATACCCTCGACTTTCTTTAGCTCGGACAACATCAGTTCATTTTTCGCGGCATTTCGTATTATCAACTGGTAAGCGTATTCAACGGCGGAGACGCCAAAGCCGCCCTCTTGCGACGATATGAGGGTGAATTTGCCGCAGAAACGTTTAAGAATAGCGGGAATTGGGTGCTCAGGGCCAATAGGGCCCTTAAGACTAAACCGCAAAAAACCATTGTTTGGCTCATGCGTGCCGAAGCTGGTCAGATACAGGTATACTGCTATCAAACTGAGAATAACGGTGCCGACAATGGCAGTGGCGTACCGCTGGGAGCCGGCTGCCATCCCCACCACCAGCGCGCAGAAAATGAATGCTATGTCACGAGTGTCCTTGATTATGTTGCGAAAACGGATAATCGCTAAAGCGCCCATTAGCCCAACAGCGGTGATAATATTATTGCCGATGACGGTCATAACCATTGCCACTACCACGGTGATTAAAATCAGCGCTTGCACAAAGGACTTTGAGTAGGACAGGCCGCTATGGGTGGCGTAATAAACCCAGGCCATAACCTGTCCCAGAACAAAGGCCAGCAATAGGGACAAAATGATGCCTTCGGGAGTAAAGACTCTTCCCCCTGCCACGGGTGTCTCTTCAAATACCTGCCAGATTCTATCCATAGTTACTACCCCCTTAATAGCGGCGCACAGAACCCCAACGTACAAGACTCTTTTACTGAAGTAACATACTTCGATATTGGTTGCTGCCGTAAGTCGAAATACTTGACCATCTGGCTTATCCACGCCGGATAAGCACCGGTAAACTTAATCTCTAAAATCACACCACCTAAGGATATGGAATGATGCTGCCAGCCCCGGCCGTTAAACGCTACTTCGGGCGCACCGGTGACCTTATAGCATAGCCCTCGGTCAAAGGTTACCCTTACCCTGTTGTCCGAGTCGCCTTCATACGCCTGCCGGAAGTAGCGAACCTGTATTACAGGCCCGGCACCAATACTGGTCATATACAACTGGAACTGTTTGAGTGTTTTCCCGTCGTTACTTATATTTTGCGGCGGAAGAGACAATCCTGAAATTAAAGGTGCCACGCTGCAAGGCATAACGCGCGTCCGGTCTTTGATAATAATAGCGTTCATTCGGCGTTTGAGCTCGAAAAAGCGGGGATAATCCGGGTCGTCGGTATAACTGCGGATGCGAAGCTTAAAGCGATTTTTCTGCCCTGTCAAACTTTCCCAGCAGAGTTGTAAGTTTTCCGAGTCCAGATAAAGACTGACAATCGGATAGCGACCGCTTGGCTGTAATTTGCAGTAATGGTCCAGATGCAAGTATGGCTTGATAAACTGCGCAACCGCCGCTGCCTTCGATTCGCTGATGCGATACTTTATCTCATAGCGAGGCCAAAGAATACGGTCACCTGAAATATCGTTTCGAGTATCCCTCCTCACAACACACCTCCTGCTCCACAACCATCAGCGACGTTCCCTTAAAATAATCAAATCTGCAAGCTCACCCCTGTCATTTCCGCCTGGACCGCAAGGGGGAGACTATTCCATCACCCCCTGCGGAACCAGTGTTGCGGAAATAGCACTCTCCTCCGAGGCCAGTGCTCGCACCAATTTGAAGTCATAAACCAAATTTTATACTACTTTTCTTAATCCTGTCTTCTTTAGCTATTTTTTATTAAGGTTGCCACGCTAAGGCAAACTTAGCGAAATCCTTGAAGTCTATAAAACCGTCTGTGTAGAAGTCACAATCCGCATTCCAGTTGCCTTCACCTGTAGCGCTCAGCCAGGCCAGCGTAAATATGCGAAGGTCTGCATAGTCGATAGAGCCGTTGGAGTCAAGGTCGTAGATGCTGTAGGCAGTATAATCCTGGCTCGTCTGGTCCGAGGTAACATTGCTGTATGCTCGCTGAGTCGGCGAGAACTTATACTCATTCTTTGTCGGCGTTACAGTACCGCTCCAGCCGTAATCGACTGTAGCGCTGTATAAACCACCGCCGCTGGTAATGGGATTACCAGGCAGGCCGTTCATTGTCACACCATCCAGAGTACCTACCGCACCGGAAATGGTATAAGTGTTCAGCGTTGCGGTATAGTTGTCACCTATATGGTCTTCGGCAACATTGCTGTAGCTTCTGCTCGGCGGGCTGAAGGTATAGCCAGCCTTTGTAGGCGTTACCGTAGCGGTAAAGCCGTAATCTACCGTAGCAGTATAGTTGCCGCTGCCGTCACTCATCACGCCGAGTCCGACCATATTAACGTCTGCGATTCCCACGAAACCGGAAATGGTATAAGTGTTCAGCGTTGCAGTATAATCCTGCGTATGGTTATCGTTGACATCAGTGTATGTCGTGCTGGCTGGCGAGAAACTGTAACCTTCTTTTATCGGTGTAACGGTACCATCCCAGCCATAGTCAACTGTGGCAGTATAATAACCGCTGCCGTCGCTACAGGGGTCACCAAGCAGACCGCTCATCGCCACATCGGCAAGAGGCGAGCCCTCACAGGTTACCGTACCGGAAATAGTATATGTCAGCAGCGTCCCGATGTAGTTCTGGTCCACCACGTCTGTGGTAACATTTACATCGTATACCCTGAAGTTCGGGTCGAATGTATAACCTTCCTTTGTCGGCGTAACTGTGCCGGTCCAGCTGAACGGCACGAATAGTTCGTAGTAGCCGTTGACATCGCTTATATCCGAGCCCCCGGCGTTATTTGCATCAACGGATACACCATCAATTGGTGTCAAATCAGACTCCAGAATATCGCCGCAAATTATCATCGGAGCTTCCTTTGTGATTACAACGTCGTCAACCCATACATTTTCATTTTTCTTAGCGTCGGGAGTAGCATTAAAGCGTATTTTGAAATCAGGTACGAAATACTGGCTGTCGATTATTGTATCGGTGTAGTGCAGCCACTCATCGTCACCACCGAGAGTATCAAGGTCGGCGATAAAGTCATAATTAGTCCCATCATAGTAATAGAGTAAGAAATCTGGGCCTCCAGCTGCCCCATTTGCGTCCGTGTCGTCCTTCATAAACCAGAAATCTATATGGGTGGCAGTGGCATCACTGGTATCTAATGCATCGGATGTGAAATCACCATTATTGACGTCGTCTGCCCAGGCAGCCGAACCATAAGGCCAGGTGTCTTTAAGCCAGTTATGAGGGAGGTCATTCCAATTGGCATCCCAGACAGCGCCTTCGAAACCATCCTCAAGCAGGATAATCCCTGGAGGCAGTAAAGGCGGTACAGGCTCATCCATATCCACCTGAGCGAGGACGTTGGGGATTCTTTGCGAAATCCAGGCTTTAATCTCATCAATGTGCGCCGCAACGCCGGCTTCGCCCGCGATGGGCAACCCGCTATATGGGTCTGCCGCCAGCGCAGCTCTTAGCTCCGGCGTATTAACATCATCAAGGAAGGCGTGGATATTGGCTTCCGATAACGGGCCGTCAACGTCAAAAAGGTCTCTGAATATCTGGTTGTACTGCGCCCTGAACACAGGGTTGCCCAGGATAACTTCCTGATTTATTGTTGGATTGCCTGGTTTATTTTCGTAAATGTCCCAAGTGCAGGGATCGGCATCCCAGACTCCGATGGCCGAATCCACGTCCCAGCGAAAATACATCCTCTTTCTTGTTTCACACGGGTCGGGGAGGTTAAAGTCCAAAAAGTAGGCATTGTGACCCTGCGCCGTGTAAAATGCATCCCCATCTGCTGTGAAGGCCTCGACTGCTCCCATAGCCAACAATCCCTGCATATTTATCCATTCGGGTAGCTGCAGGGCCACAGTTCTATGGCCGGGCGTCGGATAAAGTTCTCCCGAGTACTCTGTGTCGCCAAATGGCAGGTAACACAGCAGCTTTACCGCAGGGCTGGCAGGGTTTTCGTCATCTCCCACTTTCAGCTCAATGCCCCCTGAGCTCCAGGACTTATACAGCCAGGTCTCGCCGTGAATGTAAAGGCCGCGGTTTTGCATAAACAGCTTGTCATGTTGTTCCTGGTTGACATAGACGCCCCTGCACACACCATTGACGTTAAGTATTACCCAGTTTCCGTACCAGTTATCGTAGCCGTAATCCTCCGGCCCGGACGCCATCCGATTCAAGTTGACGGCTACACCTTCCGTTAAGACAGTGTACTTAGGCACCTCTCTGCCATCGCCGTTTTCAAGGCTGAGCTTTTTCAGGCTGTGCCACTCAGGGGCTGCATTCGGGTCGTATAATGGGTCCAGACCGCAGTCCTCTGTACACGGGTCACAATAGTATTCATTGATGTCAATTTTTAAGCTGATCTTGAAAGGGTCGTCTTCATTCGGCATCGCACCAGTGTCGGATTTTCTGCGGACCGCCACTACAATCTTCTTGTCCTCCTCACCAGTCATCCAGAACCAGGGTCCTCCTCACCAGTCATCCAGAACCAGGCGGGTACTTCAATGGTACAGTCTGGTGTATCGTACCGGATGGTGTCCCAGTCAGCGTCGGACATTTGCAGGTTCAGTGTCCGAAGCTGATTTGGCTCAAAGATTTCCGGCCAATCCGGGTCATTTGGATCTGAGAACCACGCCTGTGCCGAAGCCGTACACAATACAGTGAGCATTGCGATGGCGACAATCGCCACCACATTAGCCGTTGTTAGTTTTGTTTTCATCATCATCTCCTTCAAAAAAAATTTTCGTTTCTTTTCAACAAAATGCGATATATTGTAAAAAAGTCCTCTACAGGGAAGAATGAAAGCATAATCCCCCTGCATAACGCATATACTCCAAATCCCTTCGGACTTTTTCCGGTGGGAAAGCTTGAAATGGCACTACGAAGACCTTTCTCACCGCACCTCCTGTGAAATTATATTAAATACCTGTAAACACAAATTTTACCAAACCAAATTAGCCGGTAAAAAGTCAAGAAAATTATTTTTTTTGGGGAGGGGGGTGTCCAGGGAACATCGTATCCCTATGAGGAGCAAGATTCGTAACCGTTCAGGGGGTGTAAATTGCGTTTTTGTGCCATTGCGAGGCCTTTTTCAAAGGCCGAAGCAATCTCAACCCCGTTAGAAATCCTTCCTTTTTCGAGTTTAGCCCGATTTGCGGAATTTCTAACGGGGTCTACTTCACGAATGGTTGAGATTGCTTCGTTCCGTCCAGGGGCCGGACTTTCAGCGCTTCGCTCCTCGCAATGACGAAAAACGGCCAAAATTCAACATATTATCCCGTGAACGGTTACTAACTAATCAACTAATCAACCAATTAACTATCGAAGATCCGGCGATGTTTGACGGAATCAACCAATTAACTAATACTACAGCGCAACTTAATAGCGAAAATCTGGTTTTTCCGTTAAAATCCGAAGCACGAAATCCGAAATCCGAAACAATATCGAATGTCAAAAATACGAATTTTCAAAACAAAAATCGCCCAGCAGCCAATGAGCTGTTTGAGATTTTGGTAATTCGTATTTTGAATTTGTTTCGAGTTTCGATATTCGGATTTCGAATTTAACGTTATAAGCATAAGTTTTTATATCACTACTGTCCGGTTGTTTGATTCGGAAAACGTCGTAACGATTTAAATAAGATTGGGTTACAAGCAAAAATGACTGTAATCGATTTGAAATCGCTTTTAGACTCAGGCCATTTCAGTTTGAGAAGTATTGAGGGAATGG
>JAUVYQ010000188.1 GCA_030603035.1 Phycisphaerae bacterium | reverse complement strand
AAAGTCTTCAGGCCCGTTATCACTGGAAAAGGCGATAACGGTATTGTCGGCCAGGCCTAACTCGTCAATCCTTTTAACCAGCCGGCCAATCTGGCGGTCGAGGTCCGAGACTGAGGCATAGTATATCTGCTTGACGCCCTTGTAGGGGACGCCTCGGGGTGCGTATCGCTGGTAGGGCTTCATTTGCTCGTCGGTGGGATGGAGGGTAGCGTGCGGCACGAGCGTCCAGACGTTTACATAGAAGGGCTTGTCGCGGTTTTTCTCGATAAAGTCAATAGTTCTATCAACGATCTGAGCGGTGGACTTGGCGCGAAAATATGGGTCGCTCGGGCCCTCGAGCTGCGGACCCGAAGAAGACCTGGTGTAATGCTCGTCGATGCCATAATCACCGGGCGTGGGAGCACCCTTTCCGGAGCCGAGGTGCCATTTGCCAAAATGTCCGGTGGTATAGCCCGCATTCTTGAGCAGCCCTGTCACGGTATGTGCCTTAGGATCGAGCCAGTTCGGCATTGCACGTGCTTTGTTTTGCTTATGAGTTGCGAAATGGCCGTGAATACCATGGCGTGCGGGGAAGTGGCTGGTCATAATAGCCGCTCGCGAGGGCGAGCAGACCGAGCCATTAACATAAAACTGCGTGAACAGTGTTCCTTTTTTAGCGAGTTCGTCCAGGTTAGGTGTTTTAATCTGCCGATTTCCATAACAGCCCAGGTCACCCCAGCCCAGGTCATCGGCAAAAACGAAAACGAAATTGGGTTTTCTCACCTTTGCCGCAGGTTTAGCGGCAAAGGCACAAGACGGCAAAGTTAATCCGCCGAGGCGGACTGCCGCCGCACCGAAAGCGGTTAAGAATTGGCGCCTGTTGAAAACTATAGTATTGGATTTCATTTAACATCCTCCTTTTTCCCTCCCTGGGTACCTTTGCAATAAAACTCGATTGTCAGAAAATTTTCCACAACAGCGGCATTTTACTGAATTCGTCAGATGCTGTCAAAAAACAATGAAAGACGATTTTTGTAGATGTTTTATAAAAGTTTTTTATTTTCTCGGCCATTGATTATTGCTTGTCTGAAGTTAGGATCTGGATTATAATAGTATGGCAAGATTTGTAAGAGGGGTCAAGTAATGGACGAACGGGTAAAATTGGAGCTGTTCGATAATCCTCGTCCTGGGCGAGATTATGTTATTACAATCAGGTGTCCTGAATTTACCAGTGTTTGTCCTCGAACAGGCCAGCCGGATTTCGGCGAGATTGTCATCGAATACTGTCCCGACAAATTATGCATCGAGCTAAAGAGCTTGAAGCTCTATATGCAAAGCTACCGCAATAAGGGCATTTTTTATGAGGCGCTGACAAATGATATACTGGATGACTTGAGTGGTGTCTGCAAGCCACGCTGGATGAAGGTTACCTCTCGATTTAGACCTCGCGGCGGAATCACCACCGAGGTAGTTGCGGAATATAAAACAGATAAGTAACCAAAGGTTTCGTCAGAGGTGACAAAATGGCGATAATATTTCATTGCGAGCATTGCGGCAAAAAAATAGAGGCGCCTGACAATGCCGGTGGCAAACGGAGTAAGTGCCCGGCATGCCATAACAAACTGTATGTCCCCGGCCTGGATTCTGATGAAGAGCTTAAACTTGCCCCAATAGATACAGATGACGCCACAAAACAAAAAGAACTGATGGCCGAAACATACAAGCTTACACAAGAGATTTTGCTTGAAAGGGAGGTCCCGGATGGACCGGCCGGGACCGCCGCGTCAGCACCTGAGATAAGCGATCAGGAGTTGACGAAAAACATAATTGTCTATTTACGACAAATGGCCGACGGCGAATTGGACGAAGCCCAAAGAACCGCAGATTCGATAGCCCCTTATGGCCCCCAGGCAGTAGAGATTCTCGACAAAATAGCGCTTAGCGAAATGCCTGAGCCGGAATTGGCTGATATCCCTCAGCAGGTGCTCTCAGGTCTGATAAGAAACCTCCGCACCCGAATAAGCTAATAACTACGAGCGGAAAAATTTTCAAGGGCGACCCAGAGGTCCTGAAAAATACCCTCAATCTGAAAATCTACCGCGATTTTCTCGGTCTATAAAACAGCAGGCCGGACAATCCCCTCTAATTTGGCTGTAATGAAACTGTTTCTTATATTTTATGTAGAGACAGTAAAAACAACCCGGTTGAGCTCCATACAACTTGGAAGGAAATTTAGTATGGCCAATGAGACCACGGTAGTGCACGTTACCCACGAGACGGTGGGGAAAATCGGCGGTATAGGCGCCGTCCTGCAAGGTCTTTTCACCTGCAAATCTTATCTTGACGCAGTTGACCGGTCAATCCTCGTCGGCCCGTTGTTTACCACCGAAGGCACCGTATTAGAGCGCCTCGGCAAAAATGGTGAAGTGCTCTATTCAACTGTTGACGGACTTGTAAACGAAGGATATGCTCCGGCCTTTCGTAAGATTGAAAGTTTCTACAATACAGGTATCGTCTACGGCAGGCGAACATTTGTTGACAAGCAGACAGGCGTAAAGAGCTCGCCCGAGGTACTGCTCATCGACGTAGGCCATATAGACAAGGGGGTGGTCAACGAATTCAAAAAACGCCTGTTCGAGGAATTTGGTGTCCGCAGCCATTTATATGAGAACTTGTGGGAGTACGAGCAATATATCAGATTGGCGCCGGTGGCAATTGCTGCGCTAAAAGCAATCGGCGCAGCTAAAGAATCGACGGTCATTATTTCTCACGAGTTTATGGGAATGCCCACGGTATTGGCAGCTATTCTCGAACCTTCCTGCGATTTTAAAACGGTTTTTTATGCTCACGAAGTGGCCACGATGCGCCGCATCGTAGAAGAACATCCCGGCCACGACACGATGTTCTATAATGTTATCAAGCAGGCTCACAACGACAATCTTTACGTCAACGAAGTGTTCGGCGACCAGAGTTCCTTCTTCAAACACGCCCTTGTGGAAGCCTCAAAATACTGCGACCGTATATACGCGGTAGGCGATTATGTCCTGCACGAATTGCGGTTCCTCGCACCGGAATTCGAAACCGCCGACATCGATATAGTTTATAACGGCATACCGGCATATCAAACCAGCGTTGCTGAGAAGCTTACATCAAAAGAAAAACTGCAACTGTATTGTGAAAACCTGCTCAGGTTTAAGCCGGATTTCGTCTTCACGCATGTTACAAGAATGGTACAGAGCAAAGGGCTGTGGCGCGATTTGCGCGTGCTTGAACATATAGAAAAAGAGTTTAGAGCCCAGGACAAAACAGGGGCGCTGTTTTTGCTATCTACTGAAGTTTCACAAAGGCGCGGCTGTGATACCCATAATATGGAATCGGCATATAATTGGCCTGTGGCTCACCGTGAGGGCTGGCCTGACCTGTCGGGCGGTGAGGCAAGTTTCTACACAGCGGTGCAGGAGTTCAATGCGCAAAGCCGCAATATAAAAATCATTTTTATCAACCAGTTCGGCTTTGAGCCCAAAAATTGCGGCAAGAGGATGCCGAAAGATATGGAATTTATGGATATTCGCAAGGGAAGCGATGTCGAATTCGGCCAGAGTATTTATGAACCGTTCGGGATAGCCCAGCTCGAACTGCTGACCTTCGGCGGGATATGTGTGATAAGCAGTGTTTGCGGATGTTCAGGTTTCTTGCAAGACATAACCGGCGCAAAAAATGTCAAGAACGTTATTATCGCCGACTATACCAATCTCGGAACCCGAAACTATGCCGATATCGAAGACATGCTGCAGATTGACCGGCCGGTACGCAACCAGATAGAGGCAAGTGAGAGCGAAAAGGTCGCAATGCAAATATGCTCACGCCTGGCAAAAAACGAAGCCGAAATTGAAAGTATGATTCAAACCGGCTGCGACCTTGCAAAAAATATGAGTTGGGATATGGCGGTGAAAAACTATCTGCTGAGCAGTCTGCAAAAAACACTGCACAAACAGCACAGCGAAAGCATCTACACAAAAACATAATTAGAGTTCTTATTCAGGCTGATTTACTTCTTCTGTTCTCTTCTCGGCCTCTGCTCCTTTTTCTGCTCTCAGTTTTTCCACTTCCTCAAAAGTGAATTCGTAACGTAGCTTGAGATTGTCCCACTTGTCGTTGAAATTCACCATACGGTCGGAACGGTTTCATAATCTACGCTACAGCCTCCTTCTGGTCAACTGCTTCCTTTAATTTCTCAACTAAAATCGGCAGGTCACGATAACCCTTAATCCGATG
>JAUVYQ010000254.1 GCA_030603035.1 Phycisphaerae bacterium | reverse complement strand
GCCCACAGCCAGCCTCGCTGCTTATTACCTCGTCGCCAGCCGGTTTCGTCTGCATGTGCTACATCCTGCTTTCTAATATGTTCAATCGTTTCATTATATGGATGTTCCAATGCATCGGCCAGTTGAGCCTCGCAATTACTCAGCCCGCCAAGGCTCATCGGCACCGAGAATACTTCATTGATCATTGCCAACGCCTTGCGCTTGCTGGTGTTGAGCATACCGGTCAAAACCGCCACCAACGCCAATATGCCTGGGCCGAAGTGTTTGCGCTTGATTTCATCCGGCAAAGGCTGATAGAGGAGCTCTCCGCAGTCTTTGCATCGATATATGTGCTGGATATACTCAATAACTTCAGGCTCAATTTGCGGTGTATCGACAATCTGATGACGCAATGGTTCTTCGCTGGTTTTTTCAAAATCTGTGCCGCCGCAAGGACATACTTCCGGGTCAAGTTCGATACGCTTGGTAACTTTCTCTGGCGGCTGCAGCTCTCTCAAATACGGCTGGTGGCCTTTTTTCGCGCCACGTTTTTTACGCCGATGCTTTGGCGATACACCAGATATTCCGGGCGTATCGGAAGACGGTGGTTTGGACGAATTTTTGGAATTCATCCCCAAAAGCTGTTCAAGTTCTTCGATACGCTTTTTCAACCTCGCGTTTTCCTCTTCCAACTCCTTTATATATGCGTCTTTGTCCATACAATAATTATCGGGCAAAGACAGACTTTTACTTTAATACTCGAAATTCAGTGAACGCTTACGGCAAATTAAGCGAGACACAAAAACAGTTTATCGAAGAAGTTGCATTACTGAGTCGAATAGCACAACCTTTAATGGAAGAATATGCAAGAATGATGCTGGGGGCCAAGTAGGGAGGGGCTGTTCCCATACGGTTCAGTATAATCTCTGGGTGTTTATAATCTTAGAGAAGTTGTCAGCAGTGACGAATGCATCGAGGCCATCGAGACTCAATAGCGTCATCGTTGTCGGCTCTAATTACACTCCGGGGCGGTGCATTCGAGCCAGTGAGTGGCAAATGTGGCGAAGTCAAGTAGGTCGACGTGGCAGTCATAGTTCAGGTCGCCGACCGGATACGGGTGCCACTGGTCACCACATCGGACGACCGATCTGAGGAACGGATAAGAGAGCGTTTCGTGAATGTCCCAAACATCCTTAAAGTCCCAATTGGTAAAGGTCACTTGCTGCATCATCTCTGCTGTTGTTTTTCCTGTTCCGCAAGTACTTTCATCCTGTTTTGAAGTCTCAGTGTCCCAAAAACAGTCGTTACAATCTCCCCAATTCCAGCTAATGAGGCCGCCAAGATAATCCCCTCCACTCACGCTCCCAGTAGAATAAGAATCGTTTATGGTGCTGTCGTTATTATTCCAACCAACCAAACCGCCAATATATTCCCCTCCGCTCGCGCTTGCTGTAGAACAAGAATTGCTTATAGCGCCTGTGTTCTCACCAACTAAACCGCCAATATAATTACCATTGCCACCCACGCTTCCTGTAGAATAGGCGTTGCTTACAGCAGCACAATTCCGGCCGACTAAACCACCAACATAATCACCATTACCATTAACGTTGCCTGTAAAATAGGAATCAATTATAGAGCCAATAGAGCCCTCATTATAACCAACCAAACCTCCGGTTTTAATGCCGCTGCCGGTTATGCTTCCAGTTGTATAGCAGCCGGAGATGGTTCCATTATGGGTATAACCACTCAGGCCCCCTGTATTAGTGCCGCCAGCTATGCTGACATCTTCTAATCCGACATTTTTGATTTCGCTTCCTGTGCTAGTGCAACCAAACAGGCCAACCTCACTGGTAGAGCTTCTATTTATATATAGCCCGGATATTGTGAAATCGTTGCCATCAAAATGACCTTTGAACCTATTAGAGTTATCTCCTATCGGAGTAAAACCATCTCCATCTGTGTCGTGCCAATCCGACGTGGCTGAGGCATCAATGTCATTGCCCAACTGGAAATAAACATTCGGGTCCTTCAGGTAGTCCTTCATTTCCTGAAGTTGATTAACATCTGTAATTATGTATGGGTCTTCTGGTATTCCAGAGCCGGTCCCACTAAAAGCACTAACAGTTTCAACTAAACTCAACATCAAGCCCGCAGTTACTAAACTTACAATTATCCTTTCCATCTTCTTTTCTCCTCAAGAACTTTGCCTAAAAATCTTGTAACCGTTCACAGGTATTTTGGGCGTATTGGGCAACGCACCCAACATCAAATACCCAATCCTTAATTTTTTAATTCTGACACATTCCAAGTGGTAAGTCAAGTGCAAAATACCTTTTTTTAAGCGGAGACCCGCGTTCGACCGATAATATTTGTACAAAATAGCTT
>JAUVYQ010000380.1 GCA_030603035.1 Phycisphaerae bacterium | reverse complement strand
GCCGTGACACGCTTGCCGGGATCTATCAGAGACCCTACTTTCGATTCACAACCAAAAGTCCAGACCAGCAGCGCTGCCGATATAAGCAGCGCCACGAAAATACCCTGGTTGTGCCTGACCCATCTGTAAATTTCCGCCATCTTTTTCACCTCACTATAAAATTTAGATCGTAATGTGCCCGGGCCAAACGATATCGCCTGGCGGCATTGAGTTCACACCGCCCAAAAACGATAGGATTCTACCACGGTTCAGCTTAATATCAACGCCCATCCGGTGCGTTCGATATTTGTCCGGCCGGTCCTCGGTTACCACCAGGTCAACGTACTTGTGCCCCCCATCCCAATGCACGATAATACCTCGAAGCTCTATTTTCATAGAAGACCTCAGACCAGAGCAAAACAAATTGCACAAGCCACGTTCGGCGTAGTACCATGCTTCTCGAAGTATATTATTGTCAGTGTTTTCTCAAACGTTATGCCGTAAGATATTGCTGCACAGTACTCGAAGTTTACATCATCGTATTTTGTCAGGACTGTTGTATAAACTCCCTGCTTACTCAGCCCAAGTGTGTTCAAATCGACAAAGCGGAGATCCGATATAGAGTTCCCGTCACACCAAACCTCCGGGATGCTGTTTTTCTGTGTCGATGTATATACCAAAGCAAAGTAGCCACCGTATATCATACCTTTACCGGCCACGCTTATCATTGTTGTCCTGCTGTTTATCGAAACCGTCTTGACTGCCGGCAGCAGCAACGCACCGCCGTACGTTGGCCTTATCGCCCTACTGTAATCCGGCAACCCTATTGCCATATCAACCCTTCCCTAATTTTGTAAACCCGATGCCATCTTTCTCCCTGGTCCTCTGCCTTCTGTCTGCCTGCTTCTGTAGTCGGATCTCTTTTTTCTGCTCTACGAGCATCCACTCGAACACCGTCTGTTCGAGCTGTTCCCTCTGCACCCTGGCCCTTGCCTCTTGGTCTCCCATAAGCCCGGCGATTAGCTTTATCATGTATGCATCTGTTTTTGTCGGCAAAAACCGTGCCAGAAAAACCTCTTTGGATACCAGCCCGATCCTGACAGATGCGAAGTGATTGTGTTCAGTGTCCTCGTTATAAGTGTATACCTGAAATTCGAAAGGTGCCGACTCCATCAGGTAC
>JAUVYQ010000079.1 GCA_030603035.1 Phycisphaerae bacterium | reverse complement strand
TTTAACAAACAAAGCCAATTTCCAAAAAAGTCAAGTGAACGTAACCTCTTTAATAACAGTGGCTTATGAAAATAAATCCAATTGGACACTTGGTGAAAACAAACCCAATTCAAAGCCAATCAAAGCCAATACAAAGCCAATTAAAGCCAATAAAATGCCAAAACAAACCCAAAACGAACCCAATCAAACCCAATCTTGCCCGCCTCTGGAGGGTTTATCCGCCTCTGGCAGGGCGGATTCAAAACGTAGAAAGATTACTTGCTTTAGAACAAATTGCTGCTATAATAATTGAGTTCATAGACTACGAACCATGAACTAACAACTACGAACTAATTTAGGAGATTTCTTATGTGTGAACAATGCGGTTGCGGCGATACCAACGCAGAAAATAGCTTCGAAGAAAGGGTCAAAAACATAATCGAGGCCGTTCGGCCAGACCTACAAAGCCACGGCGGCGATATCGAACTGGTAGGAACAGAAGCGGATAATACCGTTAAGATTCGCCTGCAGGGCGCCTGCCAGGGCTGTCCCGGCGCTCAAATGACCCTGAAAATGGGCGTTGAACGCCTGCTAAAGGAAAAAATACCTGAGGTCAAAGAAGTCATCGCTGTAGATTAAAGGGGTCCCAGTCGTGAGCCATCTATTGTAAATGCTCCGCGATTTTGCGAGCGTTCGGCTTTTCTATTACGCCTCTTTCGGTAATGATAGCGGTAATGTCCCGCGCTTCTGTAACGTCAAATGCCGGATTGTAAATATCAACTCCGTCCGGTGTGATTCTTTTATCGCCAAAGAATGCCACCTCATCAGCCGTCCTTTCCTCGATAGGTATTTCGGCTCCGCTTTTTATACTCAAATCGAATGTGCTTGACGGTGCCGCAATATAAAAAGGTATACCGTGTTCTCTGGCAAGAATGCTCAAGCTGTAAGTGCCAATCTTATTTGCCGCATCACCATTTGCTGCGATTCGGTCAGCACCGGTTATCACGGCGCTAATATGTCCCTGCTTCATCAGCCACCCGGCCATATTGTCACAAATAATCACCACATTGATACCGGCCTGTTTCAACTCCCAGGCCGTCAACCGGGCACCCTGCAGCAATGGCCGGGTCTCATCCGCATAAACCTTGAACTTCCTGCCCTTTTTATGTGCCTCAAACATCACCGACAAAGCCGTTCCCTGTCCCGCAGTCGCAAGCGCCCCGGCATTGCAATGCGTCAAAATGCCGGCCCCTTGCTTGATAAACTTCTCACCGTTTTCTCCAATCCGCCGGCACATATCCACATCTTCCTGATAAATAGCGTTCGCCTCGCTTAAAACAACCGCACACAGTGCTTGTAATTTCGCCTTCGGCTCAGTTACAGCAAATTGCTCAGCCCTTTGCCGAATCCTATCCAGCGCCCAGAACAAATTCACGGCAGTAGGACGCGATGAAGCTAACAATTGACCTGCCTTGGCCAATACGTCAAGTCCCTGCTTTAAGTTACTATCAGCAGATAGCTTCTGCATAGCTAAAACCAGCCCATAAGCCGCCGAAACCCCAAGGGCTGGAGCCCCGCGAACGGCAAGTGTTGTTATGGCATCGTAGAGCTGCTCAACGTCCCGGCACTGCAATTTGACACACTCAGCAGGTAGCTTACGCTGGTCTATCAACTGCAGAAAACCGTCAACATCACCAATCCATTTAACTGCCTGGACAATCATAAATACTTACTTTTTGGATTCTTGATACTCGATTCTGGATACTCGTGGAGATGGTGTATGGTTAAATAGCAATCGGTTATCAGTTATCAATCACCAATTAAGCAATAACGAGCATCGAGAATCGAGGATCGGATATATTGCTCATCTATCGACTCTGGCACCGCCGCCCTTGATGACTTTTTCGACTTCACGCAGACTGGCTGTGGTAGTGTCACCAGGCGTGGTCATCGCCAAAGCGCCATGTGCCGCACCATAATTTACCGCCTCGGCAGGCGTTTTGCCTTCCATAAGAGCATAGATAAGGCCAGAGGCGAAACTATCACCACCGCCGACACGGTCATAAATCTCCAGGTCCAGCCCCAATGTGGCATCATAGAACTGGCCATCTGCATATATAATCGCACCCCAATCGTTGACGCAGGCGGTCTTTGCGTTGCGCAGTGTGGTGCCCACGACCTTGAAATTGCCAAATTCCTTTACCACCTCGGTTATCATTTTCTTAAAGTTCGCTGGATCGAGCTTCGAATAACTTTCATCCAGTCCCTTAACCTCAAATCCAAGTGCTGTCGTAAAATCTTCTTCATTGCCTAACATTACATCAACGTAAGGCGCGATAGCACGATTAACCTCTCGTGCTTTTTTCTGTCCGCCAATGTCCTTCCAGAGTGAGTTGCGGTAGTTTAAATCATAAGAAACCACAGTACCGTATTTTTTTGCAGTTCTGACCGCCTCCATAATAACATCAGGTGTCGTTTCAGACAGTGCGGCGAAGATACCGCCGGTGTGGAACCAACGGACACCATCATGGGCAAATATTTTTTCCCAGTCGATATCACCTTTTTTCAGTTGCGAGGCAGCGCTATTGGCTCTATCTGAACATCCTACAGCAGCCCGCACGCCAAAACCTCGTTCGGTGAAATTCAGTCCCACTCGTACTTTCCTGCCGATACCGTCATACGGGACCCATTTGACGTATTCCATACTGACGCCGCCCTGTAAGATCAAATCTTCGAGCAGTCTGCCTACCGGATTGTCGGTGATCGCAGTTACAACCGCAGCGGCTTTACCGAAGCAACGCTTCAGGCCTCGGGCAACGTTGTATTCACCGCCGCCCTCCCAGGCTCTAAAGTATCTGGTCGTATGGATTCTTTCTTCGCCCGGATCGAGGCGAATCATGATTTCACCAAGTGAAACTATATCGTATTTGCAGCCAGACTTGGGCTTTACCTCTACAACTGCCATACAAACTCTCCTATGTGATTTTGATTAATCATCATATATCCTGCCTTCTCTGTAATCCTGCCAGGCCAGCTCAAACGCCTTTCTATCAGTCGGTGCTGGTCTTAGTCTAACGTTCCGGCAACGGAACAAATCAGGTGAACTTTCGTCGTATTCAATCTGTAATATAGAATTTCTTAACAACTCATTCTCAGATTTGAACCTCAGAGCCTTGCCGGTCGCGTAATTTCTAATGTCAGTATGTATCTCCATTCCGTCCTCAGAAATGACAAGATGCGAACCGCGCGAGCCGCTGCCTTGCTCGAGCAATTCTACAATCGCTTTGAGATATGCGACACTGGCTAAGGCCAGATTCTCTGCCCGGATTGCGGTTACAATCTCTTTTGTGTGCTCCAATTTGAAGCCGTGTTGTTGTATATCTTTGGTAAGTTTAACCGCTTCTCTTAGAGCTTTGTGAGCATCGTTTAGCTCTCTTATATGTCCTGCTGAAGCTGTCATACGATTCTGAATATTTTCTATTACTACTTGTGGTACTAAACCGGACGAAGTTTTGTACTGCTCAATTTTTTCAACAAACTGACTTAGCTGCTGGTCAATCTCAGCCTGTTTGTCACAATACCCGGGCAAATCACAGCCATAAACATTAACCATGTATTCAGCTGCACGCAGCCCGCCGGTCTGGCCAGCGTTAAGGGCAGAGCCGCCAGGCCGCTTGACACCATGAGTCCCTGCCATCTCACCGATTATAAAGGTTCGGGGTATATTGGACTGCCACCATTTGTTTACAGCAAAGCCGCCGTTATTGTGCTGTGCACAGACCGCGATTTCAAGCGGCTCCGAATATAAATCGATGCCGTTTTCCTTATAAATCTCGATAGCCAGAGGATTCATAGCGAAAAGCCGTTCGATTGGCGTATCCTGAAACGCACCTGTTTTTTTCAAATACTCAGCAGCTTCCGGTTCAAGGTCATTAACGTCAAAATCTTTCATCGAAGCATTGCCTATTGGATTGTGCAGAAAGTCCATAAAGACCCGCCGGTTTTTCTGAGTCTCATTAAAGACCAGAACGTCAATCAATGAAGATTGCAGATTCTCAATGCGCTGCGGGTCAAAAGGCCACTGATAACCTTTAAGGAAAATATCCGTTGCCATCTTGCTCATTGACGGAAAGAAGTCTGTCAAAAACTCGCGTTCATTATTTCCATTGGCATCGGTACTGAATATCCGAGGAATAACCTGCATATAAGAACCGGATACGTTCCAGCGGAACTTTGTACTTGCCAGCCCAAATTGTGATTCAGTAAGGTTTTCACCAACCAAACCGGCTTCAAACGCAAGGCCGTGAATGCCAACCTGGCCCTTTGGATAAACGCTGGTTTTATATATTTCCCCCGGGCCACCCGCAGCCAAAACAAGGTTGGCACAGTAAAAAACATTTATTGCGAAACTGTCCTTGGCGACCTTCTCTTTGTCTATTGTAACAACGCCGACAATTTGTTTCGATTCACCAGCATCGATTGTAAGTAAATGACCAACTTCCTGGCGGTCATATATCTTAACTCCGTACCGTTCGAGCTGTCTCTGCAGGCATTCACTCATATATTTGCTGGTTTTAGGCCCGGCAGATGTTGCCCGTTCGTAAGGGTCATTATCGGTTTTGTAGCCGCAGTAACTTCCTATTGGATCGTGGGGGAAGGGAACGCCTACCTGAACCAGATGGTAAAATTCACGAAGTGAGCCGATTGCTTCGGCAAGCGATAAATCGCTGTGGCAGCACCCCGCCGCCGTTAGACTTTTCGCAAACTCTTCGGCGCTGTCAGGGACGTCCGGACTTGTACCCATTTTGTAATAGGTTTGCTTATCGGAGCCGCTCATTCGCGATGCACCCAGGCCGAGCCCCGCAGTTACTACGGCAATCCTTTCTTGCGGATTCTCAACTCCTTTTTGGCCCATAAACTCATAAAGGTGCACCGCACAATTCATCCCTGCTGCGCCTGAGCCGACAACGACTGTGTTGAAGCGATGCAAGGTTATAGTCTGATTGCTTATTTCTTTTCTCTGCATATCTCTTTCCCTTATCTCTGATAAACTGCGTTTCAAAAACTAACGGTAACGTTATTTTCTGTCTTTATTACGTTGATTCTCATTGCAAAAAAACCGTTAGTGGATTCGTTTGCCTCGACACAATCCGACACTCAAATTCATCTATCGGCAACCAGGAACCGGCACAACGTTCTGACGTTATTTATAAAGGTCCGGCAGTCGATGATTCCGGATTCCGGCTCGACCTTGTGGGACCGTAGTTGTCCGTGCTGGACCCAGGCACCGCGCTCGTCCATACTGTTGATAATCTCCCTTACCTCTGCCACCAACTTAGGTGACATCCGCTCCATTTTCGCACCGCTGCGCGTGCGTTTATCTGTCGGTTCCGCTTCTAACAGATGCTTATGCTGCGCTTCAATCGAATCCAGCCTGGAATCGACGATAAAACTATAATGCGTCGGTGTGTCGTTACTACTATAGGTGAGCTTGTACTCCCTGGTAAAATAAAGAGGCTTGTTTGTCTTTAATTCGTAAAATCGTGCCAGCCGACCATCAGGAAGCTGTGACTTACGAAGATAAGAAATGGCACGATGAATGGGAGCGAGATATTTCTTTTTGCCGGTTTCCTGGTACAACAGCATCAGCGTTTCAAGGATTGCTTGCGACTCTCCGCCGGTAATTGCCGGAGGTTCGAACTTGCGATCCCAGACCGGATGCATGTTGCGGTCGTACTGCTGTGCCCATGCCGGCTGCGGCTCAGGCATCTGGGACAGAATGAGAAAGTCACCTGCTTTCAAGGCCGACTCCAAATACCTCTCCTTCCCATAAATCTTGTTGGCATCCAACATTGTGGTAACCATATCCATCATTACGTTGTCGTTGATAAAATAGCAGCCGGTCCAATCATTTGGCCAGATGCGCGACCAGGTTTCCGGATAACCGGCCGCCTTCACAGGATAATCCTCAACGCTCGCCGGATTTGGGTAACGGTCCCACCATTGATACCAGCCGCCATTGGGAAACTGGGCCCTGAGCATGGCCTCAAGAGCGTAGGTCACCGCCTCGTGAATCTTCTGGTCCCCGAATTGAAGGAGCTTGTCCAGCCGCATGAGGAAGCGAACGGCCGACTGCGTGGTATTGTCATCGAGCGTAGTCTTTTGCCTCTGCCCCTTCCGCTTGGGAACATCACGATACCCATACCGCTGCCGTTTCACAGGGTCGAACTCGATATGATAAAACCACCCGCCGGTTCGAAGTTGCCCCTGCAACAGTGCGGAGGCAGCATCACAAGCCGCATCGAGATAGAGTTGTTCACCCGTTGCTTCGTACGCATCGAGGTACACCTGGCCGATTGACGGCGTGCCGGGCGGCTGGACCCATATCATCGTCCCAGTTGCCTTGCCCTCCCCCTCGCGCAGTGTAAGGTCAGCACTGTATCGCCAGAGATAACCGCCGTGACTGGCCACGTTCGTGTGAAAGAACCGTACTGCCTTTCGCAATGCCATCATTGCCTCCCTGCGAGTAACATCCTTACTTGCTAAAGTTGGCTTGACAAAATCTTTGGTCATCTCCCGCGGCAGCAGCCAAACTTTACCTTCTCTGTCGCAAAAGTAAAGATGAGATTTAGACGGCTTTCTGCCGTGGCCGTCAGCCCAAAACGCGTAGAAATCAGGATGAGCATTCACCGGACGTCGTGCGTATGTATGATTATACAGACTTCCCTTCGTAAGCTGCTTGACTTTTTTCCAGTTTCTTCCGAGGTCTTTGCTTATCCACATAGCCATTTCGCCGCCCGGGTTATATGGCTGTGGGCCGGTTTCAGTAGGAGCGATTATTCGCCACGTTCCGTCATTCTCGATGTAGAGTGAACCCATATCATAGTTGTTATCTGAGACAAAAGCCGGTCTAATTTGCCACTTTCGGCCCGTCCAGCGAGCGGTGGTCCAAGTGCGCGGGTTATTCTTTGGGCCGGCTTCGTATCCCTTGCTCGTCAAAAATAGAATCGCCGGCCTTTGTTTCTTGTCGAGCCGAATATCCTTGAGGTAAACATTTAATCCTTCAGCCCGGTAATCGTGGACGAGAGCTGGGTTCTTGACAGACCTCAGCGGCAGGAGCAATTTCCGCCCGTCGGCGCTCTGCCACGTCTTTCCGAAATCGGTGGTTTCGATATAGTACAAATTCGTGCGCCAATTCAGGCCCTTTCCCCTGGGGTGGAAATTAAACGCTGTGCCTGCTTTATTTTTAGCCACCGTGCTGATCTGATAGTGTCCCTCATCAATCGCTGCAAGGCAGACTCGTATCGGCCATTCGACTCCATCACGGCTTCTCATAAAGTAAATAGTGCGCGCTGCAGGATAACCATAACGAGTGAAAAAACAGATGAATCCCCTCTCTTTGACGTGCCATGCCTGCATATACGAGAAATTGGTCATTGGAACTTCTTCACCGTTTTCAATCTTTGTCGCTTTGACCAGTTCAAACTCACTTATGTTATATGGCTTTTTACTTCTGTGAATATATGATGGCCTCGCCGTACCATGTGACGTCGAAAATATCCAAATGTATCCCTTGTCATCGACGGATATAACCGGATTGTCGTGGGCATCGTCGGTCTTTTTGTCAAGAAGTATGGTCGGCCGCGGCACCATCCCTGTATTATGGTCGTAGTACGAAACCATGTGGAGCAGTCTGCTGTTACTATCCCTGGTTGTTCCGCCGTAACAGAAAAAAGTCTTCTTGGCCTTATCACAATAGACGGCAAACGGCTTGTGCTTGGCGCAATACGTTCCAAGTCCTCCGCTATACTTATAAACGTATTCATCACCGGACGGCTGATTCATATACCAGATGCCACGATAGCCATCATCGGGAGCGTTAATCGTTACCGCGGAAGCGGACTCGTTCGCGCTCCTGGGTGATTCGGCGCAGACCGCTAATGGAAAAGGGGCCAGAGCCATAAGCAGCGTTAGCAACCCCAGGGTTACCTTGAAAGTTGCGCGAAACTTATCGCTTGGCTCAACAAGATTTGTCCCTAACATCGCGTATCTCGCTTTGCGCTTCAGATTTCTACGGAATGTTGAAATTTCTGCCGGTAATCTGGCTTATCTGCTCGATGGAAGCTTTTGCAAAATCAAGAGCGGGATATTTCTCCGTCCGCAGCTTATCTATCAACTGTTTAATATTTGTTAGCTCCTGCGCTAAAAGACCATAGTCTTGCTCGTCGATGATTTTCTTCATCGTAGCTTTTTCAATCATACTGAACGAGCCGCCCAATACCAGAACCCCTGCATCAATGTAGTCGGGTATGTTGCCAACGTTCGTTCCGCCTGTGGGTACCAGACTGATGGTTTTATGAATAGCCGGGTCGATTGCTTTAACAAAGGCCGGGCCGCCGAGCTGCTTGGCCGGGAATATTTTGCAGAGATTTGCTCCTTTGGAGAACTGGCTGATGATTTCGGTGACACTGCCGCATCCCGGTATTATGGGTACGCGAGCGGTAAATTTTTTGAAGGTCTCGTCACTGAAATTAGCAGCCGAAACAAGGTAGCACGCACCGGCATCGGCAACCTGCTGAACCGAAGGCAGCGGGTCCTGCGGATTGGCCTTATTGTAAATATCAAGCATTTCGGGCCAGTCAATTAAACTTGCCGAACCTGCCACAAAATCCGGAAGCTCCTTACGCAGTAGCTCAAGTTTTTCCAAAGACCTCTTTACGCGACAGGTTACTTCCATATTGTTGACGCCCGCCTTTATAAGGGCCTCGGCCGTCTTGACAACATCGAGCTTGTCCTGATTGAAGACGAGGATGAGGGCGTCTCTTAACAATGTCGTGATTGTACTTTTGATATCCATTTTTACTCCGTTTCTCGTCGCCCGTGCCTCGCGTCACGTTACAGTCTTCGCAAATGAAAGCCGCCATCAACATTTATGACCTGGCCGGTCGAAAAATCAAGTCTGCCTTCAGCAATGGCTCCCACAGCTTTTGCGACGTCTTCAGGCTGGCCCCATCGTTTGGTCGGCGTTAGTCCCTCTGCTATCAGTTTGTCATACTTGTCTTTGACGACGCGGGTCATATCAGTTGCTATAATGCCGGGGCTGATTTCAAATACGCCGATATTATACTCGGCCAGTCTGTCCGCGTACAGCTTCGTCATCATAGTAATACCAGCTTTGCTTATGCAGTATTCACCCCGCGCCGGCGAACTGGTGTACGCCGAGATTGAGCCTGTGTTTACAATCCGAAACAACCGCTCTGGATGTTGCTTTTTCTGCTCAATCATCCAGTTGGCCACCTGCTGAGTCAAAAAATATGGCCCTTTAAGATTTATTCCCACTACCCTATCGAAGCTCTCTTCGGTCGCTTCAAGAATGTCCGTCCGCTTTAAAGGAGCAACACCGGCATTATTCACCAGCATATCACATCTGTCGAATTTGTTTTTGGCCAAATCTACAAGCCGGTTCCGGTCCTTGGCGCTGCTAACATCAGCTCGCAAAACCTCACACTGTGTACCAAGCTCGTCAATTTCTCTTTGAGTTTGACACGCAAAAGACTCATCAGGTTCACCTTCAGCGGTAAAATCAAAATGGTTAACCACAAGGTTATAACCGAGTGATGCAAGCTCTATTGCAATCGCTCTTCCAATACCACGACTTGCTCCGGTAACTATTGCCACAGGTCTATCGGTCATCTTTGACTTCCTTACTTTTGCAAAAACTGTTCTATCTCTTTTGCCGCCGCCATTCCGTCTGCAACGGCCGCAACTACCGTCGATGGCCCTCTTACAAGGTCGCCGCCGGCAAAAACTCCCGGCCTCGATGTCGCCAATGAATTTTCTTTTGTCTGAATAAGACCATTTCTTAATTCCACACCCGGAAGAATTTCATTAATCTCTTCCGGCGACTTCTGACCTATTGCCTCCACCACAATATCCATATCAAGGTCATAAGCGCTCGACTCTACCGGCTGCGGCCTGCGTCTGCCTGAGGCATCCGGCCCGCCCAATTTAGTCGGACAAGCGGTAATTGCCGTCAGTTTCCCATCCTGAGAAAGAAATCCAATCGGCTGAGTCAATATCAAAAAATGCACACCAACATTGAGCGCCCGGTCACGCTCAGCATCCCACGCAGGCATCTCTTCAAAGGAGCGACGATATATGACGTAAACGTCTCTGGCACCCAGGCGCCTGGCGGTAACCGCAACATCCATAGCGGTATTGCCACCGCCTATCGCCGCCACACGCTTGCCCGCAAGGTCCAACCTGTCCGGTTCTTTTGCCGCCGCAAGAAATTCCATCGCATTCCATAAACCATCAATATTCTCATTACCGATACCGACTGATTTCGGCAGGCCCATACCGATAAAGACAGCGTCAAATCTTTCTTCTATAATCGTATCAAGATTGAAGTCGGCGTTTAATTCTTTGCCGAGACGCTTTAATAACCTGTCTTCAGGCACATCTTCAAATATAGCTGTAATTTCATTGTTCAGTGAATCATTTGCCTTCTCCGGAGGAATTACCGATTCTACCATTCCACCAAAATCGGTGCTTTTATCAAAGACTGTCACGGTGTGTCCTGCTTCAAGCAGCTTCGCCGCACAGGACAGACCTGCCGGCCCCGCGCCAATTATAGCTATATTCTTGCCGGTTGTCTGCTTTGGTATTCGCAATTTCGACCAGCCGTTCCTGTTGGCCTGCTCAGCCAGATACCTTTGTATATCAGCAATCGGCACAGGGCCGTCGCCGATAAACCTTTGTAGACAGTTACCCTCACACTGCTGCTCGATCGGACACAGCCACGCACAGACCTCAGGAAATACATTCGCTTCCTTTATCACCTCGTAAGCAGCACGGTCCTCGCCATCAAGGAATAAGCCGATGAATTTCGGTATATTAACACCGGCGGGACAGCCCAATTGGCACGTAGCGGCGAAGCCGCTTTCGAGACCGCCTTTGGCGGCCTGGCACTGCCGGCACGCCGATGCAAGCCGCACAAGATTATCCCTGTCACTCATCCTCCCATGCGCAAATATTGGGCCATACACTTCGTTGTCCCGCACCACGCATCCTGTCATTCCACCATCCCGCATTATCTGCGTGCACGCACTACAACTTACACAAACTTTGGCTGGGTCAAGTTTGCCCTTGGCAGGGACCCCGCTTCGCGGGAACCCAATAATATCTCTGGCAAAATCCGGATATGCAAACGCCATTCGCCCAACGCCGACGATAGCAGCTAAGCCCTTTGCTTTGCCTGCCGCCGCTACATTGGGCAAGAGTGTCCTCAGCCAGCTATAGCCCGTGCCGACAATTGCGATATCGGGAAACTGCTTTTGAATTTCTCCCGCCAGATTGATGAGCCTGCTTACGCCGGCCAACGGATGTTCCGGCTCTTCATAGCCGCCGACTATCGGCTCATTGAAAGGCCTTCCCACATGCGGATTGTAATACGGGTTTGCTGCCGTGATGTTAATCAGCTTAACCCCGCGCTCGGCCAATCGAGCAATTAGCTTCTTAGGTTCCGCCAAATCGGGCTTGGTATAGTCATCTTTATCGACACCCCAGCCATAAGGATACGGTATAGCGTCATAAATACCAAGTCTCGTAACCACCGGCGCCTCTTCGCCAAGCTCTTTATGAATCTTATCAACAACATCCAGCACAAACCTAATTCGGTTCTCAAATGAGCCTCCATACTTATCCTTTCTGTTACGGCAGGCAAAAAGCTCATTTATCAGATATCCGTGACAGGATTTTACATCCACTGCATCAAACCCGATCTCAAACGCCATCCTTGCCGCCGCAACATAAGCATCCTGAAGCTCATCCAGGTATTCATCCGTCAGGACAGGCCAATCATCCGGTATGTTACTTTTTGCGTTCCGGGTGGGTTTTTCCTGTGGGACCAAAGCATCTCGATAAGTGCAGCGCCCGGCAATCAACGGATGTGCAACACCTTCCGGCTTACTGTATCGACCCGAATGGGTTAGCTGCGCCACGATTACAGGTTTATGCTCGGGCCCCATGCTCTCGGCTGCAACCTCCCGCATTCTTTTGACCATTGCTGCAAAGCTGTCTTTGCTTTTTTCGTTAAGCCACAACTGCCTCGGATTAGCTCTGGCTTCGGGCACAACTGCTGTCGCCTCAGCCCAAATCAGCCCTGCTCCGCCGGCGGCAAACCTTTCATATCGTCGCAGGGTTAGTTTGCCTGGCCGACCCGCCGAATCGCCGTCGCAGCCTTCCATAGGGTGCACC
>JAUVYQ010000162.1 GCA_030603035.1 Phycisphaerae bacterium | reverse complement strand
ATTATGAAAATAAATGGCAGCGGAGAGTCCGAAAAAACAAACCCAATACAAACCCAATCAAAGCCAATCCCCGAAAAGCACAAATGAATGTAAACTCACTTATAACAAAGGATTACAGAAAAAAAGATGATTTCGCAGTCCGAAAAAACAAACCCAATTCAAAGCCAATTTCCGAAAAGCCCAAAATGAACGTAAACTTATATTTAACAAAGGATTATGAAAATGAACGACTTTGCAGACGTGGGGAAAACAAACCCAAAACAAAGCCAATTTCAAACTCGAAGCGAATTTATCCCTAAGGGAGCGGAGATCCCTACGGGTGAGCTTCTCGGAATCCTCAAACCGGGGACCAATTTCAAAGGCAAAAAATGCTGCTGTGGCAAGAGCCACGGTTATGATCCCACACGACCAGCGTTAGTCCGCTTGTCCCAGGGGGGACGCCCCTTGGCGGGGACGCCTTACGGCGGAGACAGGGCAGGCACGTGGGCCTGCCCCTACAACGGAGGACAGAAGACGGGAGACAGAAAGGGATGGTGAATATCGAATGTCGAATCCCGACTGATACTTTCGGGACAAGCAAGGAATATCGAATTATGAAGGACAGGAGGGCTTATTGATTATTTGGGATAGAGACTGGCGCATCGTCCCGCTTTATCAGGGCTATTTTAGCTCGACAGACCAGTAAGCATGGTCGAGGAATTGCTTCCAACTGCGGTAACGCTGATGGCCCAAGTGAATATGAACGAGCGGATTGTGTTTTGGCTTAACGGGCTTCTGGATAAGCGTCATTGCCGCCTGCCGGGGGGTTCGGCCGCCTTTTCTCACGTTGCATTTCGCGCAGGCACAAACTATATTTTCCCAAGCTGATTTGCCTCCCATACTCTTAGGGATAATATGGTCAAGCGACAGCTCGCTGGTCCGCTGGCGTTTGCCGCAATACTGACATCTATTTTTATCGCGAGCGAAGAGGTTTCGTCGATTAAATTTCACCTCGTTTCGCGGCAAACGGTCATAAAATAACAACCGGATAATCCGCGGCACCGCTATATAAAAATTGACCGTGGAGACCCAGTCGTGCCCGTCCGGCTCGAAATGACGCCTGAACCGGCTCACGTCACACCAGCTCTGGAAGTTATAGTTGGAATATCCGCCCTGCTCAAAAGAGACGACCTCGGCAAGGTCGCGAAACAGCAAAGAAAATGCCCGTCTGGCACCCACTATTCGGATAGCCATATAATGCTTGTTCAGGACAAGCACATTACAGTCCAGCCCGGATTTGAACTCGGCAGCAATCATATATCGTATCTCGACCCGGCAAATTGCCGGACTCTGCTATTGCCGTTTCTTTAGCATTAAATCAGGGGACCCCATTTTGTGGGTTCTGGCCACATTTTGCAAAAAGCCGCAAAACGGGAACCCAAGGCAATCAGGGAATGATAAAAACAAGATTTGTTTATAACCTCCCCTCTGGCCCAAAATAAGAAAGTAACTTTACGACTCTTCTTTGCTTTCCGAGGCTGATATTGGAACTACATTCTCGGCCCTTAGCCCCTTTTCGCCCTCGACGATGTCGAAAGTAACCGGATCGCCTTCAGCGAGAGTCCTGTATCCTTCTCCTGAAATACTTGCGTAGTGGACGAAGATATCGCGGCCGTCCTCGGTAGCGATAAATCCGTACCCTTTCCTTGGGTTGAACCACTTAACTTTTCCCTCTGACATAAAACGCTCCTTTTGAACAACTTTGCCCAAACAACCTATTCTCTCCCCACCCCGCAATCTGCCATAGCCGAGAGTCCGCAGTTGAAACTCTGCCGCCTTCTGTTGTGAACTGTAGCTTTTAATTCGAAATGGGGCCCCAACAACTATTTCGCTTCAGCCGATTCTGCAGCAGGGATACAAAGATTCTCCTTCATCAGTCGGCCCATTTTAAACTTAACCGTTCGCTTGGCAGGGACCTCAACTCGCTCAAGAGTTTTAGGATTCTGCGCAATTCTGGCGACCCTTGTCCTGGTCTCGAAGACGCCAAAGTCGCGGAATTCCAAACGATTATTCTTACACAATTCTGCTATTACCTCGTCAAGAAACGTCTGAATTATACGCTTGACTACGACTCTTTTTGCCTGCGTACGTTCTGCAATCCGGTCGATAAGTTCTTTCTTTGTAACTGTTGACATAGGCTACCTCATTTCAAGAAGAAATCCGGCAAACTGCCGGAGAAACTGGATTCCGCTTACCGAAAGCGCATTGCTGTCCGGCAACAGCACCGGAGTTTTGCGACTTTCTACAAAAGGGGGGACCTCTAACAAATTAACCTTTCTTATCCAACAACTCATCACACACCTCTGCAAAACTACAAATCGATGAGCAACCGTCTATCGTAAAACCAACCGGCAAAATAGAAACTCTAAAATACCGCAAATTACTATACAACAAAGACTTCTATATCACAAGCAATTTTTAAATAAATTTTTTCAGCTTCTAAAAAAAATTTGACCCTGCATCAAGAACAAATAAAAACCTAAGCCTTCTTGCGCCGCCTCCCCTATTTAAGCCTCCGCAAAATACACAAACTCATCAACAAATCCGGGGAAAACAAAGCAGGATGAAACAGTCTTTTCTGCAAACCGATTGGGTATAAGCTCTTTATTTGCAAGATGTTACATAAAAACCACCCTTGTTTAATCCTGCGTCTGCGTTCGAGAATTTCGCTCTTTGCATCGTATTAAAGAGTTCGCCTCCTGCGGAGAATCCAAAAGGCCCGCATTTACGCTTTTTGTGAGCTTTTTAAGAGTGCCCATTTGTGGTTTCGGGCAGGCGGCTGCAGCCGGCGATTATTTGTAAACCCGGATTTGGGATATGAAGTCGTGCATTTGAAATGAAATTTGATAGTATAGAGCCTGTGGCATATGTTTAGTCAGTTTTTTATCATAATAAACGGGAGTACCCAATGCTGACGCTGAGCGTTAGCTGAGATTTTTCGATTCTACTAAGGAAAGGAATAGCTATGAAAACACTTCGACAAATTGGCTCGCTGGCCTTCGTACTCGGGCTGTTCACTGCAGTATTTGCCGGGATACCGTGGCACGTGGTCGCTGCCGAAGACCCGCGTGTGCCCTGGTGGCTCAGGATAGCGGTTTTCTGCCTTCTGGGTGGTATCCTTGTGGTCCTGGTGACAGTGGCCCTCGAACAAAGGAAAATCAAGACATCAAAAGAGGCGCCAGTGCTTAGTGAGCCGGAGCGCACAGTTTCGCTATTGAATTCCACAGAAATACCCGGCCAGGAAATTACGGAGGTTCTCGGTCTGGTGCAGGGCCATACGGTATTTGCTATCTGGCTTGGCAAAGACCTGTCCGCCCTAATCAGACTTGTCCTTGGCGGCGAATTGACTGAATACACAGAGATGATGGGAAGGGCCCGGGCAGCAGCTACTAATAGGATGGTCGCTAAAGCGGCAGAGATGGGAGCGGATGCAATAATCAATGTTCGCTATATGACTACCAGTGTTGTGGGAAGCGCGGCTGAACTTTTTGCTTACGGCACAGCTGTCAAGCTCAGCGAATAGAGTAAAATAGCTTCGAGGACAAATAGTTTATTGACCGGCTGAGAGCTTATCGGCATAATTGGTGCGGGACAAAATAGGAACCCGGTTGTTTGTAATGTCCTGGTTAAACTGTTTTGAAATAATGGACACAAAGCTCTCAATTATTAGCCACCAAGACACAAAGACACGAAGAAAAAATTGTCTTTGTGGTAAGAAAAAAACAGAGCAGGATTGGCATTTATGTCTCTAAGTGAGACCGAAAAAACCAGCTCCAAGAAGGCCGCTCGAAAAAAGAGAGCGGCTGAAATTGCAAAGACCTTCGAATGGCTGATAACCGCCTTTATATTGGCCTTTGTCTTCAGGGCATTTGTAATGGAAGCATTCCGGATACCTACCGGCAGTATGGCCGATACGCTTAAGGGGGCACATTTTCGGCTGGGCTGCCGGCAGTGCGGATACAAATACGAGTATGGCTTTGTGCCGCGAAGTTATGGATTTCCGGATGACTATGTTCCACGGTCCGGACATCTGAGATCATATCCTTCCCGCTGTCCAAGTTGTGGTAATTACCAGCCGGTCGGCGGAGCAACGCCGGTAGCAAACGGCGACCGGATATTGGTCCTAAAGTGCGTCTATCAGTTCTTCGAACCCAAACAATGGGATGTAATAGTTTTCAAAAATCCACTCGACCCCTCAATAAATTACATCAAACGATTAGTGGGCCGACCAGAAGAGACCGTGGAAATAATCGATGGCGACGTTTACATCAACGGAGAAATCAGCCGAAAACCCCCCAAGGTCCAGGATGAGTTATGGATGCCGGTCTATAATAACGACTATCAGCCGGTTCGGCCACGAGAAAGGTCGTTTAACGACCACACCTGGCAGCAGCCATTCAGAAACGTCACAGATTCAAGATGGATACTCGATGACAAAGATAACCCAACCCTGTTCCGGTTAGACAGTCCCGCTGACCAAATCAATACGATGATTTATGACACCTCAATCGGCAATAATTTCAGAGCCACCTACGCTTACGACGATGTCAGAGAATACGGGCGTATGCCGTATTGCAGCGACCTGATGGTACGTTTCTACGCCCGGGCAGCCGAGTCACAAGGACGTATCGGAATAGCTCTGAGCAAATATCAAACCCGTTACAAAGCGTGGGTCGATTTGACAGGCAAGATGGCAATCACAAAGACCGAAAAGGATGGGAAAACCACAGACTTAATAAGACGTATGCCAATTGAGCCGCCGGCTATAAACAAAGCGACTCTGGTTAAATTTGCCAATGTTGACCATCAATTGATTTTTCAATTCGGCAGCGAAAAGTTAGTTTATGATTTGGGACGCGCTGCCGAAGACGCCGGTCAGAGAAGAACAGATATCGAGCCGCAGGTTAGAATTTTCGGCTCCGGCAAACTAACACTCTCACATATAGGGGTTTTCAGGGACATCCACTACACTGCAAAAAGGTCTCCCAACAGTCGCGAACAGGGCAGAGCAACACAGGGCAATGCTTTCAAGCTTGAAGAAGATGAATTTTTCGTACTTGGTGACAATAGTCCGAACAGTGAGGACGGCAGATGGTGGAGAGCAAAGGGGAAGGGAAATAACGGCCGATTTTACCGCAAAGGCATCGTCCCGCGTGACTACCTGGTAGGCAAGGCTTTGTTTGTCTATTGGCCCAGCGGTTTTAGACCGTTTGCCAAATCTCGATTTGCTGTTATCCCTAACATTGGCCGGATGCGTTTTATCTACGGCGGCTCAAGCACCACGGATTAACCGCAGAGAAGAAATGAAATCTGAAATTTGAAATCTTAAATCTGAAATTTAAAAATAGGTACATTTTCCGGAAGGGACCCGGCACGGAACGGTGTTTCAGGTGTCCAA
>JAUVYQ010000103.1 GCA_030603035.1 Phycisphaerae bacterium | reverse complement strand
GTTTGAAATTCGAGGGTTTTTTGATTACAGTGTGTTTTCATTGTATTGCTCCTTTTCTTTTTGTTAACTTGTTTTTTCTAAACAAGTTATACCAGAAAAGGAGCTTTTTTCAACTGGTGCTGTGAGAAATGCGGGCTAAATAGAGATTGCCACGGCCTTTCAGGCCTCGCAATGACGGGGGGAGTCGAACATCAAGATTGACATTCCTGCCTTTGGCTGCTTTAATGCTTCTCTATGTTTAAGAATATATCCATAATCGGCGATGGCGGGATGGCCACCGTTTTAGCTATTCTGCTCTGCGAGAAAAAAATAGCAGACAGCGGACAGCGTTTAGCGGATAGTAAAGAAAAAGCAGATAGCCGAGACACTAAACACTATACGCTAAACGCTATACGCTCTGTGCGGATGTGGGGTTACGACCGTGAGCAGTTGAGGCAGATAGAGTTGAGCGGCGAGAACAAAAGATTTCTGCCCGGCTATAAACTGCCCGAAGCCCTTGCATTTGAGGGCGAAGATGAGCGTATAATGGCGGGTGCCGACCTGATTGTCTCTGCGGTGCCGTGTCAGTTTATGCGCCGGATTTGGGACCGGCTAAAAGGATACGTCCCTGATGGTGTTCCGATTGTCTCGGTTGCTAAGGGTATTGAGAATGATACGCTGCTGCGACCGACCCAAATACTTGCCGACGTGCTGAAAGAGAAACTCAAAACTAAAAACTTAAAACTCAAAACTGCTGTGCTCTCCGGGCCTACGATTGCCGATGAGCTGGCCAGAAGACTTCCGGCGACGGCGTGCGCCGCGTCGAGCGATGAGGAATTGGCCACAGAGGTCCAGTACACTTTCAATTGTCCCTGGCTGCGTGTTTATACCAATACCGACATTGTCGGGGTTGAATTAGCTGCGGCTTGTAAGAACATTATTGCTATTGCCGCAGGAATTATAGACGGTATGGGTGCCGGCGATAACGCAAAGGCGGCGCTTTTGTGCAGGGGACTTGCCTAGATAACCAGATTAGGGGTAACGATGGGGGCAAGACCTCAGACGTTTGCAGGATTAACCGGCCTCGGTGATTTGGTAACGACCTGCATTTCGCCAAAGGGAAGAAACCGCTCGTTCGGCGAAAGGATAGGCAAAGGGCAAAGTATAGAGCAAGCGCAAAGGGCTACTGAATCGGTTATCGAAGGCATTGCTACCTGCAAATCGGTAATTGCGCTTGCGGGCCGATATAATGTTGAGATGCCGATTACGCAGGCGGTCTATGAGGTGCTGTTCGAGAACAAGGCGATACAGACGGCAGTTGCCGATTTGATGAAGCGTCAGCTCAAGGCTGAATAGAGCAGCCAAGCGTGATGGCCGATACGCTCGTAATGTCCTATAAGCTTTGTTTTTCCTTTTTGAGAAATCCGCCGAAAATTCTATGACCCGGCGCCAATACCTTTTTGAAAAGAGAAAACTTTATTTTGTTTGAAGATTTTTTTGTTTTTTAGAAAGTTTTTTCTCACTTCAAAGCGTTTTGCAGACGTCCATAAGCCGAAACTGTTGTGAATCTATCTTCGGTCAGCAGTAAAATCGCGGATTTTATCGGCAGTGGAACCAGTTTTTTGCAATATTTTGCAGAGCAAGGTTCGAATATTTTTGCTCACGTTTGGCGGGTCGGGGGGCTGTTTCTTATATTTTATTTAGTCCCGCACCAATTCCCCTAAGGGGACGCCTGATAGGTGCGGGATGCGCCCAAGTAATTTAATGCGGGTATCAACTTTGAACGATGATGAGGTTGGGTGCGGGGAGCAAATAGGAGAAATTGTCAATTGTCAATCGTCAATTGAATAGCGGGGTGAAATTGATATGCTCTGGTTTTTGAAAAACCGCACATATTCGATTGGTGTGGATATGGGACGAGATGGCGTGAACTTGGTCCAGCTTGGAGAAAACGGAGGCCGTATAAGTTTGATTGCCGGCGGCAGTGAAAATCGGCCTAAGAACGTGAAACCCGGCAGCGGGAATTGGCAAAGATGGGCCATAGAAACTATACGTAAGTTGACGGCAAACGGCAAATTTCGGGGCAAAGAGGTGATAGCGGCGATACCGGCAAGTGAGCTGTTTATTGACCATATAAGAATGCCGAAGGTAGATAATGATAAACTGGCGGACGCTATCTGCTCGAAGGTAAAACAAAAATTGCCGTTCGAACCTGATGACGCAATGATAAAGTACATCCCGACGGAGGAGGACAATGTTTTAGTGATAGCGGCCGAGCGCAAGATTATTGATAGACATCTGGCGATATACGAAAAGGCCGGTCTGACGATTAAATCTATTGGTGTTTGGCCGATGGCACTGACCAACAGCTACACCAGGTTTTTTGCCAGGCGCAAAAGCGATGTTCAAGTGGTCGCGATGCTGCTTGATATAGAGGCGAACTGTACGAATGTTGTGATTTGTCGCGTAAAGACACTCCTTTTTGCTCGTTCGATACCAATAGGAACCAACCAGCTCGAGGGGGATGAAATAGTAGCGAGATTGGTATTGGAATTGACTTCCTGCAGACAGCACTTCGCCTCGATGCACCCAAAGGCCCGAATAGAGCGTTTGATTTTCCTTTCGGGTCAGGCCGTAGATAAAGAGATATGCACGACAATAGCAAAGCAGCTGGAAATGCCGGCACAGATGGCAGATTGTCTGGCAGCGGTTAAAATGCCTAATCCATATCGTTCGGGAAAGGGCCCCAAACGCCCGGAAGAGTGTTTGGGACTGCCGATAGAGAGAAGGAATTGTCGAGTCAATTGGGCTACCGCCTTCGGGCTTAGCTTGTCATAAGGACAAGAGAGAGTGGGTTAACCCCGTTAGAAATTCTATAACGGGGTGCCTGAAGAGACTTATAAGAATATGACACAAAAAAGGGAAAAATTCTAACGGGGTTAAAAGATGCTTAACATAAATTTTGTGCCTGACGATTACGTGCAAAGCAGTGAGTCTCACAGAACAAACCTGCTGTATCTTGTGTTGCTTGGGGTAGTAATGGTGGCATTGGGCGGTTCGTTTATGACTATCAGGCTGCGCCAGCGTGCCTTCAGAACTAAGGGAAGACTTGTAAATGCAAAAATGGTCCGGGCACGAGAGGCCATAGACCAATTTGAAGAGCTTCAAAGAAAGCGCAAGGTGATGATGAAGACTGCTCTTACCACCGCAGAGCTGCTTGAGCCGGTGCCGAGAAGTGTTTTGTTGGCGTCGTTGACGAATACCCTGCCGCCGGGGGTGTCGCTTTTACGACTGAACCTGGTTCAGAAGGAGCCGAAGCAGGCCAGGCGTGTTGCCGGGCCGGCCAGTAAATACGGACAAGCCCAGGTGAAAAAGACGACAGCAGCTCGGGCGAAAGTGTCAGGAGAGGAATTGTTAGAGACCCATATAGATATTGGAGGTATGGCTCCGAGCGACCTTCAAGTTGCAGCCTATATTGAGCGGCTGAGCAGTTCAAGTTTGCTGGACAATGTGGCGCTGGTGGAATCAAAAGAATATAAAATCGAAGATATGACGTTCAGGCAATTCAAGCTGACGGCAATGCTTAGAAAAGATGTTCATCTTAGCAGCGAAGACATTGAGAGAATTAGAGTAAGATACGCCGAGAGTGCAGGATGGAATTTTTAATGCTGATATTGGGTAATGGTTGTGGCACGGCCATCCCGGCCGTGTCACGGGCTGGAAGCCCGTGCTACTAAAGGGTAAAAGTATGACAGGCGGTTTTAGAAAAGCTGTGTTTTTCATTTTGCTGTTAGGGTTAGCTGTGGTTGGCTACCAATGTATGATTAAGCCGGCTAACAAGCGCCTGGCTGAGGCAAAAGGGCAAGTCGAGACGAAGCTGGCCAAATTGGCCGAATTTGAGCAAACCAGTGCCGCGGCAGAGGGGCTTACAAAACAGCTTGAGCAATTACAAGAGGCGGTCGAGTTTTTTGAAAGCAAGCTGCCGCCTACAAACGAAATTGACAAGGTGCTTCGTGACGTAACTGTAATTGCGGAAAAGCAGGGCCTGAAACCCAAAACAATTCGAACGCTGACGAAAAAGAATAATAGCGGTTATATTGAACAGCCGCTGAAAATGGAATTAGAAGGGAATTTTAATTCGTTTTATTCGTTCCTCCTGGAGCTTGAGAAGCTTCCTCGGATAATGAAAATCCGCGAGCTTGAGTTAAAGAAACAAACGAAGGGCGAGGGACAAATAACGGCTGCTTTTATAGTGAGTATATTTTTCCAGAGTAAAACCGGATAAAGAGTAATTGCTTAAATGGTTGATTTGTTAAATGGTAAGCAATTACCACTTACCGATTACCAATTACCAGTTACCACTTACCAGCTTTAAAGGAGCTTGGCTATGTTGTCTTTTTTGCGGGAGCAAAGCCCTGACGATTCGTTGGTGCAAAAACCGGCTGAGGCCGGGGATAAGAAAGCTGCTGATACCACCCGCCAGACACAGGAGCAAGAATATCTAACCGTAGCGACTCAGGGGAAACAAGTTCGCAGGACTACGATACTGCTTGCTGCTTTGTTTGGTATAGGCCTGTTGAGTCTTTGGTTTATGGTAAAAAAGAGCGCACCCCAAACAGTGGCAGCGTCCGTTGGCACGGAAGAGGCGCAGATTGAGAAGGCGATTACCCGGATTACCGGCGTCAGGTCCGAAATGTTTAGCCGGATGGATGAGATAGTTAAGAAATTTTATGAGTTTTCGGACGTGCAGCAGGTGCCGGTCGGCGAACTCCTGAAAAATCCGTTTGAACTTGAGAGGTTTTTGGACAACGTGATGGAAACTTCCGATACAGGAGAAGGGAGTTCTGACATTGAGGCAGAAAGGATGAGGCAACAGCGGCTAAGACAGCAAACAAAGAACCTGCAGCTTTTGAGCATTATGCAATCCGACCAGGGCAATTGCTGTATGATTGATGATAGAATCCTCTATGAGGGGGATTCAATAAGAGGTTTTAAGGTTTGCCGGATTGGCGATAGTTTCGTTAAGCTCAAGTCTGGAGACGTGGAAATTGTATTGAAGCTGTCGGAATGAATCCCGGATCGAGTTCATAGTTCGTTGTTCATTGTTCGTAGTTGCCCATCTATGAACTATGAACTCATAACTACGACCTCGTGTGCTTATTTAAGAGATTGTGATATGGTAGGTGTAAAAACCATATTGGCAAAAGCGATAGAGAAGAGGGCCAGCGATGTGCATATCAACGTTGGGATGCCTCCCATATTGCGCAGGAATACGGAATTGCTCGAGATGGATTTCCCTGTCGTCAGCGATAAAGATGCAAAAGAAATGGTTCTTGCTATGGTTGGGCCGGACAGATTCAAAAAATTTGAAGAGAAAAGAGACCTTGATTTTTCGACAGCCATCGATGACGGCCATCGGTTCCGCGTCAACACTCATTATCAACGTGATACGATTGCGATTTCGTTTAGAGTGATTCCGAATCAGATTCCTTCGGTAGACGAATTGCACCTGCCGTCGATAATCAAAGAGCTGGCAGACCTGCCAAGAGGTTTGGTTCTCGTAACCGGCCATACCGGTTCCGGTAAAAGCACGACCCTCGCTGCGACGATAGGATTGATAAATACAAAGTACAGGAAACGCATAATTACGCTGGAAGACCCTATCGAGTATGCGTTAGAGAACAAGATGTGTATGATAGAACAACGTGAAATCGGTTCCGATTGTCCGAATTTTGCATCAGGCCTGAGGCACGTCTTGCGGCAGGACCCCGATATCATTATGGTCGGCGAAATGCGAGACCTGGAAACTACAAGCTCGACAATTACCGCTGCTGAAACCGGGCACCTCGTCTTTAGTACGCTGCACACCATTAATGCCTCTCAGACTGTTGAGCGTATTATAGATATTTATCCCGCAAATCAGCAGAATCAGATTCGAACGATGATGGCTAACACGTTACAGGCTGTTATTTCGCAGACATTATTCAAGCGAATAGATGAGCCGGGAATGGTACCGTGTACGGAGATATTGCTGTGCACCTCGGCGGTGAGAAACTGTATTCGTGAGAACAGAATCTACGAGATACCCAATATTATTGAGACTTCCCGCAGGGTGGGAATGCAGAATATGGATATTAGCGTTGCCGATATGTATTTCAAGGGTTACCTGGACAGGGGAGAGGCAATTGCACGGGCAACCAATCCGGGGAGGATGGAGAAGGTGCTTACCCCTATGGAGCGGTTTGAAGTCGTCCAACCGCCTGAAGGGGCTTCCATTTTGCCCTGAGCTTCAGGGCCCGCAAATTCACAAAGGGGGGGCCAAAGTAATAAGCAGATTGGTTAATTAGTTAATTACCAGTTACCAATTACCAGTTACCTATTACAAAAGGGTTGAGGATATGTTGGAAGAATCCTGGCAAAATTATGAAGCTGCGGCTGCAGTTGCGGAAAATGGGCAACAAGCTCAAGCACGAGGGGAACAAAAACAACGCAAGAACATTGCGGCCAAACGCTCCCCGCAGAGTGAGCAGGCAAGCATCCAGCACCAATTGAGCTTAGGCACACGCCTAATTGGTGCTGGACAAAAGATACGGAATTTCAGCGTTGAGTTCGGGCCGAGCCGGAAGGATATTCTAAACTTTACGAATCAGCTTTCGGTTATGGTCCGGGCCGGTATTAGCCTTCAGGATTCGCTTGAGTCAATAGCGGAACAACAGGAGAAGCCGAAATTCAAGGTAATCATCACTGATTTGAAAAATCAAATCGAAGCCGGACAAAGCTTTTCGCAGGCGCTCGCTGAGCATCCCCAGGTATTCAGCAATCTTTATATAAATATGGTGGCAGCAGCGGAGATTAGCGGCTCGCTGAGTAGTATGTTGCAAAAATTAGCAGAGTATCTGGACGGTGAAGCCGAAACCCGGTCACAGGTTAGAGGTGCTATGGTTTATCCGATTATCATAGCAGTTATGGCGGTATTTGTGACCATTTTCCTGCTGTGTTTTGTTTTGCCGAGATTTACAGCGATATTTGCAGGCAAGGAGCATTTGCTGCCTGCTTCCACTAAGATTTTAATGGCCAGCAGTGGGTTTCTGCGGGGTTACTGGTTTCTTATTATACCGGCTGTTGGAGGGCTGTTTGGGGGATTTTTGTACTTTATCGGCACGAATGTCGGTCGGTTATGGTGGGATAAGACGAAACTGGTATTGCCCCTTATAAAAACGCTGTGCCGAAGTCTTTATATAACCAGGAGCCTGCACACGATGGGTGTGCTGATGAGAGCGGGCGTGCCGATTCTTGACACTATTTCGGTGACGGCCCAAATATCGGGAAACGTTCTTTATAAAGATATGTGGCTTGGCGTCTATGGGGATGTTCGTCAGGGCAAGAAAATCGCATCGAGCCTGAGCCGGTATAATCTGATGCCGAGCAACGTAGTACAAATGATAAGAAGCGGCGAGGATTCAGGCACGATGAGCGAAGTGCTAAGAGATGTTTCCGATTATTACGCAAGAGAGCTCAAAACTGTTATAAAAACGGTAACATCAATGATAGAACCTATAATGATAGTCGTGATGGGTGTTCTGGTCGGCTTTATCGCGATGAGTATTATTCTGCCGATATTTAAGATGTCCAGTCTTGTTATGGGCAAATAAATTCGTGAATTGTGAATCGTGAATCGAGCCACGAACCATGAAAGCGAGATACGAAATGCGACACACGCAATACGCAATACGGACATCGAGCATCGAGCATCGAGCATCGAGCATCGAGAACGCTTTTTCACTCATTGAGGTGTTAATTGCAATAATACTGGTAGGTCTTGCAATTGCCTCCCTTGTTGCAGCCAATAGCGCATTCACGAAAGCCAACAGTGCAGGGACGAATTTGTCAACCGCTGAGTTTCTCGTTGAACAGATAAGAGAGCTTACCGTTATGACTGGCTATGATGATTTGGATGATTTTGATGGTGCGAGCTTTTCTCCGCCAATTAGTGCCGATGGAAATGATCTGGATGACCTTGCTGCCTTTAGTCAGCAAGTTACCGTTGAAAATGTCAACGCGGCAAATTTTGAGCAGGTTGTCGCTTACGACAGCAGCTTCATTAGAATAACGGTAAAGGTTTTTTTGAACTCTCGGGAAATCAGCTCGGCAAGTTGGATTCGAGCCAGATATTAAAAAGCGTGAAGCGAAATGCGATATACGAAATACGACATACAAAATACGAGCAACGAGCAACGAGCAACGAGCAACGAGTATGCTTTTACCATCGCAGAGTTGCTGCTTGCCCTGGCAATAATGGGCCTGCTGCTTGCCGCGGTGGCCGTGGCCTTCAACGCCTCGATTATAAATTACGGGGAAAACGAGGATGTCTTTAAGACAATCAACAGCGCCCGTCAGGCATTGTTTCGAATAACGAGCCAGCTTCGGACTGCAAATGCGGTTGATCCTTGTGCACCAGGAAATGAATGCAGCTTTTTTACCGCCGGCGGAGATGATATTACCTATCGATATAACAGTGGTGATAACAAACTTTATCTTATTGATAATTCCGCCGCCTTGTCGTATGTGCTTTGTGACAATGTTACTGCTATGACTTTCACAAAGGATACAGCGACCGAAGATGCGGTAACCTATGTTAAGAGTGTTCAGATTTCGATGACAGTTGAGAGCGGCAATATCCAGCGAACGGTTTCGGCTGCAGCGGTTATTAGAAGAAATTTGAAGTGAGAATTGTTGTCGTTTAAGGCGAAGAGTTTTTTGTTGAGCCATTCTCAGTCCTGTTATTAGCCGCACAAATTTGCTGTAACTTACGTTATTATCACATCTTACGTTTACCGGCAGTGAAAGCCGGTCGAACACGCTCCCCAGTTGGCTTTATAGCTCATTTTTTTGGAAAGCAGTTTTGCATAAAAATGCTTGATTTTTGCGTTTTCTTACTCATACTATAGCCAAATACATCAGGGCGGTTAGCTCAGTTGGCTAGAGCGCCTGCTCGACACGCAGGAGGTCACTGGTTCAAGTCCAGTACCGCCCATTTCCTTTCCCAGTTCCCTTCTATTCTTGAGCTCGCCTTTCGGTTCGGTATGACAACCCCTCAAATGATATGCGACAGAGCAGAGAGTGCGCTGGGTTTGAAATTGGGTTTGTATCTCGTATCTCGTATTGCGTATCGCGCTGGGGGATTGGGTTTGATTGGGTTTGTTTTGGCTTTGTTTTGGCATTGTATTGGCTTTGATTGGCTTTGTATTGGCTTTGATTGGCTTTGAATTGGGTTTGTTTTCACCAAGTGTCCAATTGGATTTATTTTCATAAGCCACTGTTAT
>JAUVYQ010000296.1 GCA_030603035.1 Phycisphaerae bacterium | reverse complement strand
AATCAAAACGGCGGCCGATGAATTTATGGAGATCTGGGGATTAAAGTCGCGAGAGCCGATCTCCGAAGGTCCCAAAGAAACAGGGGCATCACGAGGGGTGATCCAAAATTTGCAAGATATTCGAGATAAAACGGCGGCGGTAGTGCCGGCATTGAAAGCGGCCGGCAGTGCTATATTGGATCAGGTCAAAGGTCTTTTTAACCTGGGCTACGAATCGACTGGCAGCCAGCCGGTATTTTCAATTCAGCACGAGCTCGATCCGAAAACCAAAACAACGGCAATGATAATCGCCGCCGGAGTTATAATCGCATTACTTTTATTGGGCCGCAAAAAATGATACCTGAAAACTTTATAGAAAAAATCAAGTATGTTCAAAAGGCATCGATGGGGGTGCCGAAAATAATTGAGATCAATCTTGCTGTCGCTGAGGTCAATCGCGAGTTCAATATTGCCGGCAACTTATTTTATATCTACAGCGCACCGGACGAAAGCAGCTATGTTAATATAAAAGTCAATGAGACCAGGGAGCCGGCGATCCCTTACACGGTCCACACAGGATTAGAGACGCCGTTTCATAGATTGTTCATCACAACACCTGCCGCCCAGGCCGGCACGATGCAAATTATTTATGGCACGGAAGCCCCGGAACTTTTGAAGGTCCTGGACAATCGCAGCGTCACCGTTGCAGGTGTTGGCGGAGTACTCGAAGAATTACGCGGGGATCTCGTGCCTGAAAACTTTGGAGGGGAGATCACGGTCGGCAATGCAGCGGCGGTCCAGATTTTAGCAGCCAACGCAACACGAAAAGCTTGTATGATTCAAGCGAAAAGCACAAACACAGGAATCGTTTACATCGGTTTCGATAACACGGTGGCACCGAATTTATGGGTAGCTGAATTGCAGGCCGGGATGTCTTTTACCGTTGACGATTATCGCGGTCCTCTTTTTGCCAGGGCAGATGCCCTGGCTCAGCTTGTCGGCTGGGGGGAATGGTAATGGGTGCGGCCGTATTATTACCGCTAAGAAATTTTGGGACCCGGACCGCGAACGATAGCGAGGCAAATCCCCTGGCCGTGACTAACAGATACCAGGTTACATCGGACGGCGAGGTGACCTACTATACCACGCAAGCCGGTGCTCCGCAAATCGTAGAGTTCAAAACCGATTCTTCTGATCCACCGGGGACCGTAATTGCGCACGATCACGGAGATTGGGGGGCCGCATCTTTCGGGAAAAGTTTTTCGGTCAAAAAAAATGATTATTGGCAAATAACCGTAGCCGGCGGGGCGTCTGTAAATAATATCAAATGGCTGCCGATCGGTGCGGGAGTTTGCATAAAACAGGTTTAGGATAAAAGGCAATGCAAAAAGTAGAAATCGACAGAGACAAGCCGTTAGAGCCGGGCGATCTGATCGAGCTGCACTTCAAAACCATTGGCGGCAGCTGGTTACGATATGCGCATATTGCCCTGATCGAATATACACTGGAAGGGCAAAAAGAATTCAAGATTATAAGTTCAAGACTGCCGAATGATCACACGATGATAATAGAGGTTCGCATCAACAAAACAAATCCAGTACTGCTCACAGCAGCTCTTATCGCGGGTCTTATTATCGCTGTCGGTGTTGTCGGATGGCTTACACTTGACAAAGTTTATCAAATCCTGGAATCACCGGCAGGAAAAATCGGCATTGCCGGCTTTGGTATTTTAGCGGCCGTAGCGGCGATCGCAATAATTTTGAGTTTGTTATCTAAAAAATAAAATGGCAAGTGATAGGGACATCGAGAAATGGGACCAGCGGTTAAAAGATCAGTG
>JAUVYQ010000124.1 GCA_030603035.1 Phycisphaerae bacterium | reverse complement strand
TCGGGGCGGTTTGGGCCATAGATATAGGTAATAATTCCCTGAAGGCATTGCACTTAAGCGCCGAGAGTGGCGTTGTTGAAGTAATCGGCTTCGATAATATCCAGCACGGCAAAATTCTTACCGGAAGCGGAGTAGGGGCTGTGGAAAGGGACGAGCTGATTGCGTTGAGTTTGCGCAGGTTTGTAAGTCAGAACGATTTGGGCAAAGATGATGTAGTTGTTTCGGTGCCGAGTCAGAACAGTTTTGCACGGTTTGTGAACCTGCCGCCTGTTGAGCCGAAGCGCATTCCTGAAATCGTCAAGTTCGAGGCGGTTCAGCAGATTCCTTTTGATATCAACGATGTGCAGTGGGACTGGCAGTTGATGACGGAGACTGACAGCCCTGAAACCAGGGTGGGCATTTTTGCTATAAAGAATGAAGTGGTCGGCTCGGCATTGGAGCATTTTGCCAGAGAAAATGTGCAGGTTGGCTACGTTCAGATGGCACCGATGGCTCTGTATAACTACGTGTTGTATGACCGTCCTGACCTGCTTACCCCTGCCGGCAACAAGCAGGGACAAGCCGTCGTTGTTCTTAACATAGGTGCGGAGAATACGGATTTGGTTGTCTGCACGGGGTCGACAGTTTGGCAAAGATGTATCCTTATAGGTGGTAATGCCTTTACGAGGGCGATATCAGATACATTTAAACTTAATTTTGAAAAAGCTGAAAAACTAAAACGCAGGGCACCAATGAGCAAATATGCCCGGCAGATATTCCAGGCGATGAAGCCGGTTTTTACAGATTTGGCCTCTGAAGTCCAGCGGTCACTGGGCTTTTACAGCAGCTCGAACCCCAACACTAAATTGTTGAGGATTATTGCTCTGGGCGGGGGAACGAAATTGCGTGGCCTGCTGAAATACCTGCAGCAGAGCGTGCAGATACCTATTGAAAGGCCGGATGCGTTTAAGAGGCTTGCGATAAGCTCAGATGTCTCGGCGGCGAAATTTCACGAGAGTGTCTGCGACTTTGGTATTGTTTATGGTCTTGCTTTGCAGGCTTTGGGCCTGGCCCGGATAGAGAGCAATCTGCTGCCGCGCGCTATTGCGCGGTCAATGACCTGGGCAGGTAAGGCCAGGTATTTTACTGCCGCGGCGGGTGTGCTGCTGCTGGTTTCGGTTCTGTGCTTTGCGAGAACATTTTTCGACAAAGCCAATTACAGCGCTAAAGCAGACGTCCGGCAGAAAATTAGCAGACGTATTGACGATGCCGGGCAGGCCGGTAGGAATCTTAAAGCCGAAGAAACGAAAGGTTCCGGTTACGAAGCGATAATACAAAAGGAATTTGAACCTTTTAAGCATCGTGATGTGATTCCGCGATTGCATCAAACGGTAATTTCAGCCTTGCCGAACGAAGAAAACACCAAAGACCCCAGACAGAAGAGGCTCTATAAGGATTTTGTCGCCGGTAATGTAGAAGCTGTCTTGGAGATTCCCCGCAAGGAGCGAAAGCAGATATTTGTAACGAGTATGTCAGTTTACTTTGTAGAGGATGTTAACACTGCGCAGTTTGGTGACGTAGATTCCATGATGGGGGGAAGGGGTAGAGGCGCCGGGGTCTATGGTGGATATCCTGAAGAATCTATGGCAGAACAAGATGCTGCGCAATATGAAAGATATACTGAGGAAGAGCTTAGAGCAATGGGCATAATGACGGGCGCTGCGGAGGAGGAGGTTAAAGAAAAGTCTGGGTTTGTGGTAACCATAGCCGGGTACAGTCCCTATGAAAACCTGTTTAGACTGATGGACCCTCCGGGGGTGGAAGATGAATCGGATAAATGGGGATTTGTTACTCGACTGGAGCACCTTGGTGATGTGAATAGTCCGTTTAGGCTGTACAAGAGAGGAGAGGTCGAGCATTTCAAGTTGGACACGGATCCAGTGAGTTGGGGTACTACAACGCAACAGAATACAATTGTTGGAAAGATTTTACGAGCGTTGGAAAGAGTGGGCAGTTCTAAGGGAAGAAGAGAGACCAGGTCTCGGGAGACTTTCGTTTTGTGCGACCCTATGACAAAGGAGGTTGTCAGTAAGGTTGCTGAGCTCGACGAGGACGGAAAACCGAAGACCGACAGGGCAGGCAACGTTGTTTATAAAGATAATGACTATTGGTTCGTACTGAATGCTAAATTTATCTGGAAAGATGCACCTGAGAGGCCTCGGGCGTCTCGTTTGCCCGGGATGTTTATGCTGCCTCGCCCGTCCACGCCGTCTCGGCGGCGTATGCCGGGTCCGGGTCCGATTCCTATGGTGCCTCGGGCGCGGAAGAATAAGTAGATTAAGGTGATTAAAAAGGGTAAATTTCTAACGGGGTAAAAGGGGTAAAAATGGATATCTCCAAATTTAAAGATGTTATACTAAATGTTTTTAAGACCCATTCATCGCTATTGGTGCCGGTTGTTATAGGGCTGGTTGGCGGGCTTCTTTTTATACCTACCCTGTTGATGAGCAGTAAGCTCAAGGGGCAGATGGTAGATGAGAGTATTACAAAGGGGGGCAGACAAATTGTGTCCCTGAGCAGAAATGCCGTTGCGCGTAGCCAATGGAAAGAGGAGCAAAAGTATCAGGATCAACACAGAGAAGATGCCAATGAGATAGAACTTTTAGCCGGGCAAAGCACTCGAAGGGAGTTATTAAGCTATGAGATATTTCCCGCCCCGAAAGATGATTCTATGTCTCTTTACCAGGAATTCGGCCAGCAGTTTCGCGGTGCGGTAGATAAGCTGATGGCTCGTATAAATACCGGTGGGTGTCCCACCCAGGCCGAGCTGGAGAAAAGTTTGCAAAGCTCATTAGGCTCGCGTTCTCCTTCTGGTTCGGGTGAGTTTATGAGAGGGCCGTTGGAAGGGCCGTATGAAGGGCCGTATGGAGGGCCGTATGGGAGGTTAGGCGGAGCCAGGACTGAGATAATAGAAGCCCTTTGCCGAGCGAGAGCGGAATCTGCTTTTATCTATGCCAATCCATCTGATTTGGGCGGATACGAATTCTGGGGGAAATATGAACATCCCGGGATGGAAGAGGCAGTTAAGGATTGCTGGTATTACCAGTTAGCTTATTGGATTATCGAAGATGTTATCGATACGATAGACGCTATAAATTCCGGCTCGAATAGCGTTTTTACATCGCCGGCCAAACGGCTTCTGGGGGTATGGTTCACCCCTATCAGCGAGTTTGCAATGGGTGCCGGCATGTCACCTGTTTCGGGGCGTCCTGTCAGCCGCTACACAGGCAGAGAAGCAGTGACAAGTGCTAAGCCCAGTTATGTTCGTTCGATTAGAGATGGGCTTACAGACCCATGGACCGGGCGGGTATGCAATGATGATATTGATGTTGTGCATTTTAACGTTCGTGTTGTGGTTAGTGCGAAGGAGATTTTGCCGTTTATGCAGGAGCTTTGCAAGGCCAAAGAGCATAAATTCAGGGGATGGGACGGCAAGGGCCAAGAGCAAATCTTCAAGCATAATCAGATAACGATTTTAGAAAGTGAGATTGGGTCGGTTGCCCGGGAAGGCGGAGAATATGAAGGTTCTCGTGGCATCCTCCCATACGGAGAAGGCAGTGGTGCCTACGGCTATAGGGGAATTCATGATCTCTACCGTTACGGTGAAGATGCTGTGGTGGAATTGGATTTAATTTGTGAATATATCTTTAACAAAAAAGGCTACGATAAGATTGAGCCAGAGTCGGTCAAAAAAGAAGAATCGGAGACAGAGAGTAGCGGATTGTGAATAGTGGGCCGACGATAGGGATTTGAAAAGGGAAAATTTCTAACGGGGTGAAAAATGAGTAAAAAAGGCAACATTTTTTTCGAAGAACATATTGAAAAGATAGTTTTTGCTATTGTTGGGCTTGTGTGCGTCTGGCTTTTTCTTACCCGTGTTCTTTTCAGTCCCAATGTAGTCATCTACGATAATAGGAAGTTTAGCCCCGGCAATATCGATAATTACATATTAACAAGCAAGGATGCTGCGGAATTGGAGGAGAAGCTGAGCAGCAAGCCCGAGCCAAAGTCCTACACCCCAAAGATTGGTGAGATTCGTAAACTGCTCGACTCTGCGATAAGTAAGGATGATATTAGCGTCGCCTGGCTGCTGCCTATTCGTAGTTCAATGGACATTAACAGAGGAAAATATGTTATTCCGGAGATTGGCGGAGTCAACGAAGTGACAATGGGGTACATCAGGGCGGTGGTTTATGAGCCTACCGTGGAGATTAACGAGGAAGTTGTTTATGGCAAAGCTGCGACAGAGGTCAATGATATTGACTTTGTAACTGTGGAAGCGAAGTTCGATGTTAAGGGATTGTATGAGAGGTTTTATGACAGTTTTGCCGGTAGCGAGGTTGAGGAAGAGGAATGGCGTGACCCGTGCCTTGCGAATCCGGTTTTTTCGGCTGTACAGTTGCAAAGACAAGAGGCGCTGGCCGATGGCAGTTGGAGCGATTGGCAAATCGTGCCTCGAACCAGGATTGACCATCGCAAGAAAATGTTTGAAGTTATAGAAGATGTTGAGAAGCTGCCGCCGGGCGGGATGAAGGTGCGTCTGCTTCAGTTTGATGATAGGGTGGTGAGAATAGACCTGTTGCAGCCGAGGGCTTACAGAATTGCGTCTGCAAGAGAAGAGTGGTTCCCTCCCTCGGTGCATAAGAAGTTTCAGCAGCATATGAGAGAGAGAGAGATGGAAGAGAAGCGTGCAGCCGTAGAGGCAGCCAAAGAGGCAGAAAAAGAGGAGCGTGAGCAGGAGTTTGAGAGGAGACGCGAAGGGCAGGGCATCAGAGGCACAGAGCCATTTCGGCGTTCAGGAGGCAGAAGGTATGAAGATATCGAGGGGAGAGATGAGTTTTTTGCTGGTGGAGATACACGGAGGAGAGGTCGGGACCGGCTTGGGAGTGATAGAAGGCGTTTGACCGACGATGGCACGGGCACGGGCCGTCGTTCGACCGAACGTTCGAGAAGGAGAACGGACCCGGGTTTGGGTGCGTATGAAAACTATCTTCCGGGAATGCAAGGTGACAGAGCCATTCGAAGAGGGCCATCGATGAATGACGTTTATAATGAATTTTACAAGATTTTACTTACCAGGAGAACGCTTTTGGAGAAGATGCGGGAGCCGTTGGTGTTCTGGGCGCACGATGATACTGTTGAGCCGGAGAAGCACTACCGATACAGAATTCGGTTAGGCGTTTTTAATCCGATAGCCGGGACAAATCAGTTTAGCGAGGGATATAGAGGATTTAAGAACAAAGCCGTTTTGTGGAGTGAGTTTTCTGACATAACTGAGGCGGTGGAGATTCCGGGGAGGTTGTACTTTTTCGCGCGTGATATACAAAACGAGGCCGCCAAGATTGTTACGGTGCAGGTCTCCAGGTATGTGTTGGGTTATTGGAACAGTAAGGACTTTGCGGTCGAGCAGGGAGAAGTTATAGGTAAGGTTGTCGAGTCCGAGACGACATCTGGAAGTAGCAGACGTCGGGAAACGGCGCCTGAGTTTTTCAGAGGATATCCTGCAGCATATGATGGAGGATATAAGGGGGAAGAGCTTAGAGTAATGGGCATAGAAAGTGATATTAGAAGTGACATTATAGGACGTACGGTACCCGAGACAATTGATTATACTACCGAGGCGGTTTTGGTGGATGTTATAGCTGTGAATGACTGGTCGGGTGTAAAGAATCTGCATCCCAGACATTATTTTGATATGCTTTACACTTTTGACGGGACGGATATAGAACGTATGCCTATTAGAACGAAGTATTGGGCTAAAGAATTGCTGATTATGTTTAATAAAATCAAAAACGCCGAAAAAGAGCCGAGGGAACCTTTCCGAGATTGGGGCAGTAGAATAGCTGGAAGTGCACCGGTCATTTCGATGCCGGGAAGTGAGGAAGATGGATACTATAACCGGGATTTACCATTTATACTTGCTCCGCGGCGCCGCTGAGCCACGTTTCTAATACAATATCAAAATTGATACGATTGTTAATTTTTTTTATGGTCTTTTGGGATATGTTTTATTAGTCGGAAACGTTGATACTTGCCCCGCCCCTCCGAGGGGCGGGGTTGTGGTTTGAGAAGGCTGATAACGATGAATGATTAAAAGGCCTCTGGTTCGCCTGTAAGTGGCTGGTTGTATTTGCCGCCCGGCGCACGGCATCGCAGCGCCGGGCGGCTTATTTTGTGTGCTTTTTGAAGATACGAGTAATAAACCCTAGGTAAAACCCCAGGGCCAAATACAGCTATATTTGGGGAAATAAAGGGTTGCAAATTCCATCTCCTGGCTTTATATTTACGGCTTCTGTTTATCTTTTGAAAGAATTGATAAATGAAGTGCGATATAGCTGATTTGTCGTTGGCGCCGGAGGGAAAGAAACGCATTTTCTGGGCTGATAATGATATGCCGGTTCTGGCGGCGATTCGCAGGCGATTTGCAAAGAGCAAGCCATTACAGGGTCTAAATATTTCGGCTTGTTTGCACATAACCGCTGAGACGGCTAATCTGGCTCGGGCCTTGAAAGCAGGGGGGGCAAATGCTGTTCTCTGCGCATCTAATCCGCTCAGCACACAGGACGATGTGGCTGCATCGCTGGTGAAAGATTTTAAGATACCGGTCTTCGCCGTCTGTGGTGAAAATCGCAGCACCTATTATAAACACATCAACGCCGCCATCGACCATAAGCCGGTTATTACGCTTGACGACGGTGCCGATTTGGTGAACGAGTTACATACCCGCAGAAAGAAAGAAGCCCACCGGATTATTGCGAGTATGGAAGAGACCACTACGGGCGTTATTCGTCTGCGGGCGATGGCAAATAAAGGCAAATTAAAGTTTCCCGTTATTGCGGTAAATGACGCTGCAACCAAGTACCTTTTCGACAATCGCTATGGGACGGGCCAGTCAACGGTTGACGGTATTATTCGAGCGACCGATTTTCTAATGGCCGGCAAAAAGATTGTAGCGGCAGGGTATGGCTGGTGTGGTCGAGGCTTTGCTATGCGAGCCAGAGGGATGGGGGCTATCGTTATCATTACGGAGGTCGATGCAATCAAGGCGCTTGAGGCGGCTATGGACGGCTTCGAGGTTATGCCGATGGCAGAAGCGGCAAAGGTCGGCGAGCTGTTCGTAACGCTCACGGGCAATAAAAATGTTATACGGGCCGAGCATTTCCGTGCGATGAAAGATAGAGCGGTCGTTGCTAACAGCGGGCACTTCAACGTTGAGATAGACATACCGGCCCTGAAAAAGCTCAGCAAAAAGGTAATCCGTAACGTGCGCAACCACGTGGATGAATATATCTTGAGAAATAACAAGCGAATTTACCTTCTGGCTGAAGGGCGGTTGATTAACCTTGCAGCCGCCGAGGGTCATCCTGCAAGTGTGATGGATATGAGCTTTGCGACGCAGGCGTTAGAGGCCGAATATGTGGTAAAAAAACAGGGCAAGCTTACCGTTGCGGTCCACGATGTCCCTATCGAGATAGAGCAGCAAGTGAGCAGGCTGAAACTTAAATCAATGTCGATTGGAATAGACAAACTTACGGCCGAACAGGTTGATTATCTTGCCAGCAGCGGTGAAGGGACATAGCTTGATGTGCGTCATCCGGCGTTGCACCGACGGGCTCGATGCTCGTAAGCCAAATCGAGAATCGAGTTTCAAAGGTAGGGTTATGAATAATAAGCAGATAGATAAGAGGCCCAAAGTGGCCTCGAAGTCTTTTATGGCTGTTGGCCCCACGTTGCACTACAGCCATAAAAATGTTCAGAGGT
>JAUVYQ010000294.1 GCA_030603035.1 Phycisphaerae bacterium | reverse complement strand
GATCGTCGACAAGTTCTCCGGTAGTCACGAAACCGGTCACCCCACACAGCCCGGGGAAGTCTAACCAGAAGGGAGCAAAATCATGAAATTCGGTAAAGACCTATGGGAAGCGTTGAGATTCCTGATCGCCCTGATGAAGCTAATCATCAATATGTTCGGTGACGACGACGACAAGGAAAACGCGAAACAAAACAACGTCAAAGTCTGACCATCATGGTCCAGGTTAAGCTCAGCAACCAAATCGCGTCCATCAGGGGACGGTGTGGCGGAGTGTACTTCAAAAAAGACGGCGGTGTGCAGCACGTCCAGGCTATGCCCCGCCACGTAAACTACGCACGTCACGGTGTCCAGCTTCGCTATACCAATGCATACTCAGCAATGGCCCTCGTCTGGGCTCTGGTCCTCGTCGCTGGTTTCGCCCTGGCCTGGTTCGCTTTTGCCTTAGCCTGGATATTCAGGAAAAAAGGCAAGGAACCCAAGAAAATCTCAGGTTACAACTGGTATGTGCATTTTGCTCTCACTCGAGAGGAGACCGAGGCCCCGCCTCTCTGGAAACCTCCACGCTCCCCAACCAATCTGCCAGACTTCTACGCAGTGTGCGAGGGAATGGCACAATACCGTATCGCCGAAAACCTCTGGCCGCTTTACTTTTGCGGAGGTTACTACTACCAGGGTGCCACGTTCAACGGTAAGCCGTGGTTCAAAGACCCCGACCGATCCTGGTACATCTGGTGGAAGGACCCGATGTGGGTTATCTCGAAAGCCCTCGGATGGGAAGACCCTGCAACTACTTTCTACAGCGTCGGTGCTGTTATCAACGATACTTACCACAACCCCGTCCAGGGTATCAACGCCCGCGTCTGGATTGGTTTAACCCCATAGCCAAGAAATCAATTTGAGAGTCGAAACATCCTCATCTATTCGAACAGGCCTGGCTGCCGGCACCAGCTCGTAGATATCAAGCGCCAAATCTGCGTTTCTAACCTGCAAACGAATGTCCCCCTAAATGGACCTCTTTCGGCCGAAAGTCAATTACACACTTCTCCATTATCGCAGGTGACGTCGAAATCGAGCGGAAAAACCCGATAAAAAACCACGCCAAAACCACATCAAATAAACCCACAACAAGAAAAGACACCGCGATAAACGAGCCCAAAAAAAGTAAAGACACCGCGATAAACAAGCCCAAAAAAAGTAAAGACACACCGTATTCGTAAGTAAATCCCCCCCATATAGTATAAGGCAAACAACAAACGAAAATCCGACATATTTGGTTCTAATGACCCTGCAATTATATAATTGAGGGTTCTTCGCTCGCAAACGACGCGAGCGACAACCCTGTTCGCAAACGTCGCCGGAAAAGACACCGGACTCCTGCGAAAAGGGTTGGAGATGGAAGCGGCGAAAGACACGCCGCAAGAGTTTCTTATCGCCGCCTCCGCCCCCCCCCCACCCCCCCAGGCGGAGGCAGCGAAAAAACACTGTGGAACAGCAGAAAAAAAACCAGCGTCGACGCTGGTTTTTTTCCTGCTATCCCTTTCGTGGGTACGTGGTGTGTGGGGGCTTCTTGAGTAGGTATGGTGTGTAGTGGTATGATGGCCTATGTAACGGATAATCGAGGATTCAAGAAAATTTTCCTGGAGCTTTGGGTGTGGAGTTTTTCAACCGAGGTACGAGCTGCGTAGCAATAGCCTGGCATTCGAGAACCATTCGGGTAGTCGCGCATATAATTTTCTCAAGCCCCCTGCAGCTCGTGCCGACATTAACCTTGAAGGGAGCGAAACTTACAACTTGCCTTTATACTTCTCCTAAATGGCCTCAGCCA
>JAUVYQ010000262.1 GCA_030603035.1 Phycisphaerae bacterium | reverse complement strand
ATCGAATGGAGTGACATTGCGATAATGAGACCGGAACGCGGTTTTTAGTCTCCGGTCGAATGGTCGCTTTTGATGGTGCGTTTCGAAGTATAGTACGGCCGCCCGTGTTTGTGATCTGACTTACTGAGAGAGAACATCCCTCGAAAGGCCGCGGATGGCCGACAAGGAATGCACGGACGGCCGTGGGTGTATGATAGCAGGCTCGATGCGGATTGTCAAGGGGCTGCTGATGGTCCCGGGCTGGTGAAAAAAAGAGTTGACTAAAGTCGGCGGGGGTGGTATTCCGATAATAATGGAAAATAAGCCGAATGCCGAAAGGCCCCGGCAGTCGCCCACCGAGGCCCGATGATATGCTAACATCACAGAGCATATCATCGGCCATCCTGCTGGGAAAGTCAAGCCTTTCTGCAAAATATTTTTACGTAAGAGCGTGCAAGGATGCACAGGGCAGTTAGGAAAAAGCTTGATAGGAAAGTCAAAAGCCAACATACAATAAGGGTCTTGACTGAAAAACAGGAGGCAAATAAATCTTCGAGGACGGTGAGATTCTGTCCACTGTACTGGATAGTTGCTGTGATTTGTGATTTGAGCTCAGGGGCTAAGGTGCTGTTTGCCAAGATGATATTCGATGCCTGGGGCGGTAACTGCTGCCGTGTCGGAGTGAACTTACAGGCCAAAAGCCTGGGAGTTGACAGGGGGACGATCCGCGGGTGGATAAGAGAGTTGCAGCTAAAGGGTTTGATCAGGGTTCGGCGTGAGTGGGCGTGCTGCTGTTACTATCTGAACCCGAAATACAAGCGTGGGGGATTCATACCCCTGCTCGCTGAGACAATGAAGCGCAGGGACGTTGGGTGGACGTACAAACTGCTGCTGTGTTTGCTGTCATACCAGCAGGGAGAAAACGATTGCTGCTGGGCAAAGCAAAAGTCCCTTGCTGAGGACCTCGGCTGTTCGGTGCGGACGATACAAAGGGAATTGGCAAGGATGAAGGCTAGAGGTGAGGTGCAAATAAGACTTAGAGGCAGGAATCGCAAACATGGCAATAAGTATGCACTGACGTGCGGAGCGTTGCTTGGAGGCAGGGTATTCGGGGCAAGTTCTCATACGACAAAATCACCCCCCTTATATAAAAATTGGAAGGCTAAGATTGGTTTAAAGGCCTTTCGGCCGAAATTTCTCTCTGGGGATTTATCCGAAAGAAGTTTGAGTGATGGATTCGGAATGGATGCGGTGTTCTTTGAGCTGGTCAACGTACCGATGCACGATAAGGTCGCCCGGTCGTTGGCGTTTATTGACAAACATCCGCTCGAAAGTGCAGTCAATGCGATCACCAATGCGCGGATAAAGTGCGCTGATGTTTTCAAGCGTGCGGATAATGCCGGGCTGCCCAGGCCGAAGTTCAACGTTGCCGGTTACGTTGTAAATTCTCTGAACGGAGCCCGCAGAGAGGGCAAAACAGTCGGGACGACTAAGCTGGTCAGGGACACGGAAACGAGGTCCCGGGTAATTAAGATCATAAAGGCCAGGCGGCAAAAGTGGAAGCCGCCAAGCGATGAGGTGTTTGCTGACAGGGTGCGCAAAGCAAAACATGCTCTGGGTGTGAGGACATGGCAAAAAGAAAACGAAGGAAATCACATCATCGAAGGAAGCGGATGCGGCCAGACCAGACGGATGATTTAGATTTAACGTGGCTGGTTTGTATGCATTGCGGCAGGCCGTTGGATGCGCATAGTTACATTTGCGTATTTAAGATAGAGGAAACGGGCGAATTAACAGTGGTGTGTTCGGGGTGTGCAGACTATTGGAAGAAGCGCTTTGCGGGTCTTGGCATAAGGCCATGGTACGAAACACCGGAAGAGCAAAGCAAGCCGTACAAACCCGGTGCTTGATACAAATATAGGTGAGTGAAGAAAGTGAGGCGTTGACAATGGCGGCAATCAAAGTCCAGGTGCAAATGAGCAAGGTTCAAAAATACAAAAGCTGCACGAGATATGCAGTACGCGAAGATGGAGCGAACGAAGCATGGGAGACGATAGACGTAAAGAACGAATCGGTCGAAAAGCTCGGCAGGCCTGAGGTTGTAATGATAACGATAGAGGCGCTCAGCGTGCAAGCTGACTCTGGGGCTTGACAAGAATATCGGTGCAGGTACAGTAGAGAGACGAAGGGTGGCCCCGGTGGCTACGCGGATTTTTGGCTCAATATTGTGGCTGGCCGTAAAGATGGTTGAAAAATTAAAGACACCTTCGCTGGCAAA
>JAUVYQ010000180.1 GCA_030603035.1 Phycisphaerae bacterium | reverse complement strand
TCTCGCTTGGCAGGGAATTGCCAAAAGTAAGATGATTAAAATCAAACTTACCTTTTTCATATTCGTTGTTCTCCTGTAAGCCCCAGAACACGAGTATATAAGCATTATAACCTATTTTTCCTTCGGTTCAAAGGAAAAAAGGTAGTACAAAGCATTTGCGCACTTTCCTCCTTCAGGTCGAATTGGCACAGTTAGAGTGCTTTTGCGGCGTCGCTGTCAACGAGCCAGGTGACCTTGTCAAGAATGGGCCAGAGGACGTGAATGGGATAGCGGACTTCATCCGGCTCGCTGGTTAAAACCTCTTTCAAAATGTCGGCCTTTTCTTCTCCGGAGACCAGTACAGCCAGATGAGACGCAGCACGTAAAACCGGATGCGTCAGGGTTATGCGGTTTAGCTTCTCATCCAGGACATAAACAACACACGCCAGATTTTCCGTATCAAAGGCCGCATAGCAATTGGGAAACAGCGAGCCGGTATGTCCCTCAGCCCCCATACCAAGCACAATTAAATCAAATTCAGGAAGCTGCTTTTCTTCGAGGCCGAAAATCTCTCGAATGGTCTCTTCGTAGTGCTGAGCAGCGACCTTGAAATCGCTGTACTCCGTCGGAATCCGATGAATGTTCTGTTCAGGAGTGCCGACTTTAGGTAAGAAAGTGTCGGCAGCCAGCTTGTAATTGCTCCACTTCGAATCGGGCGGAACGTACCGCTCGTCAACCCAGAATAAATGTATCCTGTTCCAGGGCAGAGCTTTCGCGTTCGGCACTTCGCCCAACAGTTCGAAAAAACGCCTGGGCGTATGTCCACCGGATATTGCGACGTGAAAAGCATTTTTTGCCTTTATCGCCTTTTTTGCATGAGCGACAAAAAACTCAACGCTTTTATGCGCAAGACTCTCGGAGTCGGAAGCAACTTCGACATTCGGTTTATAATTTGCAGCGGTTTCCATATTCCCACCCCTTTCACTGCACAAATGCAAACTAAGGGTATTATCTACTTTTTATGATGGTTTGGCCAGAAAATTTTTCAAAAATAAAAAAAAAACTACGGTTTGTTAACTCTCAGCCCCAACGCAACTTACAGAGCAATCCCGCGCCAATTGAGCGGCGGCCTCAGGTAATATCATCAATCTCCCACATAAACGCCTTTATGCCTTCGGTGCCCAGTTTTTCCCGCATCCGGCGAACTTTCTGCATTATTTTTTTTGCCCTGGGCTGGTCGGTAACAACAAAGGTGCCGTAATTTATCCCCGGCCAAACATCGGTATTCAAATGCGGCTCACTTATCTCGCCCCTGCCCAGGGTGTTCGTGAATTTGGTATAGCAATTAGTGCCAACAGAGGCCAGAGCTTCATTTACTTCCTCATCAATCGCGGCATTGTGCACAATTAAAACAGCTTTCATAATTATTCTCTTACGGCAGAGGGCTTAAAACCTTCAAACACACTGTAAAGGGTCGGCATTAGAACCAGCGTAATGATGGTGCCAACAAAGAGGCCGCCAATTACCGTTACGGCAAACGGCACCCAAATTTCGGCCCCTTCGCCTCGTGAAAAGGCAAGGGGTGTCATCGCCAGCATTGTAGTGCAGCTGGTACATATCACAGGGCGTAATCTGCTGCGTCCTCCCTCAATGATAGCCGAATAGACATCGTGGCCGCGCCGCCGTAGTATGTTAACATAACTGATAAGAACAATTCCGTCATTCACTACAATGCCGACAAGCATAATCAGCGCAAGAAAACTGACGACACTCATTGACTGACCGGTCAAGGCCAATGCGATAATTACGCCGACAATGCCAAAAGGTATCGAAAAAAATATGATAAACGGGTCACGGAACGACTCAAATTGCGAAGCCATCACCATATATACCAATACCATTCCCAGGCCCACAGCTATCAACAACAGCCGGAATGCTTCCTTCTTTTCTTTTTCAGCCCCGGCAAATTTATAACTGAAACCCGGCGGCGCAGGAATCTTTTCCAGCGTTTTTCTTACGTCGTTTGCCACCGAACCGAGGTCTCTGCCGCTGACTTCACCGGAAACGGTAATATAACGTGCCTGGTCTTTTCGTTCTATCTTTGTCGGGCCCAGACCATGCTCGATTTTAGCAATGTTGACGAGGCTGACCTGACCGCCATTGGGCATACTGATAAAGACATCTCGCAAATCTTCAATCCTATCGCGGTCTTTAGCTTGCAGCCGAACCTCCACATCATATTCATTTCCGCGCTCCCGATATCTCGTTGCAGTACTGCCTGCGAAGAATGTCTCAATCGTCTTGCCGATGGTCTTGACATCAAGTCCCAGATTTGACGCCTTCTCGCGGTCAATAATAACCCTGAGTTCCGGCTTTTCCTCTTTTCGACTGATTTGCACATCATCCACCCCTTCAACGGTGGCCATAGCTGACTTAACGGCCTCGGCGTACACCCTCGCTTCATCCATATCATGGCCGTAAAGTTCAACAGTTAGTTTCCCGGCGCCTCCAAACATCATTGCCGCAAGCGGGTCCTCGGCACTGAAACGAATAGTTGCTCCCGGTATCTTATCCGTGATTTTGCGAAGTCTCTTTATCAGGTCATTCGGCGAAACGTCGCGCTGCCTCTTAGACTTCAAGCTGATAAAGAGAATACCCTTATAGCTTTCTTCCTCCGCAGCATAGTGTCCGCCCCCGCCATAAACACCCCAGCGCAGAAAACTGTTCCGCCTTTCAGGAACATTATTTTCTGTTATTGTTTGTAGCTGCTGTGCTACGACACCGGTGCGCTCATAGCGAGTACCGATGGGCAGCTCATATTCCGCCGATAGTCGATTCTGGTCCTGTTCGGGGAAAAATTCGGTGCCGATAAACCCGACAATGCCAATGCTCCAAACAAATAAAACAACGCAGGAAAGAAAGACCGTTTTGCGATTTTCCAGCGACCAGTTGAGAAACTTGACGTACAGCTGCTCCATTCCGGTCAAAACTTTTTCACCAAAACGGTAAAAGAAGTCTAATATTGAGCTTGATGGGTTCGGATTACGAACTTTCAGCAGTTTTGAACAGAGCATCGGCACGAGCATAAGAGCCGTGAACAGCGAAGCCACCAGGGCCATCGTAACAATAGCTGCGAACTGACCGAATATAATGGCTGCTATTCCGCCCACAAAGATAATAGGCAGGAAGATGGAAACTGTCGTCAGGGTCGAGGCGACAACAGCCGGCCCTACTTCATTCGCTCCGAAAACGGCGCCTTCTTTTGGGCGCTCTCCTTTATGACGATGACGATTGATGTTGTCAACAACAACGATGGCATTATCAACTACAAGACCGACAGCGACAGCTAAGCTGGCCAATGAATCGGTATTAATCGTATAATCAGCCAACCACATCAGCAAAAACGTGATTATCAGTGACGTTGGAATTGCAACAGCAACTATAATGGCTGCCCGGAGGTCTCGCAGGAAAAAAAGAAGCACCATAAAAACAAAAAACACGGCCCATAAAACCGTATTGCGCAAATTGCCCACCGAGGCAAGGATAAACTCGGAATTATCCATCACAATCCTGGGCTCCACATCAGGCGGCAAATTCTTCTTTATCTCCTCAAGTTTTTCCCTGACTGCCCGCGCCACTTCGACCGTATTTTCGCCGCTCTGCTTTTGAATAAATACGGCCATTGCCTTTCGGCCGTTCATTCGAACCTCATACGTTCGCTCTTTGAAGAAGTCCCTTACGTCGGCAACGTCTTTTAACTTTATCGGTATATCGTTACGGTGAGTAATCACAACTTCAGCAACTTGTTCCGGACTGGAAAATTCCTCGGGTGTGCGCAACAGATAGTCCTTGTAACCGGTCTTTATGTTACCGCCGGGAGTGCTGATGTTCTGAGCGGCAAGAGCTGAGTTCACCTGTGCAACTGATAAATTCAAAGCTGACAGTCTGTCACGGTCAATATCAATCCGAATCTGTCGCTGCAAACCGCCGGCCGCTGTAGCTGAAGCAACCCCTTTGACACGCTTGATGGGGTCAACTATCTCGTCATCAACAATATCCTGCAAGTCTGCATAGCTGTCCTCAGCGGTAATCGCAATAATTGCGATTGGTATCATTGAAAGGTCAAACTTGAAAATAACCGGATTTTCCGCTTCCTCCGGCAGTCGCTCCCTGATCAGGTCAATCTTTTCACGGACATCGTTGATACTTACATCTATTTTCTCGCCCCACTCAAACCTCAACGTTACCGCTGATATTCCCTCTTTGGAGACCGAAATAACCTTGTCAACTCCGGAAATAGTGCTGAGAGTATCCTCCATCGGCTCGGTTATCAGTGTCTCCACTTCTTCGGGCCCTGCCCCCTGATACGCTGTTATAACTGAAACAGCGGGTATTTCCAGCTCCGGCATCAAGTCCAATCCCAGCATTGACATCGAGACCAGGCCCAAAA
>JAUVYQ010000334.1 GCA_030603035.1 Phycisphaerae bacterium | reverse complement strand
CAGCGCCACTGGACAAAAGCCCCCGGTTTGGTATAATATCACCCGCTCTCATACAATCGGGGCTTCTGCGAAGTAGAAAGCTCATCACTCCGCACGCAGAAGCCCCAGCTATATGGTGCAGCACCCCCTCCGCTATGGTACAGCACCCCTACTTTTCGCGAAGTTATTGCCGGTCTTTGAGAAAATTTCCGTTTCAGGCTAAATCCGGACTCGTTCTGCGCCGAGCTCTGCGCACCGGCTCTATGTATGTCCGGAAAATAATGTCCGCTTTTTTATTGACAGCACGTCTCTTTTGTCGATAATTGACTGCATGAAAGGTCTGAATTGCTATCCATCTTTTGGCGGGCGCTTTTCGGTTGGGGCTTTCTACTACTTTAACCTATGCCGAGGCGTCCGCCTCTTTTTTTTTGGCTCTTGTTGACCAAACTGAATCAACTTAAGGAGACTAGCCAATGTTGAACTTTACAGAACACATGAAACGGATCATCCAACTTGCCGAGCAATCCCTTGTCCACGTGCAGTCCGATAGATTCAAACCGGCTTGCGAGGCCGTGTTTAATATATCGACCCACTGCGATCAAGCTGCTCAGCTGCTCGATGATATGAGCTTGTTGAAACAACAGGGCAAGGATATTGATTGAAAGGGCAGAACAATGCACATCGAGGATCATTGTAACGCTGCCAAGCTTTTTCTTGACGATGCTAATGAAAAGGTTAAGGCTGATGATCTCGTTGGCGCCGGGTTTGCTGTTTGTCACGCTTTCTCTAACGTCCGTGAACTGATATATCATATCTGTGAGAAAAAAGACCTCGCAGATCTGGAGAAGGTTTCTGCAGGTGAGAACTCCGGAGGTCCTCAACCATGAACATTGAACAGCTTATGGATGAATCGAGAATGGCCATCTTACAATTCCGAAGGCTCAACAACTGCACGTGCGTTCTGAAATTCTGTGGCGGTAAAGTTCAAACACTTTCGACAAGAGACGTCCCGAAGCGCTATCCTCAGAGCTTGTTCATATCTGTTCATGATCAAAAAAACGGTCTCGCCCTTTCACAGTGGAGGCAGATCGGCCAAACGCTTTTAACCCAACTCAATAAAGAGAACTCATGTCAAAAGCTCCGAAAACATTAACGACTGAACAATGTCAGCGACTCCTTGACGCCCTCCGCGGCACCAAGGGAACGCCCAGACAGGTACGCAGGGGAATTAGAAACCACACCCTTGCCCTGGTAATGCTCGATGCAGGCCTGCGAGTCTCCGAAGTCACCGGCCTCGAAGTTGCCGACCTATTGTTCAACAACGTCCCTGTAACTTCTCTACTGATCCGGCCGGAAATCGCCAAAAACCACAAAGAACGATCTGTGCCGGTGAGCAGCAGGCTCTCTGATGCAATTTCTCAAATGTTTATGGCATATTGGTCCGCCCACTGCAAGAACGTGCAGCACAAGGCATGCACTTCTGGACGTTCTGCTAACTCACTCACCAGAAGGCAGGTTTACAAA
>JAUVYQ010000231.1 GCA_030603035.1 Phycisphaerae bacterium | reverse complement strand
AGCGCTCGAGGAGACTTGAGATTATTCAGCTTCGCCGGTCTGTGAACGGCGAAGCGTGGTCTTATTTGTGGTTGGCGATGGTCTTTGTTGCCATCGTTTTGTAGGTTGTTCGGGTATGTGTCTTTTGTAGTTTTTCAGATTAGAAGCATTTGACAGATAAATTTTGTTTTGAGAAAATTGATGGCATGAAAGTGTACGGACATATCACGGCTTACACTAATTTGCCTATGGCAGTTAATGCGGTTGTAAACATGCAGGCTGGTCAGGAATGGCCTTCGGGGTGGTTGGGATTCTATAATGAGCGTGGTGAGAGCGTTTCGGTGATTGGTTCGCATAAAGAGTGGAGAGAAGTTTTACATTGTGGCTGGGAGTGGGTGTGTCAGCCGATGCCGAAAAGATTGCCGGATTATCCGGAGCCCTGGGAGCTTTGCGGATGGACCTGGCTTTGCCATTGGGATTGGGAATATAGAACTATTGCTGACACGTTTGCTTATGGGGGTAGGCATTTGGAGATTGAGATCGTGAATCATTATACAAAAGAAAGCAGCGATTTCGGGACATTCGATATTCTTGAGTTGAGGTCAGTGAGAGGAGGTGGATCAATGTTCAACGTTACAAAATATTGGGGATTTGCAACGAAGATTGGTGATAACATGTACGAGATATTTTAAGCAAATGAGGTTGTAAAATGGAGTTAAGATTTATCGTAGAGCACACAGACAATACAGTGGCAACAGTAAAAAAGCTGTACTATGCAGGGGATAGAGAAATGTGCATTTTGTTGCTCGAAGAGCTTGGAAGCTATCTGACTGAACAGATAGCAGAAGGTGTGCTTGCTCCGCCGAACATCGATGTAAAGCCTGCTGAGCCTGGATAAAAAAATATACTGAGGAGTTGAAGATTTCACTTGACAATCCTCGAGGTTACAGTTAATTAGAGGACCTAGTGTTATAACAGAGAGTTTGAGGAACAGAGGCACGCAGATATATGATGTGTGCCTCTGTTATTTTGTATCTGCGTGCCTCGCATTATTTGGAGGTACGCATAATGGCGTTCATACGTTCAGTTGATTCGATTGCGACTAAATGGGCAGAGGTCACGCCCATGAGGTCCGCAGATTACGCCGCTGGCATAGCAGCTCCTAGAAGGTCATGGGCGGCAGCAACAAAAGCGGCGGAGAAAGCTTATGAGGAAGGTGTCGCTAAGTCAATTGCCCGCAAGGCATTTGGTAAAGGTGTAGGAAAAGCAGGCGATGAAAAGTGGCAACGTAAAGCTTCGGTAAACGGTGTCCGTAACTGGGGGCCAGGCGTGGCTGAAGCTAAGGGCGATTACGCTGCGGGGTTCGCGCCGTACCAGGCTGCAATTTCAGCTTGTGTGCTGCCACCGCGATACGCTCGAAGGGATCCTCGTAACCTTGCAAGGGTAAAAGCGATAGTAGATTGCCTGATTGCAAAGAAAGAATCCATTGGTGGATCTTAAAGGAGGTGATGACAGATGGAGTTCATTCATTCAGTACTGGCACAGGATGTGCCAATAACGGCAGGCATACCGATGGTATATGATTTGCCGGTCAATCCTTTGTCACATATCTACGTGACAGTTCCGTACATAAGAACCGCAGCGGCGGCTGCGGGTGTGCCGCGAATAGTAAACACCCTGACAATGTTCACGAGAATGGAGGTGCTTTACAAGGGCTCTGCCATATTCTCGATGTCCGGGATAGATGCTGTTGCCGCAGGTTTGTATATAACGAACTTTGAATCGTGGGGCGTGAACTTTGCAGGTATAATTGGTGAGGAAGCATCGTTCACCTGGTGCATACCGTTGGGAAGGGTGCTATATAATCCGAATGAATGCTTCCCACGTTCGACACGAGGAGAGCTACAGCTGCAGATAACTCCGCTTACCCCTCTGGTGGACATAACATTTGCAGGCACAGTGGCCCAAATAGAGACGGTGGAACTGCCTGATGCATCACCAACGCAATACCTGCGCATGACAACGCTGAGCGCTGCTATGCCTGCAGGTGGAGAGTTCGATGTGCCTTTGCCGATAGGCAACCCGATAAGCGATCTGGTTTTGTGGGGTGCTACGATTCCCGTTGGGGCCGTAAAGGTAAGGACGCTGGACTACTTGCAGATTCTTATCGACAATCAGAGGAGATTTTACTCTCACACAAACTACGAGACGCACCATAACATGGCTGGAAGAATGAGAGCGGCACCGGGTTATTGGGGCGGGCACCAGCACTGGGTTGCGGCGGCGCCGGGGTTGACCGAAGATGTCATTGCATGCAATCACATTCTGTCATGCTATTCACATTTGCCGTTCGATATTTTTCGTAACGGCGAATATGCCCTGCAGACTTCAGGCAAGAGCGATGTGATTCTGAGGATCAACAATGACTTAGCGGCGGCAACGACGGCCCGGGTAATACCTTGCGAAATAGTTCCTGCAGGGGCAGGCGTGTGACAATGTCACTTGATGTTCCTTGTAAGGGACGAACGTAAGAGCTTGCTACCAATACCGTCCACGTGGACGATTAACAGGCCTGGTTTCAGGCCGGAAAGGATGTTCTGTATGAAATTTGGGACTGATTTCTTTCGGATACTAAACATTGTGATTCAGTTGATGCGGATGTTCGCTAAGGTTTTTGGAGATCCAGAGGACCAAGCGGCGGCCGTCGAAAGCGAAGCCCGAACAAAAGATGGTGATACAACTCACTCATGCTGAGCTCATGGTGAAGGTAGTAAACAAAAGTCAGCAGGTGGTGACGCCTGGGATGAAACCAAAAGCGAGCTACTCCAGGGTGATAAGCGTAAGCCTTGCCATTGAG
>JAUVYQ010000255.1 GCA_030603035.1 Phycisphaerae bacterium | reverse complement strand
CGCCCTCCACCCGGGGAGCGCAGGGATAAATCCAGACCAAGAAAGGAGCAAAGACCGTGAAAGCCAACGCCTACATCAGAGAAGTAGAAGTCAAGTTTAAGACCAAGCCAAAGACCCGGGAGAAAATCACAATCACCAGCTCACGAGCAGCCGTTAATCTCTTCAGAGATCTCCAAAAGGAGACCCAGGAGAAAATCATCGCCTTACACCTGGACGCCCGGGCAGCCGTGACCTGCTTCCAGGTAGTGTTTATCGGCACATCTACGAGCTCAATCACCGATCCGAAAGCAATCCTGCGAACCGCTCTTCTCACCAACTCAAATTCAATTATCCTAATCCACAACCACCCAAGCGGCGACCCCACACCTTCCAATGAGGACATCGAAGCAAAACTTCAACTCTCCACCGCCTGCGCATACCTCAACCTCCAACTACTCGACTTCATCATCATCGGAGACAACGGAAGATACTTTTCTTGCGCAGACAGAGGAATCTTAAAAAAGGAGAAAAGACCTTGAACCTCTTTGACGTGAAACCCACCAGACAAATGGACATTTACAACCAGCAAATAGCCAAATTCAAACGGGCTGGAGTGTCCGAATCTCTAGCCCGCCATTTTGCCGCGCGAAGCGCAAAGCAAATTCTTAATTCCAACCGCCGCGCTCGCGCTAATCACACCCAACTTTGCTGGCACTTTCAGACCGACTTAAACGGCCAACAATATCTTTTCGACAAAAAGGGAGACGCCACCATTTTATCAGTGGATCCTACAACAAAAAATGGGACCGGCCTCCACCTGGAGCAACCAACCCGCGAATCGAAGGAACTACGACTAAGACTTATTAACTCGCACCGCTTTCACGACCCCAACACCGGCTTTCAGGAATGGAAACCAGGAACGCCACAGTATGTTAAAAATCTATTATCAGACATCGAAAAGGAGCAGCAAGATGATTGAAGCGCATCTATCTACGGCACACAGAGAAGTGATTGAAGGTTTAATGATTAAATTCTTTCAAGAGGGAAAACAAGGCTTGCTCGAAACTCTAGCAGCCTATCTGCAAAATATCCGAAAATACTACCACAAGGAGTAAAAGATGAGAACAAAAGAGTGTGAACCGCTGGCCAAAGCAATATCGGGAATCACCAACACCGACCAACGCAGAATCGTCAAGGCCGCCGTTATCCGACTTCTCCAACCGGATAATCCTTTATTCGACCCGGACGTTTTCGGCAAACACGTGGAGGACCTCCACAAAGAAGCCGAGATCTCACACTTCAAAATGGTAAGTCTAGCTGACGGCAACGTGGAGCAATTACTTCTCGCTACCAATGTAGAGGACGCCGCGCTCGAAGCCCTGGAGTCCCTTGCCTGGGGAATCTGCAATCACCCAGGGAGCGTAAGAGAGTGTCCGAACTGCGGCGATCTCTTTGACCCGGAAGATGTGGACGACCCACAAGACGCCTGCTGTCAAGAGTGCATTGACGCCAGGAACTAACAGACAAACAAAGAAAGGAGCAAAACACATGAGCACAAAAGATAAACTTTGGAAAGGAATTAACCTCCTGAGAGAAGGAAGGGACCTCCTCCAAAAGACAGCCACACACGAACCGGACAAAGTTATTCTCGACGCTGTTGACAGGTTAGACGCAGAAATCGGTTACTTAGTCCGCTACGTCTGGAACAAATACCGCAAATGAAAGGAGCAAGACAGATGGAAGCACTAACTTTCTACTTAATCCGCCACACCCTGCGCTGTTTGAAACGCGCCGGGGTTGCCTGGCGACCGAAAAGAGAAATGATAAAACGCTCAATCGCAAAGGACCTCGGCAAAATCAATAATATTCTTGCCGACGGCCTCGACGTGGGAACGCTAATCGAACATCGGATCTCAGTCAAATTAGTTCACCACCCAGAACACGGCTGGTGTTTCGACGGCGGTAAATCATACGGACTTTATCGGGTCCTCAGCAATCTTTAAGAAAGGAGTAACCATGAACCTCAAGCAAAAAATCTCGCGCCTCGCGCAACTACTTCTTCTTAACATCAACCGCGCCGACCGAGAAATCACCGATTACTGGCGCAACTTCTTCAACAAGGACCAGGATAAATGAACCCTGTATAAACTGCCCTCTGGACTCTCAAGGCTGCCACGAGTGCGGATTTGCCGACGCCGAATGCGCAGCCTGGGCAACGTGGAAAACCAGCCTACCTATTTTCAAAGCAGAGGCAAAATTAAACGCAAAGGAGCAAACAAGATGAGAGAAGTAAACCTAGACGGCATCGAAGAGAAGTATAACCAGGTTAAGGCGTTCATGGGAACGCTGGGAAAAATTAGCCGCGACTTTAACACC
>JAUVYQ010000405.1 GCA_030603035.1 Phycisphaerae bacterium | reverse complement strand
AGACGAACTGGCGATTTGTTGCCGCGAACTTGGTGTCCATGTGATCGCCGGCCTTTTGGAAGTAGATGCTGACAAATGCTTCAACACGGCAGTTCTAGTTGGACCACGGGGGCTAGTTGGAAAATACCGAAAGATCCATCTCCCGTTTTTGGGTATTGACCGTTTTATTGACCACGGTAATCAGCCTTTTCGAGTGTACCAGACTCCAATCGGCAATATTGGTATGCACATTTGCTACGACTGTAATTTCCCTGAGAGCGCTCGGGTGATGGCGCTACTGGGAACGGATATCCTAGCTCTTCCTACTAACTGGCCCGAAGGCCGCGATAAAGTTGCCAAGCATGTAATCCCTACCCGGGCCTATGAAAATAAGGTACACATTGTCGCTGTGGACCGAGTTGGTAGGGAGCGTGGCACAAAGTTCATAGGGCTTAGCCAGATTGTTAATGCCTGGGGGGATATAATTGCCAAGGCCGGTAGTGACAATGAAGAAGTGGTTTATGCTGAAGTGAGCTTGGAAGAAGCGAGACAGAAGCGCGTCGTATTTAAGGCTGGGGAGTTCGAAATGGACTTTATAGGTGATCGTCGACCGGAATTTTATAACGAAATAACTGCTAACAAATCGCGGAGGTGCCAAGGTTGAACAATCCGCTATTTTGTGCAGCTGACTAGCCTTATTATTGATCGCAGCAACAATCTCAATTCGTCTCAATTTGAGTTCATCGAATCCGAATCGTGCCACAAGTAGCACAGCTGCGGTTGCTATGTCTTGCTTTGCTCGACTGCTCCTGGCCCAATAACCAAGATTTGCGATTTGATGGGCACGGTTGATATGATTTAAGCCGCATCCTCCTAGAAAGAAACCGTCCCTAGAGTCGGTTATAGCGAACTTATATTCGCTCCATTTCTTCCATCTGGCTAGCCCCGACCTGTGTTACTGATTCATTTACCAAGCCATTACCTCTGTAAGTAGTAATAAGATAGTGGAAGAATGCCTGAATGTGGTGTTTAGTTAGCTAGGAGGCAAATGTCAGCAGTG
>JAUVYQ010000198.1 GCA_030603035.1 Phycisphaerae bacterium | reverse complement strand
CAATGGGAACCGTGGGGACCTATCATTGCTGCAGATGTCCCTTACCATTGGGAGCACATCCTCGAAGTCGATGTTCCGAACGAAAGAGTTACCATCAACGGTATTCTTGCTCTCACAACAAAAACATGGTTCGTCGGGGCTTATGCCAATATCGATGTTTCCGGTGTCAATATTATTTTCCTCGATAATTCTGCTGGTGCCGTAATCATCCGCTCACTTGCCAACGGTGTCAACGGCCAGGTTCTTTATTTTCCTCTCATTGCTTCAGCCGGCAACAACGTCACGATGCAGCATATCTCAGGTTCACCTGGTCAACAACTTTATCTTCATGCCATGGTTGATGAAACTCTTAACGGTGAATACGGTGGTTGGAAACTTGTTTGCAATGGTACCGGTTGGTTTGATGTCAGTCATGCAAAGCATGTCTGATCACAGATAAATATCAACTTGAGTAAACGCTCTTTACAAACTCCAAGCCCAAGCGACGAGTATGTTTTCTGTCAACTTGCCCTGAGCAGCCACGAGCCCAGGGCAAGATTAAAGTCAAACGGCTGTAATCGCCGATGACAACAATATCCCTGGTGAGGATAGAGCTCTGCTGGAGAGCAACTCGAGCGCACCAGGGTGGTCGTAGCAGACCTTCGTCTCGTATGTTCTACTCAGGGGAGGCTTCAACAGCCTCCCCACCCTTTGACCTTTGCTAAAGCAGGACCGACTTTGAGAGCACGCAGCAGCAGCAGCCCTGTGCACCGTGGTGGACAAACAGAAACCTGTTGACCATGACTTTCATCTTGCCGGCTTTTCACCTGGTGAACCTGCTATGACCCTTAATGCGTTAAACTCACGAAGGTCGTCTTTTATGATAACAGATTCAAGTAAACCAATGTCCGATACGTGCTGCACATCGGATTCTTCTGAAAGTCCTCTTGAAGCCAGAGCAACAACTGTCATCGAGCCCCCCCCAACTACCTATCGCGATAAAGTTTGTCGGCAAATGGCTCCAAAGATGTCTGCCGTCGAGCTACTCTATACAACCGTTGATGAACTCGATAATTCTAATTTTTCAACTCGTCTTTCCTCCTGCAGGTCTGAAGCTTTTTTCGTAAGGCATGAAGATACAGGCGAAGTCCAGGTCAGGTCGAAACACTGCGGATTACGATGGTGCCCATTGTGCTCCGCCTCTCGTCAAGCTTGGATAACGCACGAAGTGGACCGTTGGTTTCAGCGAGTACACAAACCTCGATTGCTCACACTTACGCTCCGTCATTCCAACGCTCCACTGGAACATCAAATCAAACATCTCTACAATTACTTTCGAAAATTCCGCAAGCGGAAATATCTTAAGGACCGTATCAAAGGTGGTGTTTGGTTTTTTCACATCAAGAAATCCCAGCATGATCATAAATGGCACCCGCATTTGCATTGCCTCATCGATTCGGAATGGTTGGACTATACGACCGTTTCTGATTTGTGGTGCAAAACAACCTACGGCTCACACGTGGTGCATATTAAGTCAGTTACCAATCCGGAAAACTCCGTTCGACATGCAGCACGTTACTCTGCCGAGCCATGTGATCTAGGTGGTCTTAACCTGGGCGATGGCTTAGAAGTTTTTTACGCACTGCATGGTAAGCGGATTTGTGGAACATGGGGGACCGCCAGGAAGATATCATTCAGGCCGAAACCTCCACCAGATTCGAAATCATGGAAAACTGTAGGGTCCTGGGATATGGTTACTAACTTAAAAGACGGTGACGACAATGCACACGCAATTTGGAAAGCTTACTGTCTCAACCAACCACTTGAAAAAGGTGTGAGCATGTATTCACTGGAGGAGGAATTATATTACGGTTTTATCCGTGCAGGGCCGAAAAAGTTCGTTCAAAGCTTCTTTAATTTCGCCGCATAACTCAAAATTTTATGCAGAAAGTGAGGTGCAAATGTTGCCAATACATTATATTTTGATTGGTTTTATTGTTGAGCTTTTTACTATCTGGATCGTACTGACCATAACCAAAAGGAAATTTTAAAATGCGTAGAGACGGTCGAAAGGTTTACAAACACTTCGGTTCGATGAAAGCAAAGTTCCTGCAGAATTACGATGGTGATACTTTTAAAGCTGACATCGATGGATGGCCTATCGTTATCGGCAGTTACATTTCAATTCGAATCGCAGGGATCCAGGCCCCTGAAATGTACAAAGGTGACACACACCAAAAGATGACTGCAGAGCGTTCTCGAATGGCCCTGTATGCAATTTTGTCACAAGCAAAAAGTATTCAGTTAACTGGTATTCGCCGAGGTAAGTTTTTCCGTTTGATTGCTTTTGTTTTTGCTGATGGTGTCAGTGTTGGTGAACTAATGATTTCTCTTGGTCTTGCAATAAAAATGAAAGGACCCGAATAATGAGAATTGAACGAATCGAGGACAAAAAGTTCATGGTAACGCTTACCGAAAAAGAGGCACTCCGTTTGGCTGATAACTTCGGTATGTGCTGGGAATATGTCAAAATCTACACGCTTCATCTTGGTCGTGCCATGCTTCACTACATGATGGTCTGCTGCGAGTTTCCTGATATACAACAACCGGCTCTCGACACGGAGTTCTGACCTTATGGGACTTGACCCGACATTTCCTGATTACGCAGGCGGTGCCGCCTGTCATCTTTGCGAAGATGTTATCTTCGATGGTAAAACTCCCTTCTACGTTGAGGCGTGGATTTTTAGTATTATTGGCTGTCCTGGTGTTCCACCATTCCCGAACGATACTGTGATCCTGCTGGAGCAAGTCGACCCGTGCTTATGGATTGCTATAAATTTGGGTTGGACACTGGAATGGCGATTGCAAGTAGGTTCCTCGACATTTTTTATTCACGTTGGTCCGACCTTTGTTTTTTCCGGCCAGTCCAACGATAACTGCGTTGACACTTTTGACAATTTTTTCGTTGGTTGCTCACCTCCTTTTGTTCTTGGACATCATGGCTGGGTTACATTATTTTGGGGACCAGGTATAGGACCATAATTATGCTGATCAGAAAAGCTACAAAAGAAGATTTGCCTGCCATCATCCAGTTTGTTGATTATTGGCTTTCAGGTCGGGCCAAAAGCAAAGGCATTGAATTTGCTGGTAATGATTATTTTGTAAGTCCCCGGCAGCATCGAAAGTACATCAACCAATACGATGTTATGATCGCAATCTTCAAAGGTGAAGTCGTCGGATGGGCTGTCAAACAACATCAGCAGACCTTAATCCATTTGCTTATTGATTCTAATTTTCGTGGTAAAGGCATTGGATCCAAATTACTCAAAACCCTCGACCCTCGACTCATTCGTTGCAAAACTGACCAACAAACAGGTGACCCGACATCCTTTTTCGAAAAGCAGGGTTATAAACGACTTTCGAACATCAAAATTGGGAGACGTAGGCAGATAAGTTTGCTTACGGATTTGTAATGCCATTCATCAACCAGCCCGACATTATTGCTAACGTTTGGAACTTTGTACCATTGCCCAACACTTGGTACGAAGAGGAAGTCGATACCGTTGCTACTCGAACACTTCGTTTTTCAAAACGCTCGGACCATACCGGAATTCTGATCAAGATTAACAATGCCGAATTTTACCAGGCAAACACTTGATTCCGTTTGATGTACCAAAGGGGGTATAAATTGATCTGCTGAGCTCCTGCAGGTAATCTTTGATTCCAGCCCAATATCAAGGTTCGAACGAAGCGATCGCTCCAGGCCTGGTCAACGAATCCAAACCGGGGTCCAGCAGAGTCGTCAAGGAAATTTCCAGGGCAAAAACCGCAAATTTCCCGACAAGAACATCAAAGATATTACCGAACAATAAAACAAGGCTCTAAACTAATCCACTATAACAAACAACAGAACCAATC
>JAUVYQ010000320.1 GCA_030603035.1 Phycisphaerae bacterium | reverse complement strand
AGAAGGAAGTTGATGCACTTATTACGAGGGATGAAAATCCTTGGTTACTTGCAGAAATAAAGTTGTCTGAAAGAGCCATTTCTCCATCTCTTCAAAGATTTGCAGAGATTTTAAATTGTGAACGATTATTACAAATTATTCATAATCCGGATATTCACCATCGGGTGAAACGAGGCCGAAGAATATATCATCTGGTGTCAGCTTCTTCCTTCTTACACTTTCTCCCTTAATAATATAATTCTAAATCTATTAGTTAATTCTCTTATGTGATGGTTTCCTACAACGTAAGTAATACAACGTAAGATTTACTTTTTGTCAATTTATCATAATGTGGCCTTGTAAATTAAACTATGGGGGTATCCGCTTGACTCCAGTATACACTATATCTTGTATTCCTGCGTGCCGCCTGGGCCGCCGTGGATGTGCTCTCCCGTTACAGGGCCGATGGCTACGACTTGCTGAACCAAACGGTAGAACAGCTTCCCACGTGACAGCGATGTCCTTCGGTTGAATCGAAACGTGTATTCGTCGAGGTAGTAGTCGAGATGCGACGCACGCACCGCACCATGATGTGTTCCGCCAAGCCAGCGCTTGAGCAACGCCGCCACGCGATGCGGCAACGGCAGCAGGTTGTCGCCAACTTCAGCATCTTGCCGCACGACTACGTGATGATATCCTTTCGAAGACAATCCTTCATAGCCACTCCATCCGTCAGTATGTACTGTGCTGCCAGGCTCCACGCTCTCTTGCACTGCTGGTATCAGACTCGCGCCCGAAGCGTCCACCACGCGTCGAAGACGAATGCGTCCGAAATGCCGGCCTTTGTCTTCAACCGCAATGAGCACCAACACCTTCCCTGCAGCGCCCCGGCCACGTTTACCTGGCTTTGGGCCACCAATATACGTTTCGTCCACTACAACGGTACCAGACACGCGATCACGGCCGGGGCGGACCATAGCCGTGCGCAACTTGTGCAGCCACACCCACACCGTTTCGTACCTTCTCAGCCCCAAGACCCTTTGAAGCCCCAAAGCACTGACACCAGACTTCTGGCTGGTTATGTGCCACATGGCTCGGAACCACAGCCGCAGAGGCTTTCGGGTATCCTGCAATATCGTCCCCGCTGTGACCGAGGTCTGGAATTCGCACTGGCAGCAATGATACAGCCTCCTCTTCGTAACCCACGCCTTCCGATGACCACAGCGTGGACAACAGAACCCGTCTGGCCACCGCAGTTGGGCCAGATAGTGCCGACACGCTTCCTCCGTAGCGAAGCGTTCCTCGAACTCAAGGATTGCGCGTGGGTAATCCTCCATATCCATATACTACATATTGTGGTTACTGGAGTCAAGCGGATACCCCCATTAAAGAAATTGATGTTGATAAAATAGTCAAAGATTTTTACGGTGCAGAACATAAAACCGTAAAACCAATCGATGTAAAACGAAGAAATTTCACAATCTATAAATCAATATTGAAAAATAGGAGGGAAGGTTAATATGAAAGCATACGAACAAACCTTGAATTTATTAAAAAGCCTGAAATTAAAGGGAATACTTAGAAGGCTGGATGAAATAGTATCTGATGCAGAAAGCAGGAAGGACTCTTATATA
>JAUVYQ010000012.1 GCA_030603035.1 Phycisphaerae bacterium | reverse complement strand
CTGTTTGAAATTCGAGGGTTTTTTGATTACAGTGTGTTTTCATTGTATTGCTCCTTTTCTTTTTGTTAACTTGTTTTTTCTAAACAAGTTATACCAGAAAAGGAGCTTTTTTCAACTGGTGCTGTGAGAAATGCGGGTTAGTAATGGTGAATCCTTCGATGACGGAGTCTTCATTCTCACCACCGTGGAAGTAGAAGCCGCGGTGTGGGTCGTCATAGCTTGCCTGGCAATCAATAATACAATTCTCCGGGCCATTTTCGCTGCGCACTGTAATCGCCTTGCCGAGAAAGTCAATATCTCGATTGCCCTCGCCGGTATAGGTCCCCTCAGCAACCAGGACTGTATCGCCATCGACGGCGGCATCAATCGCATCCTGCAGGCAGTTGTATGCATCCGTCCAGGATGAGCCGTCATTCGCACCTGTGGCTTCTGCACCTACAAATATTATCTTGCTGACAAGCGCCTTGATGCAAAAGTTCGCAGTATTGTCATAGTTGTAGAGGTCCAGCCAGGTTGAGCCGCTGCGGTAATAGCTCTGGCCCGGCTGAGAAGTCGATTCCACAACGGTACCGGGATAAGTAATAGGGCCTTTGCCAAGCCTGTTTAAATCAAGTTGCGAAAGTTTTTCAACTTCTGCGGGGACAGGCTCTTTCGTGTAAGTATTTTCATTTTTAATTTTTGTCTTTGGTGCGCCCAATAAAACCGGAATCAGTGAGGTGCAGTCGTATGCCTGGCCGCCCGCCGAAAGCTCCAGATAGATATAAAAATCGTCACCATCTGTAAGTGTAACCGGCGTGTCCAAATCTATAGTATGAAATCCCGCATATTCAATAACGCCGGATTCTGTGGAAAGTTCGTCCAGCAATTCACCGCCCTCAAAGCGGTCGTAAACCTTTGCCGTGTAGGTAACGTCGTCTACAGTCGTGTAAAAGCTAACAGCTCTGATTATGTGTGAGCCTGAAGAAACAAATGCATTGAATGCTTCGTTACAATCAGTTTTTGTGTCACGCCAGCCGTGGTAACCATGGTAGTAAATATAACTGTAAGATAGCGGTTCAACATTCTGAAAAGAAACTGCGCCCATCTCCGGGTGCTGACCACAGTGCTTGTCATAATAGGAAATCCAAAAATACCCACTGTAGCCCCACCCGGTCCCCCAACTGTTCTTACACAGCCATGCGCCATTGCCCTCCGGGGCCTGTGTGGCTTTATCATCATCCCAGCCGACAATAGCTATAGAATGATTAGGTGGATAGGTGCTTGAGACAGGCTGGTAATGTACACGATTGCTGATGAATTGACCGGAATAGCACATAGCGGTAGCGACCGCGCCATATTGGCGAACTTTATCTTTAATAATATCAATGTTACTCAAGTCAGCTCCGGCGGTGTACCACTCGATATCGCGGACATAGTAGTAGTGATAGCCGTCGTCTTGTCTAGCTGGTGGGGAGTTATAAGACTGTCCGTCAATATCCCTCACAGTCCCCTCGCCGCGGTTCAGGTATGCTGCGGAGACCATATAGTCGCCGCCCCCATGTGCACTGTAAGCCCACCCCCGGTAGGCGGCCCCGTATCGTCGTTGTTGTGCCGGTTAAAGCCATTCCACCAGTCAAGATGGTACTCGGCAAGATTGGGCTGGCCGGTCTCGCCAGCGGCTGCCCAGTTGCCGGTAATCAGCAGGTTACTTTCGATGGCTGCCATTGTTCCGAAAGTCCAGCAGGTACCACCCGATTGTCTCTTTACGGAGGTGACATAACCTTCATTCCTAAGGTCATATGAGTCGGCCCAGGCCCTCGAAACAGGGGCCAGCACTACCACCGTGATTACCAGCACAAAAGCAATCTGTTTCATCACTTTCTTCTCCTGGAATTAGCTATCTTGTTCTGATAATATTTTATCCTGATTTTCAGTTTTATTCAAGAACTTTTTTAAGGCGCAGGGGTGAATTTTGAATGTCGAAGGGTCGGGATGGCGGAGACTTTAGAGTGACGATGCTGAAGCTGCGCAGGTAAATTTATTCATTTGCTTCGGGGCAGGACATAATGTAGGCGATACAGTCGCTTAAATTAGCCGTTGCGACGGCGACGGTGCAGTCGGCGGCACCATAATAGAGATTAAGCTGATTGGTTTCTTTGCGCACAATAGCGCCGGTGGGGAATATGACACCACTGACATCACCGACGCGCTCGTAAACAGTGCGCGGTCCTAAAATCCATTCATCACTTCTGCGCAAGACTCTCCACGGCTCTTCAAGGTCCAAAAGAGCCACCCCGAGACGGTATATTCCTCCGGCTGTAGTGGCTCGCACGCCGTGATAGAACAGCATCCAGCCCTGTGGTGTTTCTATGGGCTGACAAGCCAGTCCGACTCTATGACAGTCCCAATAGGCCGGTCTTGTTCTAATCAGCAGTCTATGGTCGCCCCAGTGCTTCAGGTCGGGTGAGAAGCTGAGCCAGATATGTGCCTGGCCTCGAACGATGGGGCGGTGAATCAGTGCAAATCGTCCCCTGAATCTGCAGGGGAACAGGCAGGCATCCTTGTCCTCCGGCGGCAGCATGGCACCGAGGCGTGCAAAAGTTTTGAAATTTTTTGTAATGGCCAGTGAAACGACGGGGCCGCCTTCACTAAAGGAGACATACGTAATGGCAAATTGCTTTTGCTCTTCGAGCCAGATAATGCGGGGGTCTTCGAGCCCCCACTTTTCCTCGCGAGAACTCTGGTCGGCCTCGAGAGTTGGAGCAGAGTCAATTTGCCAGTTTGTGAAACCGTCGGCACTGCGTGCAACGGTCAGATGTGAGAAGCCTCGCATATCCTCGACGCGAATCAGCAGAAGTGTCTCTGCATTTAACTTAACCGCCGCGGGATTAAAGACTGCATTTGTTGGATAAGGCCAATCTTCCGGCGTTATTATCGGATTGCCTTCGTATCTTTTGAAGAGTTCGTGAGCTTGTTTTTGCCGTGAAAAATCGGTCATAGTTTCAGGCCCCAAATACCAAGGGACACCGTAACATCGGTTCGGGTTCCCATTCTGCAATACGTTGCAAAATGTGGTCCTTCTTGGACCACCTAATTAAATCGGCAAGATGAGCAATTTACTGTAAATCAAAGTACGAATCTTTTGCGTATATCGTATTGCGTACTGCGCATCACACACGACGGAATACAAGGTTATGCTTTTACCAGCTGCGTTTCGTATAAACTTTGATACAATTGGCAGGTTTGCATCAGCTCATCGTGCTGACCCTGAGCGATAATTTGGCCGTCATCCATTACCACTATCACATCGGCGGTAATGACGGTGCTGAATCTATGGGCGATTATAAAACTGGTTCTATCCTGCATAATTTCCTCGATGGCATTGTGAATCTTGGCTTCGCTGTCGACATCAACCTGACTTGTGGCCTCATCGAAAATCAGGATTGCAGGGTTCTTCACAATCGCTCTGGCTATTACAATTCTCTGCAGCTGGCCGCCGCTAAGGCCGACGCCCTGCTCGCCGAGGATTGTATCATAGCCGTCGGGCAAAGGGGAAATAAATTCGTGGGCAAACGAGCGCCTGGCGGCAGCAATTATTTCTTCTCTGGTGACGCCGGGTCTACCGTAGGCAATATTGGCCGCTATAGTATCGTTGAATGTCACCACATTCTGCGTAACCATCCCAATCTGGTTTCGCAAACTAAATAGTGTCGCATCGCGAATGTCTTTGCCGTCTATCAAGACCCGGCCACTATCGGGGTCATAAAACCTCGGTATCAAATTTGCCAGCGTTGTTTTTCCTGAGCCGTTAGGTCCTACGAGAGCAACATTATGCCCTGCTTGTACGGAAAGATTTATTCCTTTTAATACGGGCGTCTCCGAGCCCGGATAGGTAAATACAATGCCGCTAAATTCGATTTTATTTTTCAAGGGTGCAAGTTCGAAAGCCGCCGGCCTTTCCACTTCCGGACATTGGTCAATAACGGAATAGACGCGCTCAGCGGCGGCCCCGGCCTGCTGAATCCTGTTCCACACACCGCTGGTGCGTCGTACAGACTCCGCCGACCCACCGAGACAAAACAACAAGGCGAAAAAGTCCGGTCCCTGCATCCCTCCCCCCAAAACCCACTGTGCCCCAAGTATCAGGCCAACTGCGCCGGCCATCATTCCAAGGGTTTCCAGTATCGGCGACGTGGCAGCATCGGCCTTGGCAATTCTGAATTGCTGCTTCAATAACTTCCGGTTGATGGCGTGGAAAATCCCGTATTCATACTGCTGACGGTTATACACCTTCACGATGTGTATCGCTGCGATTGCCTCTCTGAGCTTGACCAACATCTTCGCCCAGCTTTCGAGAGACCTTTTTGTGGCCCGCCTTATTTTCCTGCCCAACTTGCCTAAAACAAACAGGGATATCGGCGCCCCGCACAAAAAAATCAATGTCAGATTGCGGTCTATCAGCATGGCCATGCCGATAAGGCCCAGTGCCTTCAAAGGCTCGCGAAGCGCCTTGCCGAGTAAAACCTTGAGCCCGCTACCGACGACCTCAGTATCCCGCACCAATCGACTGACGGTATCGCTCGGGCCTTCACTGGCGAAGAAGCCAACCGGAATTTCGAGGGAGTGTTGAAAAGCGTCCTCCCGCAGACGAGCCAGAGATGTGTGCATAACCTTTCGTGCTGTGTAATCCTGGTAGAATCGGGCCATACATCTGACCACTGTGACGACCGCCATCAAAAGTATGATAAATATTACAGCATTCTTCTTACTGTCTCTGGTCTGCTCTTGCGGCACGAAGTCAAGAAGCCTTTGCGCATAATCAGCGTAAAAAGGCTTTTTGCCGCACTGAAGTTCTTTTTCTATTGGTTTGGTTGGCAACTGTCCGAATTCGTCAGGCCGGCGATACTGAATTTCTATGGATTTGACTTTATCTACCGTGGCCAGTTCCCGGAGCAGTCTGCCGGACGGTATCCTCTTTGTCTTTTCGCTGATTAAACTGCTGCCCGCTCCGACAATCGAATCTTCGCGTCGCAGCCCCGCGCGCTCAGCCAGGCTCTTATTCTTAACCCTGGAAATGCGCAAATAATATGCTGCGTCAGGATTGTTGGGGTCTGAAAGCTCAACGCTGTCGGGCACATAAAAGCTGACGCCGTAGCGGTGCTCACTGATATTTCTGTTGGCCCAGCCGTGCAGTCCCTCCGACCCCATCATCACCGTCAGAAGCGGAGAGATAGTCCCGAAGCTCAATCCATAAAGAACGCTTATCAAAAATACGCTGCAAAAAATCGTTACCAGCCGATGCCATTGAGGCCAGACATACTTGAATATTCGCCTAAAAGCCTTCATTTCTCGTACCCCATATTTTGTTCGCTTGACGCTTCACGAGATATTGGCCAAACACACTACCAAACCCGCCCCTGCCGGTCAAGTCCAAAGATTGTTGACGGCAAAGGGCATTTCTGTTAGTGTAATCGGTCTTTAAGGAGAATAGCTAAATGAAAATCGACCGTTTAATCCTGGGTGCGTTTGAAACCAACTGCTATATCCTGCGTGAGAGCGAGAAAGCCAGGGACTGCGTTGTTATCGACCCGGGCCTTGAGGCAGGCGAGCTGATTGATTTTCTCGGCGAGCATAAACTAAATCCGGCCGCGGTGGTTCTTACTCACGGCCACATAGACCACATTGCAGGCGTAGGGGTATTGCGCAAGAACTACCCTAAGACAAAGGTTTATATCCATAAACTCGATGCCGAAATGCTCACATCGTCTCTCGTCCCTCGTCCATCGTCCCTCGTGCCCCTTTTGCTTATCGAAAAGCCAGGCATAATCAAGGTGGCCGGCATAAAGCTACAAGTACTTCATACTCCCGGCCATACGCCGGGCGGTATCTGCCTCTACTCAAAGGGTGAGGGGATTGTCTTTACGGACGATACGCTGTTTGCCAACGGAGTCGGGCGAACAGACTTAGGCGGCAATATGGAGCAGCTGATAAAAAGTATAAAGGAAAAACTCTTTACGCTGCCCGATGAGACTGCCGTTTATCCCGGCCACGGGCCAACAACAACAATAGCACAGGAAAAAAAGAGTAACCCGTTCCTCCGACGGAGTCCCCTTGGACTACAATAACCACCTTTCGGTCAAAGCTAAAAAAAAGGGCCGCAAGCGTAATGTAACACTCACGGCCCATTGTTAATCCTCTCGTGCCTGCAATTGCCCGTTATTGTTATTGTAGCTGATAAGATTCGAGCCAATAGCTGGCCAAGACGGCAAAGTCGCGATAATCAATTACCCGATCGCCATTAATATCTGCCTGCATAGCCGAATTTAATACAGGGTCTTCGGGTTGAATATGCGGCTGGACATCGCAATCCAAGGCTTCCAACGCTTCTTCAAGGTTGTTAAGACTTTTGTGAACGTTGGTTTCTGCCTGAACCTCATGTTGTATTGCAGTGTGTATTTTCTGTTTGGCTTTGACGACATCGTTTTTACTTGCAGTACCAAAGTCTCTGTTTTTGAAATGTGTATTCAGCATATCGAGAACAATATTTTCCTGAGCCATAGCCTCATCAAGTTCCTGAAGGATGTTCAATTTAGCATCAAAAACTCCTGAAAGATCTCGCCTAACAAGTCCTTCCAAGGTGCAAAAACCAACAGGTGCCTCGGAATCTACCCAGCATGGGTCACTGTCATCAATACCGGGTGAATTGCCTAATTGAGCATCATTGCCATGGCCCGATATATCGTTCGCATCCTGTCCCTGACCTTCATCAAAATTCCAGTAAGCAACAAGATTCAGCTCGTCGCCAACCAAACGTTGGTGCATACTTGCCCAAATCTCCTCAGCAGATAAAGCCCTATTATAGATCGCCACTTCGTCGATTTTGCCTTTGAAAGCACCAGCCCATCCAACGTAAGATTTTCCGATCACCAAGTTAGAACTCGTTGTTAATAGTGAACCCGCAGCAACTGAAGAATAACCCTCTGCTCCATTTGTATAGGCTTTAATTACAGAGCCATCATATGTTAGAGTTACATGCGTCCAAGCATTCGCAAAAACAGAAATCCCTGTCGATTTCCAGCCCCATCCAACAGGACCTTCAAGCGCATACTTTAGAGTTCCATTATCAATGCTTAATAAATAAGCATCTGGATTAGCTTTTCCCAAAAATTCTCTAATCCTACCTGAATCAAAAGGATAAACCCATGCTGCTATCGTAATTTCATCGGTAATATCCAAACTCGGATCATTCCCACAATCAACATAATCGTTCCGCCCGTCGAATTGCAAAGCGGTTCCAGAGGGACATATTGCAAAAATTGAAACCGCCTTTTGTGCTACGGTTGTTGTATCTCCTGATGTATATTGTGCGTGAACAATAATATTTTCTTCTATATCATGAATCTCTTCGGTGGTCAGTTTACCATTTTGATCGATGCTGCAAAAAGTGTTTGGCTCAACAGACCATTCTGTCCAGGTTGTAACATCTACCACTGTTCCGCCGGTATAATAAGCAGTATCCTTGTATTGAGCGGTTGAATTCTCTGCGACCTCGTTAGGCCCGGTTATTTCGATATGATCAAGTTCACCAAGTATAGGAGCAATCCGCCAAACAGTTCCCGCGCCACTATCAGCAACGTATAGTGAGCCATCAGAGCCAAATCTAATATCACCCGTAGCTATACGATGATCACCATGTTCTGAGAAAGAGAATCCGCTGGCAAATTCGCTAATATCTCCGGAATGGCTTACTTCAAAAATCACATTATGCTTGAAATCACTTACAAATAGGTTTCCCCTATAATAGCCTGTTGTGTCAAAAGTTAACTGATTTGTATATCCAAACTCTGGTGGAGCAACAAAATTCGTCATAACACCATTAGGGTCAACCTTGCTAATAGCTGAGTAAGGGTGGCCGCTACGTGAGCTATAAACAAAAGCTATATACAAATCATTCCCCCATTCTCCACCGGCACCAAAAGCCAACCCAGAGGTTTCTTCTCTTTGGGTGTAGACTAAGACAGTCTGTGTGCCATCTGGCTGCCATTCACGAACTGCTTCGCCTGCTGGTTCCCAGCCATCTGCATGGAATAAATTGTTTCTGAATCTTTCATCAGGAGCGAAAATTATATCCCAAGGAAAAGCGTGAATGTTGGCAAAATGTGTTCTTCCGCCAGCAGAATCATAAGCATATAAATCGTACCCATGGGTTACATAAAGTTTTGGATCAAAAGTTGAGCCTAATGGTGCAAATCGCATCGAAAGTAGCTGGTTTTGCGCACCTGTCGCAAATAGAATTTTGTTTTCCTTATTTGGAACACGATAGATAACGCCATTTGGTCGTGAGTCTCCAATAAATAATTGCCCCTCATAACCAAAATCCCCACCAGGACTAATGTCCAGAGACTGCACATTTTTCAAACCTGTTACATATGGTTCGACAAAATATCCTGGCGGGACAACAGGTGTACCAGCATACACGAAGCCGCCAACCAAAGAAAATACGATTAACGCCGTTAAATTGAGTGTTACCGTTTTCGTTTTTTTCTCCTTTCAAAATTTGTTCGTTCTTTTTCATTAACCTAAAATCGTCAATACTGAAAAAACAAGTTCATCACCTCATAGACATTACCTCCTTTGCCAATTGCGGCGCATCCATTCTCCGTAGTACTACGAAGGATGAAGTAAAAAGGGCACCGCTACATCGTGCTCTACCAAGGCCCGGCAAGGCCTATCCACAACACGCAAGCGGCGCCCGTCTTGCCAAGAGGCAAAAACGAGCACCGACTTTTCTGCGCTTGTGGATTTCAAAACTTGCCGGTTTTGGTAAAAACGTTAAAAGTTCAGTGCAAAACGCTATATTCACTTATCAAAAGCCGTATCTTGCCACCAAGACACAAAGGCACGAATTTAAAAAATATATCATAATTCTTGGTGTCTTGGCGCCTTCGTGGCCAAATCCAGCCATCCTATAATAACACGTAGAACAAGAACAAAACAAGAAAAAAATAAAAAATTAGCCACCAACACACGAAGACACAAAGGCACAAAGGAGTTAAAATTAAGAAGAATAGCCACGAATTAACACAAATTAAGACGAATTAGTGAAGATTCGTGCAAATTAGTGGCCGAAAATAAATCAGTGTAATCTGTGAAATCCGTGGTTAGTAATTGAATTTTCTCTGCGCTCTCGGCGTTCTCTGTGGCCCAATAAATTCGTGCCAATTCGTGTTAATTCGTGGCTAATTTACCTTTGTGACTTTGTGCCTTTTCGTGGCTATATTTCTACGAACAATGAACTTGTTTTTTTAGTCTTTCTTCGTGTTCTTCGTGGTCTAAAAAATGTTTGTGCTTTTTGTGCCTTTTCGTGGCGAACAAATCCGTGGTAATCCTGTTAATCCTGTCTAAAAGATTCTCCGCGACCTCTGCGTTCTCTGCGGTTAGGTTATGATTCGTAGAATTGCCAAAAAAGGGTGTAACCTTTCGTTTGTGCAAGGCGTATAAAAGATAAAGTGATGGAGATTTTTGGGTCGGACTATGTTATAATTTTGTTAATTGGAAAGGAGCTGAAGCTATGAAAAAGTTAATGATGGTGCTGATGGGGAGCATATTGTTGGCGGCGTTGCCTGCGCTTGGCGGGCCCCTGGTGAAAAGCCGGGTCAGCGGCAGTGCCAACTGGGTGGCCCACGTGGACATCGAGCAGTTCAATAATACGCAGATAGGGCGGCTTATCCGAGAGGAACTGAGGAATCAGGGGGTAGAGGAGAAGCTGACAAATTTCGCCAAGGAATTTTCCTTTCATCCGCTCGATGATGTCCGGAACGTTACGATTTACGGCCAGGGCCAAAAACCCGAAAAAGCCGTGGTTCTGATTGAGAGCAAGTTTGATAAAGAGCGGCTGCTGACGGTTTTGCGCCTGAATCCCGACTATCAGGAAATTGAATACGGCGATATTGTGATACATAGCTGGGTCGACGAAAAAAAACAAGACCCCAACGATAGCAACGTCGGAAGGACGTACGGGTGCTTCTACAACGATGAGCTGGCAGTGATGGGAGCCGGGCTGGAAGCGGTAAAGCAGGCAATAGATGTTCTCAATGGTTCGGCAGAGAACGCAGCGAGTGGTGTGTTTAGCCAGGCCGCACTGAATGCGAAGGGAGCCTTTTTCCAGGTGGCAGCGAATAATGTCGGTGAGATAGTGGGACAAGAGCCCCAGGCGGCTGTGCTCAGAGAAGGGGACCAACTTGGTCTGGCCATTAGCGAAACCGAGAGCAAATTTTATATTGAACTGAGCTTGACAGCCAAGTCGGAGGAAGCTGCCCAAAATATCAGCAAGATAGCGGAGGGTATTATCGCCTTTGCAGCGTTGGCGGACGAAGAGCAGCCGAAGCTGGCGGAGTTGGCCAAGGCCGTGGAGTTGTCCTGTGTCCAGAACACGATTCAGGTCCGCTTTAAGGCAAGCTCCGAAACGGTTTTCTCGTTTCTGAAAGAGCAATGGAAGATAAAGCAAGAAAAGGCCGCTCAAGAGCAGAGTTAATAAAACCAGGCTCTCTGCCTCAGCAACCTGCGCTCCGTTGCGATGATTCTTTGGCCTTGGTTAAGAGAAATGGCAGATTGAGTCTCGATTACTTCCGTATTGCAAGAACAATTAGAAGGCGTTGAAGTATTCCGGCTTGCCGTCATCGCTGTCGTAACCCGGCTCCTCTTGTAAGTCTGCGTCGATTTTGATTCGCTCAATACGCTCAGCCTTCTTTGTGCTGCTGTCAACGGTAACCAGAATTGCATTCATTTTCACATCGCCGGTTGCTATTTCAAACGGGACCGGCATCTGGGTCCTGAATGACTTTAAGACGCTCTCGGCCCCCCGGCCAAGCACCGAATCGTATGCACCGGTCATACCGATATCGGTAATATAAGCTGTGCCTTTAGGCAGGATTCTTTCGTCGGCGGTTTCGACGTGGGTATGAGTGCCGAAACATAAGCTGACCCTGCCGTCGAGATGATAGCCCATTGCGACCTTTTCACTGGTGGCTTCGGCGTGGAAGTCAACGATTACAATGTCAGCTTGCTGCTGAAGCTGCGGCAGGATTCTATCAATGGCATTATAGGGGCAGTCGGCCGGCTTCATAAAAAGGCGACCTATCAAAGAGACGACCGCTACGGTTGGCCCTTTATTGGTCTTATAAACCCCGACCCCCCTGCCGGCAGCAAATTCGGATAAATTCGCAGGCCGGGCAATATTGTCGGCTATTTCGAGGGTCTTGATAATGTCTCTTTTGCGGTAAGCATGGTCGCCTAATGTAATCAGGTGCACGCCGTACCGCAGTAACTTGTCGTAAATTTGAGGTGTCAGGCCGGAACCGCCGGCGGCGTTCTCAGCGTTGGCTATTACACAATCGATACTCAATTCTTTAACCAATCGCTTTAGCTTATCGGCAACAATACGTCTGCCGGGCCGACCCACTATGTCACCAATACAAAGAATATTCAGCTTCATAATTCGTGTTTCGTATGTTGTATATCGTATGTCGTATGTCGTGTCTTGTTAACGTTTTTTCAACAAATTTGTAATCATTCGACCAATATGGTCCAGCTTTTCAAGCAAGGTAGCTTCTTTATCTGCCTGTATATACTTCAGCTCTTTTGCTATTGTTACCTGCGTTTCCAGTTCTGCACAACTTCCTAACGTTACATACAAGAATTGTCTATATTCCTTATTGTGATATCTCTTAAAACCTTCCGCAACATTTGACTTACTATACCGTACATCTCTTGTTTTGGAAACTTTTCTGTTAATTTATAGATGTCTTTGACCAATTCGATCCCCACATTCCAAATATTCAGGTCTCTGTATGTTTTTATTTTCTTGTCCATACCTTGTTCTCCATATATACCATATACGATATTTAACACACTTGTTGCTGAACAAGCCACTCTAAAGGCTATTTTCTTTTCTTATGATTCTTATTTGACTTTGATTATGTCGCCCACAGGATGCAATTGAGTTCAACCCGAGATTCTAACTTTGCTCCCCCGTTTTGCAACGTCTTGCTAAAATAACTTTTCAGACCGCTCAACTGTTTCTGGATTTTCTTATAATTTGGATAGTCAATCTGATAGGGACGTCCCATATAATTCTTCGCAGTTTCTTTCAAGTTCTTCAGTGATTCATCTCCTTCCACCACTTGTAGTTTTGCCAGTCTTTCAAAAACTCTTTGATCTAAAGGAAGATGGAGGTCTTCATACAACCACCGGAACTGCCCGTATTTCATTAACTGGTGCATAAACGTGTCTAAGAATTTCGCACTAATGGCATCATCTTTATTCTCCCTGTTACCTTTTTTCTTCTGAACCACTTTTTCGGAGAGTTTTTTTACTTGACATTTGTGCCACTGATCATAGTTTTTTTGCCTTTTCTTCTTGTCCCACAAGTCTTCAATTTGAAATTCATTCGCAAAATATTCTTCTACTGCCTTTTTAGTACCTTTTACTACGATCTGTTTGCCCTTACGCTGTCTGCTCATACTGCCAGGATATGACATCTGGGCAGTTTCTCTTGCAATTGCTTTTAGGTAGTCGGTTTTAGTAAGGTTGAAGACTGATTTGTTTTTCTTCGGCATCTCATATTACCTTCCAAGTCTTTTTATGGTCGGCCCGGACTTTTGCTATGTGTACTTCTTTGCGCAATACGCAATGCGATATACGACATACTACATACGAGATACGATATTACCTTGCATATTCAATGCAGCGGACCTCACCACGCCCTTACTTCTTTAACAATTCATTAAAATCAACAACCGAAATAAAAGCATCTCTTATCAAAGCACGCAAAAGCCCCCTGTCAAGCGTCTTGTGTTCTGGGATGGATAGAGTGGTTTTCATACCTGACTTTTTCATAATTATGTGCCTGCTTTTTGCCCGGCGATCAATATACCACCCTGCCTTTTCAAAAGCACGAATTGCCTCTTTGCCTGAAATTACCGGCAGTCTCACCAGCTACACCTCTACTTCCATAGCACCGATTTCTTTAGCAGATACAGAAACCTCCTCATCTAATACCGACAGGCATCCTCTTATTGCGTCCTTGATATTTTCGATTGCTTCTTCAATAGTGTTTCCCTGCGAATGACAACCAGGAATCGCCGGACAATGCACCACATAACCAAAATCTTGCCCTTTTTCAATAATGACTCTATAGACCATAATCTATCACCTCCGGCTCTGACTATACCATATGTTCACAGCAAATCATATTAAATTTACTCAAACTCACCGAATTCACCATCCGCTATTTTGCATATTCAATGCAGCGGACCTCGCGCAAGAGCGTTACCTGGATTTCGCCGGGATAGGTCATTTCACCTTCAATCTTGTTGGCAATATCCCTCGCAATTTTCATAGCTGCTTCATCGTCCACTTTTTCCGCATTGACAATGACGCGGATTTCGCGCCCGGCCTGAATTGCGTATGCGTTTTCAACTCCCTTAAAGCCACCGGCAATATCTTCGAGTTTTTCCAGTCGCTTGATATACCTTTCGAGCGTTTCTCTCCTGGCACCGGGGCGGGAAGCGCTAATTGCATCAGCGGCGGCAACCAGTGGAGTGTAAGGGTTCTCCGCCGGGACATCACCATGATGGCCCTCGACGGCATTTAAGATGACGGGCGATTCGTTAAAGCGCTTGAGATAATTTGCACCTATGGCTGGGTGGCTCCCTTCAACATCGTGGTCAATGGCCTTGCCGATGTCGTGCAGCAGTCCCGCACGTCTTGCTATTGAGCCGTCGAGGCCGAGCTCATCGGCCATAACCTGCGTCAGAAAAGCAACTTCAACGCTGTGGCGAAGCACGTTTTGACCGTAACTTGTTCTAAAGCTCAAAGCCCCGATAAGACTGAGTACTTTGTTGCTCAATCCCCTTACGTTGGTCTCAACGGCGGCGTCTTTGCCAAGCTGTAAGAGCTTATGGTTGACATCCTTTTTGGTCTGAGCGACGAGCTCCTCGATTCGAGACGGATGTATTCGTCCGTCTTGTATGAGCCGCTCCATCGAAAGGCGGGCAACTTCACGCCTGACAGGACTGAAGCCGCTTACAACGATCATTGCAGGGGTGTCATCGACGATGACATCTACGCCGGTAGCTTTTTCAAACGCTCGAATATTGCGCCCTTCTCTACCGATAATTCGGCCTTTCATATCATCATTGGGAATATCCACTGTCGAGACAGTTACCTCGCAGGTCTGCTCAGCGGCATAGCGCTGAATGGCGGCGCTGATTATTTCCCGGCTTTTTTCGTTGGCAGTTTCGGTGGTTTCTTCGACCTTGCGTTGAATCAAAGCAGACATCTCGTGCTCGCACTCATCTTCGAGGCGTTTTAAGAGCAAATCCTTGGCCGCTTCGATGTCCATAGCGGTGATTTTAAGCAGTTGATTCTTTTGCTGTGCCATCAAGACCGAAAGCTGCTTTTCCTTGAGACCAATATTGTGCAATCTCTTATCAACCTCCTTTTCCCGCTGTTTAAAGGTCTTTTCCCGCTGCCGGAGCAGTTCGGCCTGGCGGTCAAGGGCATCCTCGCGTTTGCTTAACCTAATCTCGGCTTCGCGCAGCCCGGTGCGAATTTGATTGGCCTCAGTTGCAAACTGCTCTTTTTTCTTGATGGTCTCTGCAGCGGCGTCAATCTGAGCGGACTTAATTATGTTCTCCGCTTCTCTTTTGGCACCTTCGATCTGTCGCTGCATGTCCTGCTCGAAGGTTTTGGCCCTTGTTCTGGAAATCATCTGCTGGACAATGACAGCCAGACAGATTCCCAGAATAAGGGTGAAAATTGGAACAAGCACCTCTGGGATGCTAATTCCCATCATTACGGTATCCATAATTCCTACCTTTCCCTTGCAGTTACCAAAGAGTTTAAAAAACATCGCTCAATGGAGGAGGGACCCCATTTTGCGCCACCACACCAATTGAGCTTAGCCTCACTGCTAATTGGTACGGGACAAAATGGAAACCCATACAGATTGCGGGATTTTTCGGCAGGAAAGCTCCAAAGAAATGGCTGTGAATTACGAAATCCTTTTCGCCAGAGCGTACAATCAACTACACGGGGCCAAAATTACGCGTAATTGCGGGATTTTTAGCATTGACAGGTTCATTTTTTTCACGTAATCGGCTGACTTTATGCTCAATACCGGCACTCCTTCGCTGGTAAGCAAACGCTCTTTTCAAACAGATTTCGTTTCCCACTAAATTCACTTTTCAGCGCTGCATCAAGTGCCCGGATGCCGGTTCGAGTTTGCCGCCTGCAACAAGCGCTAAAAGTGTCTTTGCAACTTAACTACCGTTCGAGAAAAGGCTTACAATCTTTTCTCGTCTTGCGCGTCCCTTTACAAAGCAACAATAAATTACCAAGAATGATACGGGACAATCCACAATCTTGTTCATCATCGGTAAACTAAGACATTATGATAAAGTGTTTCCGGCGATTGGTCAAGAAAAAAAACGCCCAAATTAACTAATTTGTGGCTCTTAAAATCTTATCGAGAGCAAGTGGTGAAAATGGACAGTTGGTTTGTGGAAAAACGAGGGAAAAATAGCATAATAGCTTATTTTGTAGAAACTTACAGTCATTTGGCTGCTCAACAAAAAGTGGCAAAAACTGCAAAAAATTGCAGGAAATTGCAAAAAAATGGTAAAAAAATGGTGAAACATTGCAAAAAAATGGGCAAAAATGCGCGATTTTTGAGCCTGTTTTTTATACCCCCCCTGCGCAAATGCGCGCGCCGGAGGCGCGTGGCTCGTGGCCCGTGCCCAGTGCCCCCTCCTGTGCCGCGCCTCTCCGTCATTCTGAGCGCAGCGAAGAATCTATCCCCTATCCCCTATCCCCTACCCCCTAAACGCTGTCTTTTTTTCTTTACAGTTTCTGACCAAAAGGGGTAGAATTATTGCGTGACCAGACAGAGACCAGTTGTCAGGGAAAAATGGCGTTATTCGTTTGAGTCCCGTACTTGCTCCGGTTAGTGCGGGGTAAAGATAAGATAGAATTCTGTTGAATAATATATGTTAGTGGAGAAAATAAATGCAAACCAATAGGTTTTTCCAGAGCATTATCATCACAATACTACTATCATGCATATTAGGAGGAATATTAATGGCAACTCCCATACCGTCTCAGTTCAAGTCAGTAGTAGCTTTTATTTTCATTGAAAATGGAAAGGGTAAGCTTGTTCCCAACGGAACAGCTTTTTTCGTGGGAGTCAAGAATGCTTCTGATCCTAACATCTTCAGTGTTTATCTGGTTACGGCAAAACATGTGCTGTATAAGCCAAACACAACCAAATTTCTTGACAAGGTCTTCGTTCGTCTGAACAAGAAGGATGGTGGTTCGGAGATTGGTGCCATTCCTATCAAGACCGAAGGTGAGAAACGGACTGTCTTCACACACAATGATCCCAACGTTGATATCGCAGTCATTCCATTCCTTCCTGATCAGGCGAAGTACGATTTTAAGTTTCTCACGGACGATATGATTACAACAAAAGAGGTGTACAAGGATCTTAAAATTCGAGAGGGTTCTGAAATATTTTTTACTGGGCTATTCTCACACCATCCCGGGGTCGAGAGGAACTATCCCATCGTTAGATTTGGCCGTGTCGCGTTAGTGACGGATGAAAAAATTGAGTGGGAACCTGGAAAACAAATGGATCTGTATCTGGTTGAAGTTGGTTCTTATGGCGGCAACAGCGGTTCGCCGGTGTTCTTCTCTTTGGGAAGCGATCGTGAGCCTGGAAGCATTATAATCGGTCCCCCTATTTACAAACTGGCGGGTGTTATGAAAGGCACGTTCCTTGAAGCTCGCGAGATCAAAGTTGTTGAAACAAAAAAGGTAGCCTATGCGCCCTCAAGCATGGGAATCGCAGCAGTCGTCCCAGGCTATAAGCTTCATGAACTGCTCTTTAGTGAGGAAGTCAAGAAAAGCAGAGGCTTCTGAGCCAGCCTTGTAGGGTGTGCAACTTGTTTGCACACGCGGAATCTTGCCCTCGTACCTGCGGGGGAGCTTAATTACATTATTCTTTTAATGTAGTTTATTGTCAATTGTTTTGTGTCTGCTTTTTCAGCCATTGCATTGCTGTCTTTTCGTCTCTTTCTATCGCCATCTCCACCGCCTTTTTCGCACACTCCAGCAGATGCTTCGAATGCTTGCGCAATCTAAAGGTTTCGGCAATCTTCTCCTGGATTTGGTTTTGAATTTTTTTGTCAGCAACAGGCAAAATAACTTTCCCTAATTCATCTTTGTTGATGGCCGTTAAAATTGTTCCACTGCATCCCTTTTTTAGTTGTTCTTGGCCAACAGGACTTTTCAATAGAGCAAGCAGCGTTTCGGAATTTATAGTATCAGAATTGACAACATAAAATCCGGTTGAACACAGGGCGTCGTCGAACTCGCTGGTAATCAGAGCGATACTTGAAAGGGAACCCTCAATCGAGGATACAATAACGTCATTGGCACAAACTTTACGTCTTGCTCTTGTGGGCAATTCCTGACCTTTTGTTGTTGTATAGCCTGTCACCTCACCATTGCCGCCAATGTTAGCTAATTCGATATAGCGGTATTCTTTATTATCAGCAGGATTAAAATTCCTGTCCTTTATATTAAGCAAATTCCCCAGTGTATCCCATCCACCCTTATAGTTTTGGATGGCTTTTACAATCCGGTCATATTTCGGCTGGAAATACTCGGCGTCAAAACGTCCGGCCTGTTCGGTCTCGCTGTAGTTCCTGATGAAACTCAAGGCGTGTCTAGCCCGCCAGCCCAAAAGACCAAGCTCAGAAAGGAGGAGCGCTTCGGCTTGAGAATAGAGATTATTTGATTGCTCTAGTAAATCAAAAGATTTTTTTACTATTTCTGCTAAGGAGTTCTGAATTCTTGAAAGTACCGGAACTGCCATATCTAAAACGGCAGGATTCCCAACGTTTCTTTGACGGATTCCCTTTGCCCATCTTTCAATATGTTCCCTGCAATATTTAGAAGAAAGAGCCGCAAACAAAAATTCAGGTGAAGTTATACTACTTTGTTTTTTTAATCTCAATAATGCGACTCTTTGATTCCATGATAATGTTTCCTTGGGTGGATTAAAGATCAATTGCACCTTCCCAACGTCTGGTGGATCACCAGTTAAAGTCATTAAAATATCATTGTGTTTCAGATACTTGGCATTTAATTCTTCAAAGTAGTTTTTTGAAATTTTTTCCCATGACTTGTAGTCTCTTTTTTGCGTAACATCTCCTTCCTATTTTTGAAATATAAATATCACCGTCAAAAGAAAATTCATTTGAATCAAAAGCACGCCCATTTGAAAAAGTCGCACAATTAATTAGCGGGATTGTGCTTTGTTTGCTTAATGTTTTTTCTTGCTCAATATATTTTGGTAAAAAGAATTCTGGCTCGTACCTAAAGTCAATATTTTCTTTTACAGTTTTATAATTTAAGACCGAATATTGCACAATTATCCCTCCGCCCAGAACGACAGCTTTTCTTTCCTGGCAAACTCGATAAAGGCTTCAGCAATACCGTCGGGCAGTTCGCCGCCTTGGTTGTGCAGGTCGTGGTTGACGATTAAGTGGCCGTTTTTCACAAAGATATAATCGCCGGAGTTGTCCTTGCCGCCTTTTTCACTGACGGCAAAGAAGATTGGGTAGTCCTCTTTTTTCGGGCATAGTTCATCATCCCATTTCTGCAAAAACAGAATGCTCGTTTTTGTGCCGGTGTGTGGCTTGAATGTATTTCCGTGCAAACCTATAACTGCTAATATTCTGGCCTTGTCGGCAATAAACTGTCTGATGTATTCATCTGTTGTATTATTATACCGCCCTTGTGGCAATACTATGCACATCCGTCCCCCCGACTTCAGAAATTCCAGATTACGCTCAATAAACAAAATGTCGCGGCCCATCTTATTATGCCACTTACCACTTTTTTTATGGGCCAACTCGAACTGATGAAGTATCCTCGCATCTTCTATATCCCCTGCAAATGGCGGATTGGTCATCAGAATGTCAAAATTAAAATAGCGGAAGTTTTTATGATTGAAATCGTCTCGCCCTCGGTCGTCCGGAAAATGCTGCAAAAACGGCCTCAATGCTACCCGAATGTCCTCTGGCCAGTGGCGCGAGTCAAGTGTATTAGCGCGATAGACATTCGTCCGCCCATCTCCGGCAATCAGGTTCAACGCCTTGGCAATCTTAACTGAACGGGCATCAAAATCAATACCGAAAACGTTATGGGCAGCGTATTCTATTTTCCATCTTTCCCACTCCTCGGCTGTGAATTGATTCCCGCACACTTTGAAAATCGTGTGAACAGTAAATCCACAGGAACCCGCTGCCGTATCTATCATAAACTCATCGACTTTCGGATTCAGCATCTTCACACACATATCGATAACGTATCGCGGCGTGAAGTACTGGCCCTTGCTTCCTTTTCCAACCTGAATAGCAAGATACTCAAATGCCTCATCGATAATTTGAAGATTTGAATTAAACAGCTTAATGTCTTCGAGAAAGGATACACATGTTAGAAGGTGTGCCGGCTCAAGTTCTATTCTTTCGTCACCTAAAAAAACACCAGGCCATTCTCCCTTGGCTTTGTTGAAAAGTGTGCTTATCCGGTCATATAGTTGACGCGGTGTCGAACCGTATAGCCGAAATTCAACATACTTTTTGCCCCTGTAATGTCTTTGTGCACTCCATTCGTCGTATAGCTTGGCATAGATAAGCTTAAAGACCTCTTCAAAAGCATCCACCCCCGCATTGGCCAGAACAAGATTCTCCATATCCAGGATTATTGACTTGAGCGTCAATCGCTCCTTCACCAGCTTGTTTTCTGCTGTAAGCCGTTCAATATCCCATCGTTCTTCAAGCAGGTCTGCTAATTCCTGGTCAGCTCGAGGAATATCAGGCAGGCTGCGAAATATATTGGGTTCTTGACGGTGGAGGAATGCAATCTCTCCGCCATTCGTCCACACACCAATCGGTGAACCTTCAGCATTGCAATAGGATTTCAATTGCTCGATCCCATCACGCCGCTTAGGTTTCTTACACTCTACAATTATGTAAGCCGTATCCGGATCACCCTCTTCGCAAATCACGATGTCTGCTGCCTTTTGATGAACAGCGGAACCGAAATACACCGGCTTTTCAAGAAAAATTCGCTCCTTTGGATAAGCGTATTCGTTAATCAGTCGCCATAAATAAAGCTGCCTGACAATCTCCTCAGGTTTTGCTGGTCGCTCCTTGGCAGTAGCTACACACTTTAAGTATGGTTTGCCCCTCTTGTCAAAAATTTTGATTCGTTTTATTTCCTCATCATTGAATAAGCTAAGCGCAAAGCCTTTTCCCGAAATGGCAAGAATATCTGAAACGCTAAAACTTTTATTTGATCGAGCCATTCAAAACTCCTGATTTATAAACTTTCCTTTTCAAACCTTACACTACCCAAACCTCTTTAATCCGTCAATTGAGAAATTGCGGCCCCTCGGCCCTCCTCTTGCGAACAACGAGCGACAAGCAACGAGCAACGAACCAAAATCCGCGTTAATCCGTGTTAATCCGTGGTTAAATATTATTGAATTTACTCTGTGTCCCTCTGTGGCTGTTTTTCTTCGTGCCTTTCGCGTCCTTCGTGGTGAAAACCCCGTGAAATCAGTGAAATCTGTGGCTAATTTTCAATCAAAAGTGCAGGTAGTTGTCGACAAAAATCGAAAAATCTAAAAAATTTTTATTTCCTTTTCTCACATCGAGTTACTCCTGTCAATCCTGTCAAAAACACCCCAAATTTCGACTCAAACGCGCACATCCGCCCAATTATAGAGGGACGTCTTTTTTTGCCCCCGGCCGAAAACAGGCCAAGTCAAAATCATCGTTCGTGAAAGGTGTATAGTGAATAATCTTGTAGCGAAACTTGCCCCTTGTGTCTTGAGTCTTGCATCTTGTGTCTTGAATCCTCTACATCTGTCGAGAACGCTCTACAAATCACCCCTTTTTATGCAAAACAAACCCAATTTGCAAAAAAGTCAAATGAACGTAAATTTATATAATACAACGGATTATGAAAATAAATGGCAGCGGAGAGTCCGAAAAAACAAACCCAATTCAAAGCCAATCAAACCCAATCTCCGAAAAGCCAAAATGAATGTAAACTCACTTATAACAAAGGATTACAGAAAAAAAGATGATTTCGCAGTCCGAAAAAACAAAGCCAATTCAAAGCCAATTTCCGAAAAGCCCAAAATGAACGTAAACTTATATGTTATAAAGGAATATGAAAATGTACTACTTCGCAGACGCGGCGAAAACAAACCCAATCAAAGCCAATTTCAAACTCGAAGCGAAGCGGAGATCCCTACGGGTGAGCTTCTCGGAATCCTCAGACCGGGGACCAATCTCAATATCCTAATACAAAGATTATGTACAAAATTGGCTCTATCTATTGGATTAGTGTGATGATAAATAGCGTCTGTGTCCAGAAGTTTTTGCGGATTATATTAAATTTTTGGCCTGCAGCTTCGTCTGAGGTCATTAGAAGCAACCCGCTGCGCTAAACGCCGGCAGGAAAAAAGGTTTTTAGAAGATTCAAAAGGCCATTTTATGGGGCTTCTGGCAGTTTGAGGATGATTTTGGGCCAATTTTAGCTATTGAGTGCGTTTTTTGTGTCAAATTTGGGCAAAAAATTATACAAATTCGACAAAAAAGTTATTGTCATCAACAGGTTGGACGATTATCATAACGAGTTTAGCTATAAAGATTAACGGCTACCAAAGCTAAATTTGAAATTAAAGAGGCGCTTAAAATGGTTTTGACAGGATTAGCGAACAGTGCAAAGTAGAGGAAGAACCAACCCGGACGGCTGCAGCTTTGCGCAAATGGTGGCTTGGAAATCGGTGTTTCTGCTTCAGTGCCGAGAGGCGAACGAGTACAATTGCTACTGGAGGCAGATGATGTAGTGTAAATGCAAACTACAACCTCTGTTCGTTTTCGGCGTGTCGGGGAACCCTATTTAGGAAGGGGGCTCCTTGCTGAAGTGGAAACTATTTGGGTTTCCACTTTTTTTTGTGTTTTGCAGAAAGGTTTGGGAACCCTTAAGTCAGGAAGAGAAAAAAAGGATGAATCAGGAATTAGTAAGAATCGTGGACAACATCGCACGCGATAAAAATATCGACAGGGAATCCGTGTTTGTCGATCTGGAAGAAGCTATGGTCTCGGCAGTCAGGAAGCATTTTGGCGAGCCGGAGAGCGAAATAGTCGTACATATCGATCGGACCACCGGGCAGGTCAACGCCTTCAAGAACAACGAAGAAATCGATATAAGTAAGCTCGGCCGCATCCCCGCTCAGACAGCCAAGCAAGTAATGATACAGAAGATAAGGGCTGACGAAAGGGATAGTATCTATGCGGAGTTTGTCCAGCGAAAAGGGGAAATCATAAGCGGCTCGGTCGTGCGATACGAAGGTGGAACACTGATTGTTAATTTGAGCCACCGGACAGAAGGGTTTATGCCGAAAGGCGAACAGATAATGGGCCAGACGCATCGGCCCAGCGAGAGAATTCGATGTTTGATTCTCGATGTAAAAGAGAGCTCGAATCAGGTCAAAATTATTCTCTCTCGAACGCACCCCGATTTTATTCGCCGATTGTTCGAGTTAGAGGTGCCGGAGATTACTGAAAAAATTATCGAAATACGGGTACTGACGCGAGAGGCAGGCTACCGAACCAAGGTTGCGGTTGCCTCGCTCGATGAGAAGGTTGACCCTGTTGGGGCGTGCGTTGGTGTGCGTGGCAGCAGGATAAAGAACATAGTCGATGAGCTCGGCGGCGAAAAAATAGATATTGTCCGGTGGAACGAGTCGTCGCAAGTGCTGGTAGCAAATGCGTTGATGCCGGCAAAGGTCAGCGAAATTGCCTTGTGTTTTGAACTTGGAAAAGCGACGGTGGTTGTGGATGAGGACCAACTCAGTCTGGCTATCGGCAAACACGGGCAGAACGTTCGGCTGGCTGCGAGGCTGACCGGCTGGGATATCGATATACTAATGCCAGAGGAATATAATCAGGGCATCGAACAATTGACAAGCTGCGTCAAGAATGTAGAAGCCGCTGACGACACGGTGGTTGACAAGCTGATAGCCCTGGGTGTTATATCCGTTCTGGATTTGGATGATGTAGGGGCCGAACCGCTGATTAAGGAGCTGAAGATTGACTCGGAGACCGCCGAGAAACTGGTTGCGGCGGCAGCAGAAGAAGCGAAGCGTCTGGCGGCTGAGTCGAAACAAAACCAGGCGGAAAAAGAGCTGACCCAGCAGCAGGACGACGGACGACAGACGACAGATGACGGACGACAAACGACGGACGACGGATGATAGATTCAATAATCAATAATCAATTTTATGGCTGCTACAAGAGTTTATATTTTGGCCAGAGAGCTTGGCGTAAAAAGCACTGCCATTGTGAAAAAGTGTCAGGATGAGGGTCTGGACGTCAAGAACCATATGTCGGTGATATCGGCTGGTCTGGCGGCAACTATTCGCGAATGGTTCAGCAAGGGGGAGAATATCACAACGATTGAGACGGCCGAGAAGGTAGATTTAAAGAAAGTACGCATTAGAAAAAAGGTAAAGCGGAAACGGGCGGTAAAGAAAGCAAAAGTAAAGAAAACAAAAGCAAAGAAAGCTAAACAGGCCGAGGCAGCCGCGGAGGCAGCTGCGGTAATTGCAGAAGAGCCAAGCCCCCCAGAAGAACGGATAAGCGAAGAACCAGAAGAGCAAGCACCGGAGCCGATATTGCCTGCGGGGCCGATTCTGGAAAAGCCCGAGCCGGCCCGACTGAGCGGCCCAGAGGTTGTTCGAATCGAAGCACCGGAGCCGTCACGACGACCAAGGCCGAGGCCGAGAGCCAAGTACAATGCGCCTGTTACCGAGCCGTTGATGTATAGCGAACAGAAGCAGGAAGTATTAACTCCCTTGAGTAAGGAGAAGAAACGATTACCAATGCGACACAAGGAGAGAACGCATGGACGTCGGAGAGAGGAGCGAGATGCGGAAACTGCAAAGAAGCCAAAATTCATTAGTAAATGGCGACAAAGGGATATTGAAGAAAGGCGGGCGCGGCTTGATGCGGCCGGCGGTGAAGGCCTGCGATTACGGCCGATGCGGAAAATTGCTACGAAGTCCGAGCGGGAAGTTGCTGTGGCCGTCAGGCCGAAAAAAGCCCTTGTGAACGAGCCGATTACAGTAAAGGATTTATCTGCAACTCTGGCAATTAAATCAGTGGATATTATCCGCAAATTGATGCAACAGGATGTAATGGCCACGGCCAATCAAGTTATAAGCAACGACGTTGCGGAGCTGGTTGCTCTGGAATTCGGCACTGAGCTGGTCGTAGAACGTAAAAGCAGGCTGGAAGAGCAGATACAGGCTGAATTCGAGCAGCGCCAGAAAAAGATTCTGAAGAAGCGTTCGGTGGTGGCTACAATGCTGGGGCACGTTGACCACGGCAAGACGAGCTTGCTGGATAAGATTCGGTCAACTCAGGTAGCGGCCGGTGAGGCAGGCGGCATCACGCAGCATATCGGCGCGTATCAGGTTACCTGGGACCATAAGAAGGTAACATTTCTCGATACTCCGGGCCACGAAGCATTTACGGCTATGCGGGCCAGAGGCGCCAATATAACGGATGTTGTGGTTCTGGTGATTGCCGCCGACGATGGAGTGATGCCTCAAACCATCGAGGCAATAGCCCACGCCAAAGCAGCGGATGTGCCGGTAATTGTAGCGTTGAATAAAATAGATTTGCCCGGGTGCGATATAAATCGTGTTTACTCGCAGTTATCTGAGCAGGAGCTGACGCCGGCTGAATGGGGCGGAAAGACCGAAGTTGTGAAAACCAGTGCGGTTACCGGCGAAGGCATAGACGATTTGCTTGAACATCTCGATTATATAGCCGAATTGCTTGAACTGAAAACTGATGACAAGCTCCCTGCGACAGGACGGGTGGTTGAGGCGAATATATCGGCCAAGCGGGGACCGGTGGCGACATTGTTAATCAAGGAAGGCCAACTAAACAAGGGCGATGTGGTGCTGGCCGGTGGTGCTTTTGGCAGAGTGAAGACCTTGAAGAACAGCTACGGGAAAAACATAAAGACAGCTACGAGCTCTATGCCGGTGGAAATAACGGGGCTGAGCGATGTTCCCCAGGCAGGTGACAGATTTTACTGTCTGGATGACATCAACAAGGCCAAGGCCGCCGCTGAGGAAAACCAGATGCTCTCAAGGGAAAATTCGCTGGCGCAACGAACGCAGGTTACTCTGGATAATTTATTCAGCCAAATAGAGGCCGGCAAGACGGCAGAATTAAATGTTATCATCCGTGCGGATGTGCAGGGTTCAGTGGATGTTTTGACGAAATATCTATCTGAGCTTAGCACCGACGAAGTGAAGATTAACATTTTGCACGCATCGCCGGGCGGAATTACAGAAGGCGATGTTGTGCTGGCCGAGGCCTCGAACGCCATTATCATCGGCTTTAACGTTGTCAGTGAAGACCGCGCATTAAAAGAAGCAGAAGCCAAAGGGATTGAGATAAGGCTGTACAATATAATCTACCGTATAACCGAAGATTTGCAAAAATCTATGGTCGGTATGCTCGAGCCGGAAGAGCGGCAGGAAACACTTGGCAGAACTGTGGTAAGAACTCTCTTTAAGGTTTCAAGAGTTGGAACGGTGGCCGGCTGCTATGTCAGTAACGGGCACGTAAGCAAGAATGCGAAAGTGCGCTTGATACGTGACAATATTGTAATCAGAGACGACTTGAGCATAGAGTCTCTAAAGCATTTCAAAGATGATGTCCGCGAGGTCAAAGCGGGTCTGGAGTGTGGGATTAAGATAGCAAGATTTGAGGATATTAAAGTCGACGACGTTTTTGACTTCTATGAAATCGTTAAAGTAGCCAGAACCCTTTAAGGCGTGACCCAAGACTCGTGATTCGAATAACGAACGACGAGACACGAGCCCCGTTAGAAATCTTCCAATGGGAACAGGTAATACGACACGAAAAGGAAAAAATTCTAACGGGGCGAGCAACGAACCACGAGGGACGAATTATTATGGCGACGAGAAGACAGGAAAAAGTGGCTCGCGTGGTAAAAGAAGCGGTCAGTGACGCTATTGCCAACCATCTTAACGACCCACGTATTGAGGGATTCGTGAGCGTTACGAGAGTTGACATAGCCGCTGATTTGCGCAATGCCGAAGTGTATCTCAGCATCTTTGGCAAAGATGAAGCCGCACAGAACAAGACTTTTGCAGCAATAACGCACGCAAAGAGCCGAATACAATCGCTGCTGGCCGGTAAATGGCAAGGCAAATTCTGCCCTGTTTTGCGTTTCTACAGGGATGAAAAATTCAAAAAAACGCTGGAGACTATGAAACTGATAGACCAGGCGGTCAGTGAGCTGGAAAAGAAAGATTCGCTTGACCAGGAAGAAGACTGATTTTTAGTATTCGGTCGCTCGTATTCAGTCACTAAATACCATCCGCTGTTTGATTCAAGATGCGGTACTAACCAGCAGATACGACAGGGCCCGTTATGAAAAATAGCAAAGAGTACTCGAAAAAGGTGCAAAAGTTGTACTGCTCATTGAAGCGTGAATGTCCGAAGGTCAAAAAAGTCATCTATGATGAGCCGGCGGACGCACTTGTTTATGCTATCGTCAGCGAAAGTATGAGCGAGACGGCTGCGGAATCCGCGCTTAAGAGATTTACTAATTATTTTATTGATTTGAACGATTTGCGTGTTTCGCAAGCGGAAGAAATAGTAGAAATATTAGGTGAGGATACGACTGTTACAAGGGATACAGCTTCGACACTTACGAGGGCTTTAAGGGCTGTATTCGATGCATACAACACGGTCAGTCTAATGCCGTTGAAAAAAATTGGCAAACGTCCGGCCAAACAAGTCCTTGAGAAAATGGACGCTGTCAGCCACTTCGTGGTCAATTACTGCATGCTTACGTCTCTGCAGGGCCACGCTATACCACTTACAAAAAGGATGATAGAATATTTAAGAAGCAACGAATTGATTCACCCCGACGCCGATGAGCAGGAGACAGAAGGCTTTTTAACCAAACAGATTTCGGCTGAGAAGGCATACGAGTTTTATGCTCTTTTGCGACGCGAGAGTGAATCGCGTAAGGGCAAGAGAAAGAAAAAGGCAAAGAAAGTAAAAAGCAAAAAGGCAACAACAAAAAGAAAACAAAAAGATAAAAAGGAAGGATAGGACATTATCAAATGTCAGAAGAGATACTAAAATTAGGTATTCCCGCAGGCAGTCTGCAAAAAGCGACGATTGAACTTTTCGGCAAAGCCGGGTTCCACATTTTGGATTCTGAAAGGAGTTATTTACCGCGTATAGATGACGAGCAAATCGAGCTGGTTATGCTGCGAGCCCAGGAGATGAGCAGATATGTTGAAGATGGCGCTCTGGACGCAGGCATCACCGGCCATGACTGGATAATGGAGAATAACTGCGATGTGGTGCAGGTCTGTGAACTTGCCTACAGCAAAACCTCGAGCAATCCGACCAGATGGGTACTGGCTGTTCCCGATGAATCAAAAGTGACAAAGCCCGAGGACCTCCAGGGAGGTATAATCGCAACTGAGCTGGCCAACGTAACAAAGAAGTATTTTGCAGATAAAAATATCAACGTGAAGGTCGAATTTAGCTGGGGCGCTACCGAGGTCAAGGCTCGATTGGTGGATGCGATAGTGGAACTTACCGAGACCGGCGCGTCACTTCGGGCAAATAATCTGCGGATAATAGATACCGTGATAAGCTCCACGACAAGGTTTATCGCAAATAAGCAAGCCTGGCAGGATAAATTCAAACGGGAAAAAATAGAAAACATTGCCATTTTGCTTAATGCAGCTATCGACGCCCGCAGCAGGGTTGGGTTGAAGATGAATATAAGAAAAAGCGACCTGGAGTCGGTATTGAGATTGCTGCCTGCTGAAAAGAGCCCGACTATTTCGAGTCTGGCCGACTCCGATTACGTTGCAATAGAGGTGATTATCGAAGATAAAATCGAACGGTCTCTGGTTCCGGCTTTGAAGCGTGCGGGGGCATCAGGCATAATCACTTACCCTCTCAATAAAGTCATCCACTAATAATTGATTATTGTTCCGGTGCCGGGGGATTGGTGCGATGTCATTAGTTCTGCTAAATAGAGCCAATTTGGGAGCATAAACGAAGTGGAGATTGCTTCGTCCAACCTATGGCGGACTTTCAGCGCTACGCTCCTCGCAATGACACAAAGTGCGTTTTTTTGTCATTGCAAGCGATTCAAAGAATCGTGCGGCAATCTCAAAACATTACTCTGGTAACTTTTCAACGGCCCCACAGACAGCGGTTGGAGAATTTTGTTGCAAAATAATATCGTATTGCGTATATCGTACTGCGTATTGCGTTTCGCACGATACGCATCAGACACGAGGAAAGTAAAATATGGTTTTTACTCTGCACAGATATATATTTCGGGAGCTTTTCAAAGTTTTTGTTCTTGCGGCGGTGGCCCTGACACTAATGATGAGTCTGGGCATGATTTTGCAGCCCGTGCAGGAATACGGCGTAGGACCCCGGCAGGTGCTCCATCTTATAGGCTATTTTTTGCCGATAACGCTGACGTTCGTATTACCGATGGCTGCCTTATTTGCAGCGGCCTTGGTTTACGGCCGGTTTGCAAGCGATAATGAGCTTGATGCCTGCAAGGCAAGCGGTATATCTCTGTGCACACTGGTTTACCCAGGCTTGGCACTGGCCATTATAGTAGCGACCGCAAATCTGATTTTGAGTTTCCACGTAATGCCGGTTTTCGTACACCGCGCAAAGAAATCTTATATGGACGACGCAAAACAAATACTTTTCCGCAATCTTCAGCGAAGAGGATATTATAAACTGCCGGGCAGCGAGTATCTGATTTACACCGACCAGACCGACTCGCAAAATGATACGCTTTCAGGTGTGGTCGTCATCAGGGTCAAAAACAACGAGATAAAAAAGATCACTACTGCTGAGAGAGCCAAGATAAACTTCATTTCACATGAGAATTTTAATGAAGTATATATAACAGCATATAACACATATCAAATGGACCCCGAGGGCACTTTGTCCCTCGGGTTGTCATCGGTCAGAGCCGAGTTCGGCTCGCTGCTGGGCGATGATATAAAATTCAAGAAGCTTCATGAAATGAAGGAAATTCGGGACGTTGACCCGATGCTGTTTCAGCCGATTGCAAAATTAGCTCGCGAGACTTACGCACAACTTACCGTGGAGCTATTGGCAGAAGATATTACCGGCAAGATAGCCGACGATAGCAACAGCTTCTATAAACTGCACAGCGGCGAAAAGCTCGTCAAATTTACTGCGAGTCATTGCGCTCTGCAGGACGAAGAAAAAGTCGAATTATCCGGCGAAGTTGTGGTGGTTGAATACGATGCGGACAGCAGGCAACGTTTACAGACCCTGCGATGCACAAAGGCACTGCTGCATATCGAGGGCGATGAACTGACACCGACTTTGACAATGGTGGTCTACAACGCCGCGTGGCAGCATTCGGACGGCTCAGAGGGTTTGACACAACGTCATATCATTCGCGGCTTGATTATACCCAAAGCCGTGGGAGACGTAGCAAATAAATTCGCAACGGAGGATGGTTTGGACGCTAAAAAATTGGCTTCGGAGTTACCGGCACTGCGGAAAGGGCCGAGCCCGAAACTGAAGGGTCTGCAAGATAAGCTTCAGAAAAAGATAGATTATACATTGGCTGAAATAGAGGCCGAGCTGCATTCCCGACTGGTATTCGGAATAGGTTGTGTGTCGGTGATAATGATTGGCATTGGTCTCGGTGTTATTTTAAGGGGGGGACATCTGCTCAGCGCCTTCGGCGCAAGTTCAGTGCCGGCTGCGGTGCTGATAGTGTGCATAATGATGGGCAAAAACGTTACTAAAAACCTCGGTGCACAGGCCGGTTCGGGAATAATCCTGATGTGGGCAGGTCTGGCGTTTTTGTCCTTGTTAGCTATGGTGATATATCGCAAGCTGCTGAAAAATTAAAAATTGCTCATAGCTCATAAAAAATACGAAATATGAAGATATTAGACAGATATGTCGCAAAGAATTTTCTGATTGGCTACGCAATCGCCTTTTGCGTTCTGATAGGGCTGCGAGTAATTATTGATTTGTTCGTGAATCTCGATGAATTTACGGAGCGCGCCAACCTTGGCACCGTCGCTGTCATTAAGAACATATTGAGCTTTTACGGTCTGCACAGCACACTTTACTTTCGCGATTTCGCAGGAATGATAACCGTAGTTGCGGCGGCGTTCTCACTGGCGAAAATGGTCCGCTCCAATGAATTAGTGGCCGTGATGGCCTCGGGAGTCAGTTTGAAGCGGGTGATTGCGCCGATAGTAATTCTTGCACTGCTGCTGACAGGCCTGTTTGTAATTGACCAGGAACTTTTAATACCGCCGCTTGCAGATAAGCTTGTGCGCGGCCAGGATGCTATTCGCGGCGAGGAGACCTATGATGTATGGTTTATTGCCGACGCCAACGGGTCACTGATTTGCTCTCCAGAATTTGACGTAAAGACATCAACGCTGCGTAATCCAACTATCATAAGACGCCGCAAGACGGCCAAGCCAGGCGTTTGGGAGGTAACCGGCCGGATATCAGCCGAAGAGGCGGTCTACAATCCTAAAACCGGCAGGTGGGATTTAACTAACGGACGATTTACCGAAAAAGATACGACTAAAGCACCGCAGCCGATTGCTTTTTATGCCAGTGACATTACTCCAAAAGACATCCCTGTCAGGCGCAAGTCCAGACACAAAACTTTGCTAAGCTCGCGACAGCTGGCTGTCCTTGCAGCGCAGGGAACAAAAATCAAAGACCTGCCTCAGCTTTACAGCCAGAAGCATTTTCGCATTACTGAGCCGATTATCAATTTTGTGATGCTCATGGTATGTCTGCCGATTTTGGTTTGCCGTGACCCAAAGTCGATGAAGTCGGCTGTTATGATTAGCTTTGCTATGGTAGGCGCATGTTTCGCCACAACTTTCGTCTGCAAAATGTTAGCCACAGAGGTTGTCTTTGACAGAATAATGCCGGAGTTGTGGGCGTGGCTGCCGGTCTTTATCTTCCTGCCGATAGCCTTTATCAAATTGGATTCAATGAAAACATAACGAAGCAGCCGGTATGTTATACAGGATGGTCAAAACGTTCACTTTTTCTGAGAATTTCTTAAGTCTTTGATATTACAAACCTTATAGTTTCACAATTTTTGTGATTTTATGAGCTATTTGGGCTTTTGGTTGTAGTTGGGTTGTATTCAATGAACACTGCAATGGCAATTCCTAATCGGTACATAAGGCATTGAATCCAGAGCTGAATTGGCCCGGTATCTGGGAGTGTCAAGAGCCAGAGTAACTCAGGTCCTTAAGATGCTGACTTAAGCAAATCAAGGGCCTACACTTTTAAGCCATTGTTGGGCGAATCTCGCGAAATCATCAAAGTCAACCCACGCATCGCCACTAAAGTCAGCGCCTTTAGCTAATGAAACTTCTGGCCTGGTTCAAAAATAGTGGATTTTGGGTAACAGTTTCGACAGATTTTAGGAGCCATCAGCTATGATGGTTTGGGGTGATATAGTTGAGTCAGGATATGGCGGGTTAGTTGCGGCTGAATCTCTCAAAACCAAGCAGTT
>JAUVYQ010000258.1 GCA_030603035.1 Phycisphaerae bacterium | reverse complement strand
GAAAACCGGCCAGACAACGATGTATCGACCCGGCGATGATGCACAATATGAGGCCGGCTGGTGGCGTGGGCGGGTCAATGCAAATAATCGGGACCGCTGGATCGCAAGGACGATCGGCGGCGATGATATTGTTGTCGATAGGGCCACCGGCTTAATGTGGGCGGCTGATGGCAATGTCGCCGGCTGCAATAATGGAGCGATCGCAACGTGGACTGCTGCAATTGATTATGTCAACGCATTGAATTTTGCCGGATTTGGCGCTTGGGGATGGCGATTGCCGAATGTTTTTGAGCTGGTATCGATTTTGCGGTTACAAGGTATAGCCCCTTTTATTAAACAGCCGCCTTTTAGTAATACGGCGTCAGCTTATTATTGGTCAAGTACGACATACCCATCAGACTCGACAATAGCTTATGCCGCATCTTTTTTAGCGGGGGTCGTAGCGTTGCAATTAAAAACAAATTCTTACTGCCTGCGTGCCGTTCGCGGCGGTTTATAAAAATTGAAGGGATTTGATTATGGCAAAACGCAGAAAAAAGAGCAGGCGAAAAACTTTTCGGCTGAAGCGCACAGCCAAAAAAGCCGCAAAAGGAAAAGAGATCTACAAGGTGAAAGGCGGCTATCGAATCAGCAGGGGCCGCAAGGTCCGCGGCGCCCGGGGTAGAAAAAAGAGACGCAGACGCAAAAGCAATCCTGGTCCTCCCTGGCTGTGTTAGGGACACGGCGTTACGGACAAAAGAGGTCCTGTGCTCCGGCCGGAAGCGATCGTTTTTCGGAATCGTTGTTTTTGGGATGCAATCAAAGATTGACGAGCTGAGCTCCGGGGCCTGGCCTGGCAGATTCGAAGAGAGATGCGTAACACTGAAAAACAGGGTAGTTTGGTGTCGACCGACTAATTTTAACGCGGCACAGAGCCGACAGTGAAGCCGAATTTGAGCAAAAAGTAAAAAAAGAACCGTTTTATAAAAAATCTATGCGAGGTGACACGATGGGAAAAATTTGGAAGTGGATAGATCACAATCGTTTTGTCGTCATCGGTCCGGTCCTGGCGATCGCGATCTGGTTTTATGCGATTAATTGCACGCCGCAAACGCGAAGCCCCCTGGACCCGGCGAAGCTGGTGACAGAGAGAGAACTGGAGATCGACTTCAAAGTCTGGCAGGCGGAAAACGACATTATGATCGCAAAGTTTGAAGCGGCCGGCCAGGACCTCGAGGAGCAAAGACAGAACAATAAAAAGCTCGAGGATTTTATAGTGGCGGTGGCATCAGGGAACGTGGCGGATCTGCCGGGCCTGGTTACGCTGCTGATCACCGGCGGCGGGCTTGGTGCGATCGCTGATAATGTTCGCAAGCGCAGTTTGATCGCCGGGCTCAAGCGCAACAAATAAAAAAACGCAAAATCTTAAAAAAAAGTCTTGACAAATAAATATCGATCGTAATATCCTGTTCGATATTAAAGTTCTCCGGTGACCTGTTCACTACCGGCACTGGCAGTGAACAGGTCCATCCTTACTGGAGAACGACAGGATGACGGAGAAATATAATGGTTTCACTACAAGCCATAAAGACAACCCTGGCAGGCCTGGGCATCAGGAACCTATCGGTTAAATTCGATTCTGAAAATAAAATCATCAAAGCCAGTTTCCGGCATTACGGCCAGGATCATCAAAAGCAAATCAGCTTCCAGGAAATCGAGAACGTCTTCACAGGTAGCGATTCTACGAGCGCCACAGGGCCAGGAAGCGATTTAACCGGCGCCGGAGGCAGTCCACCACCATAAAACTCATTATATCGGCCGTTTTAGGGCGGCCCAGGGCGGCTTATTGAGCAAAAAAGGATAGATAAACCATTGAAGGACCAATGGTTATGATAAAACGCAGAAAGCACCGATTGCCTGCGTGGATTCGCACTCCGCTGTTTAAGCAGCTAAACAGGTCACAAAAAGACTTTCTGGGATACCTGTATTCGTTCGGCCCTGATACTTGCTGGCTCTGGAACTGGAGACTTGCCAAGAAATTCGGCGTCACCAAACGCACTATTCGGCGATGGCTCAGGGCACTCAGGGAGCAGGGATTCATCTGGATCGAAAAGCCCTACGGTCCGCAGCGGATGATCCATACCAGGCCAATGCTTACCCCGGAGTACTGGCTGAGTGCGATAGTGGCGATCGCCCTCGTCCAGTATTTTGGGGTAACCATTGGCCTTGTGTGGATCTTCCGCTGCGGACCGTAGGGCTTTTCGATCCAAATGAATCCCTGCTCCCTGAGTGCCCTGAGCCATCGCCGAATAGTGCGTTTGGTGACGCCGAATTTCTTGGCAAGTCTCC
>JAUVYQ010000042.1 GCA_030603035.1 Phycisphaerae bacterium | reverse complement strand
CATCTACCCAGGTGCCTAACAATTTCTCTTCGAACACAACATCTTCTTGGTTATAAAGTGGATGGAGCGACATAACAGGGACACAGCCGCCTAAAAGGACAGCTAACAGGTAGAAAAGAAACTTTTTGGTATTCATTTTTCGGTCTCCTTAAAACTTATTTAAAATTCGTTTATTCGCTGGGTCAGCCCCGTTAGAAATTCTAATGAGCTGATAATATGGTACAAAAAGCGAAAATTTCTAACGGGGTCAAGCTGGCATTTTACCATTTCACGGTGTAATAGCAATGAACTTAATCCTGGTGAAAAATTTGGTTTGCAAAACCGCAGCTAAAAGGCGATTATTACAGCTATGGATAGCCGGGAGGACAAAGATAGATTTGCCGGGGCTCACCATCAGATGGTCAGCCGCGACCTGATGGGGCGGGATATAACCAATCCGGACGTATTAAAGGTGATGGGTGAGATTCGGCGGGAAGAGTTTGTGCCCCAGGCGTATCAGTCGCAGGCCTATGCTGACGGCCCGCTGCCTCTCGGGATGGGCCAGACCATCTCTCAGCCGTATATTGTCGCCCTGATGACTCAGGAGCTGCAGGTCAATTGCGATTGTGAGGTCCTGGAGATTGGAACGGGCAGCGGATACCAGACTGCTGTCCTGAGTAAGCTGGTAAAAAAAGTCTATACCATAGAAAGATTCGGCCAGTTGTCGGAATCGGCTCAGGCGGTTCTGGGCAGATTGGGCATTAGCAATGTTGAATTCTATATTGGTGACGGCAGTTGCGGCTGGCCCCAGCAGAGGTGGGACCCCATTTTGCAACGTATGGCAAAATGGGAACCCTGTTTTGATAGGATTATGATAACCGCAGCGGTGCCGAAGATGCCGCTGCCTCTGGTCAAGCAGCTCGCCGACGGTGGCTTTATAGTCGCTCCGGTTGGTTTGTCAGGAGTCCAGGAGCTTCTCGTCTGTGAGAAGAAGGCGGACAGACTCGTTAAAAGATTAATCTGTGATTGTCGGTTTGTTAAACTGCTCGGCGAGTATGGTTTTGAAGAATAGCGAAAAATCAGATACTCAATGCTCGACGAGAATCGAGAACCGAGAATCGAGAATCAAGAAGCTTGATTTATCGACGCCGGTTCAATATCTCAAAGGTGTCGGGCCGGCCAGGGCTAGGGCCTTTGCGCAATTGGGGGTGCATACAGTCGCGGACTTGTTAGAGTATTTTCCACGGGACTGGAATTTCTCGCCCGAGCCGATAAAGATAAATCAAATGCAGCCCGGCCGGACCGTTACTGTTGTCGGTATGGTCGAGTCAACAGACTACCAGAGCTATCGCAGGCAGCCGATATTTGAAACTATAGTCAGCGATGATACGGGGGTGTGCAGGATTATATGGTTTCACGGCGAGTATCTTCGCAATCAATTAGAACCAGGCCAGGTAATAATGGCCTCGGGCAAGGTTGCTTTATATAAGCATCAGTTGCAAATTACTAATCCGAAATTTTTGGTACTCGACGAGAAAAGTCCGGAGCCGGAGGAGTATTTCAGCGGCGGAGTTTATCCTGCTTGCAGCAAACTCTCCAGCAGGCAAATCAAAAAGATAATCGGACGTGTGCGTGATGCAGTTGATGAGCTTGTGCCGGAGTTTTATGATAAAAGTTTTCTCAAGAAGGCGAATCTAATCGGCAGAAAGGATGCGTTTGCCTGGATACATTTGCCGCCGGATGAGAAAAAACTGGCCCGGGCAAAGCGCAGATTAAAGTATGATGAATTGTTTTTGATGCAGTTGGGGTTGGCGCTTCGTCGGTTCCGGGTGCGGCATTTTTCAACGGCGACTCCCTGCCGTTGCAGTGACGAAATCGACTCCCGAATTAGAAAGCGTTTTCCGTTTTTGCTCACCGAAGACCAGAACGGTGCAATAGCCGAAATTGCTGCGGATATGGCAAGACCTGAGCCGATGAATCGGCTGTTGCAGGGTGACGTTGGGTCGGGCAAAACGGTCGTGGCACTTTATGCGGCTTTGCTGGCGGTTGCCAACAGGACGCAAGTGGCCATTATGGCGCCTACGGAGATTTTGGCGGCTCAGCATTTTTTGAGTATCGAAAGATATTTGAAGAACAGCAAAGTAAGGAGGGTTTTGATAACAGGGGGATTGACCGGTAAAAAGAGGGCGCAGCTTCTCGACCAGATAAAGCGCGGAGCGATGGATATTGTTGTTGGGACGGTGGCATTGCTGCAGAAAGATATAGAATTTCAAAAGCTCGGCCTGGTGGTGATTGATGAGCAGCATAAATTTGGAGTTGCACAGAGGGCACAATTGCGAAAGCAAACCACGCCGCATTGTCTTGTTATGACGGCTACGCCTATCCCCCGGACGCTGGCGATGACCGCTTTCGGCGATTTGGATGTTTCTATTATCAGGCATTCGCCGCCGGGCAGAGGCACCGTTATTACACGCTGGGTCGGCCGGCACAACCGGCAAAAAGCATACCAGTTTATCCGCGAGCGTCTAAAGGCAAAGAAACAGGCGTATTTTGTTTATACGCGGATAACCGCACTTGAGGAAAGCGACGATATCAAAGCTGCAACTGATGAATGGAAGAATCTCTCTACGGAAGTTTTTCCGGAATTTGCTGTTGAGCTTCTGCACGGCCGGATGCCATCTGAAAAGAAGCAGAAAATTATGTCGGAATTTCGCAGAGGCAAAATTGATGTGTTGGTTTCTACCATAGTGATAGAGGTGGGCGTGGATGTGCCGAACGCAACGATAATGGTTATAGAGGGAGCGGACAGATTCGGGCTGGCACAGTTGCACCAATTGAGAGGGCGTATCGGAAGGGGAGAAGATAAATCGTATTGTCTTTTGTTTGCAGAGACCGAAAGCGACGTAGCAAAGGGCAGACTCGAAATAATGACCAGGAGCAATGACGGTTTCCAGATAGCTGAGCATGATTTGCGATTGCGCGGGCCGGGCGAGCTGTTTAGCACACGGCAGCACGGCTTGCCGGATTTGAAAATCGCAAATATCATCGACGATTACGACCTGCTGGTTATGGCAAGGAAAAACGCATTCGAGCTGGTCCGCTCCGACCCGATATTAACAGGACCACAGCACAGGAATATTCGCCAGGCGCTGCTGGCCAAGTTCGGCGATTCGCTCGGATTAGGCGATGTCGCATAAAAATTGAAAGCTTAAAGCTAAAAACTAAAAGCCATAAGTTAAAACGCAAAACTTTTTCCTTTTGGTTTAACTTTAAATTTTAAGTTTTGGTTTTACATTTTTCGCTTTACGTTTTACGCTATTACTATGCAGATGCATTACAAAAACAAACGGCTGGAGAAGGTTCTAATCGGCGTCAACGCCTTGACTGCGGCGGTGGTGGCAGCGTCTTTTGTTGCACTGTTCGGCTTTAAGGACCCCCTCCTGCCGGCGGAGATTTTATATGCCGTGCAGGTTGCTTTGCTTTGTGTATTCATAGTTGAGAAAATAATTCGGCTCTCCAATGCGGTTTCGATGAGGGAATTCTGGCGGGCGAACTGGTTTGAAGGTCCACTTTTACTTGCACTTGGCATCGCTGTGCTTGGAGCAGGCCGTTGGTTTGGTAGAACCGACCCCACGGCGGTTCGGCATTTTGCAGTGGGTATTTATCTTGTCATCCAGGTAGTCATCAAGGTTTGCAGGACAAGCGTAAATCTGGCGGCGTCGGGCAGGAGTCCAACACGAACGTTGATTGCAAGTTTTCTGGTTTTGATAATTTCCGGGGCGGGTTTGCTGATGCTGCCGAGGGCATCCGCTCCTGATACTGAAAAAATGAGTTTTGTCGATGCCTTATTTACGGCCACCAGTGCCACTTGTGTTACGGGCCTTATCGTAAAAGATACGGGGGAGGACTTTAGTCTGATGGGGCATCTGATAATCCTGTCGCTGATTCAGCTTGGTGGTCTGGGAATAGTGGTGTTCGGTGCGGTATTTGCCCTGCTGTTAGGACAGGCGTTGAGTCTGCGTGAATCCGTGGCAATGCAGGATTTATTAAGTGCCCGGACGCTTAGTCGAATAGGCAATATAATTGCTTTTATCTTTGTTGGGACGATATTAATCGAAGCTGTTGGGGCGGTCGGCATTTTCGGGATGTGGGGTGCTCGGGTAGATAATGTTCAGCAGCAGTGGTTCTACAGCATCTTTCATTCCATCAGCGCTTTTTGTAATGCGGGTTTTAGTTTGTTCGGCGACAGTTTCGTCAGCTACAATAAAAGCTGGGGTGTGTATGTAGTGATTTGCCCGCTGATAATCTTGGGCGGGCTTGGCTTCGGTGTGCTTTACGACCTGGTCAATATCGCCGCTGACAGGGTAAAGCGATTCCTCAAAAGGCGGTTCAATAAGCGATATAGGTTTTCGATGGAAGCGCCGAGGAGGATGCGATTGCAAACCAAGATTGTTCTTACCGTAAGCGTTCTGCTGATAGTTTTGGGAATGCTGGCTATCCTTTTGTTTGAGCGCTACGCAGGCAAAAGTGGTTCTACTGAAGATCCCGGCGTCCTCGGCGCACTGTTTCAGTCGATTACGGCCAGGACGGCCGGGTTTAATACTATTAATGTCTCGGAGATGTCGGCTTCGAGCAGGTTTATTTTGATTTTGCTTATGTTCATTGGAGGTTCGCCCGGCTCGACCGCAGGAGGCATCAAAACTGTAACATTGGCGGTGGTAATAATGACTGTTATTGCGGCCCTGCGAAAACGTCAGGAAGTTGAAATGTTTAAGCGCTCGGTGCGGATAGTTGTCGTTGGCAGGGCAATTACTGTAACGCTGCTTTTCGTTGCGGTGCTGTTCGGTGCTACCTTGGCACTGAGCATTACCGAGAACGGGCAACCTTTTACGATGTCGGATATTATGTTCGAGGCCGGTTCCGCTCTCGGAACTGTCGGCTTGACAACCGGTATAACACCTTCTTTGACAACCGCAGGCAAATTGATTATTATTGCGGTGATATTTGTTGGCAGACTCGGGCCGTTAACACTGTTGGCGGCGCTGACGTTTAACTTAAAACCGGTTCGATACAATTATCCCGATGAGGCGATAATTGTCGGCTAAAAGAGAAATTAGCCACAAAGACACGAAGCCACGAAGTTAAAAAGCAAATATATTGTAATTTTAGTGTCTTGGTGCCTTAGTGGCAAAAAACAGGAGCTAATACTATGAAGCGGTTTGCTGTAATAGGATTGGGACGGTTCGGCAAAAAACTGGCTATCGCTCTGGCGATGAGCGGAGCGGAGGTTATTGCAATTGACAAAAACAGAGACCAGATAGAGTTGATTCGCGACCAGGTAAGTCACGCCGTTCGGCTTGACAGCACTGACGAGGAAGCGCTGAAGGCGCAGGGCGTTGATAAGGTTGATGTCGCTATCATTGGTATAGGGCAGGGCACCGGACGCGGCTTTGAATCTGCAATTCTGTCCGTGGTGAACCTGCGCCAAATGGGCGTAAAGCAGATATACGCAAGGGCCGAAGATTTAATTGCCGGCGAGGTCTTTTCAAAGGTCGGCGCTACCGATGTAATTTACCCTGAAATCGAGTCGGCTCAAAAATGGGCGTATAAACTTATCGCACCACAAATCGGAGAAAAGATAGATTTTGCGCCGGGCTACAGCCTGGCCCGGGTAAAGGCGCCGGCCAGCTTCGATGGCAAGACGGTTATGGATTTGCAGCTGCGGCAAAAATACAGTGTCAATCTTGTTGCAATCAAAAGGGGCGAGCGCAGCAAAGCCAGAAAGAGCGGCAAAACATTAGCGACACGGTTGTCGCTTGAAAGTGAAAAAAGCGGAATCATAAATGTCCCTATGCCCAGCACCGTTATTTATCAGGATGATATCTTAATGGTCGCCGGCTCCGACGCCGACCTTGCTAAACTGCCGCAGGAGTAAGGCTGATGAGATTATGCGCAGGTTGAATATGGCTGGTGATACGGATAGAATTTGATAAAAGGTGGGTATTTATGAAAGAACTTTCCACAGAACTACTCGATGAAATTACTAAGCGATTAGCCGAGTCAATACACCCGGAGAGGATTTATCTTTTTGGTTCACACGCTGCCGGCATCGCTGACCAGGACAGCGATGTCGACTTGCTTGCTGTCGTACCCGACACAGACCGGTCAACAAGAGAAATCGCTATTGAGGGCAGGTCAAGCCTTGGGGACTTTCTCATCTCTTTTGATTTAATTGTTTGTACTAAATCACAATTCGATAGATATGTTGATGTAAAAAACACGATTATGAACGAGGTTCTTTGTGATGGTAGGCTGGTCTATGGACGCTAAGCTTGAAATGACCAGGCAATGGATTATGCGCGCAGACGACGATTTGCGCCTGGCCGAGCTTATTCAAAAAGATAATGATCCGGCATATTGGGCGATTGCTTTTCACGCACAACAATGCGCAGAAAAGGTTCTAAAAGGCGTGTTGACTTTCCACGATATTCGAGCGGGAAAAACACACAACATCGAGAATCTACTCAGGCTAAGCTCACCTGTAGTTGATGGGCTCGAAAAGCTTAAGGAGCAAGCCAAAACTTTGTCAATTTATGCGGTAGATTCACGATATCCCGTTCCACACGGAGATGTAAGTAGCAACGAAGCAATTGAAGCCGTAGAAACAGCGAGAAAGATTTTTGAGTGCGTTTTAAACTCCCTGCCGGACCTGGAAAAACTGCCGCAGGAATAAAGAGACTCAACTATATAGGCAGGTTCAGCTAAGCAGCGGGTAAGGCCTCAGCCGAATTTGTTAGACGCCTCGATATTTTCTGAGCATATCGAGTAGATTCTGCATATCTTCGGGCAGGGGAGCTTCGAATTTCATCGTCTCGTTGGTCGTTGGGTGTTTGAATTCGAGCGTTGAGGCGTGCAAAGCGCATCGGCTTATGATTGGATTCTGTGGCACGGCCATCTTGGCCGTGTTTTCACGGGCTGGAAGCCCGTGCCACTCATCCTGCATCTGCCACGGATAGACCAGCTTGCCGCCATACATATCGTCGGCGACGATGGGATGCTTTATGTATGAGAGGTGAACGCGTATCTGGTGTGTTCGGCCGGTCTTGGGAGTTAGCTTCAATAGAGAAAAGCCGCGAAAACTTTCGAGAACCTCATAAAAAGTGATTGCTTCTTTACCGTTTTCCGGCCGAATGGCGTATTTTTCTCTTATCCTCGGATGAATGCCTAACGGTGCACTTATGCGGTCGCTTGTCAGTTCAGGGGTGCCGTGGACTATGGCCAGATAGTTTTTTTTCGTCTGCCGCCGTTCGAATTGCTTGGCGATTTTCCACTGGGCTGTGTCGTTTTTGGTGATGACCATAACGCCGGTCGTGTCCCTGTCGAGCCGGTGGACGATACCGGGCCGGAATTCCCCCAGACCGCTCGATAGCTTGTCGGAATAGAACACAAGGGCGTTTACCAGAGTGCCGTGGGTGTTGCCGCGGGCAGGGTGGACAATCATATCAGCTTGCTTGTTGATGATGATTAGATGAGAGTCTTCGTAAATAATATTCAGTGGGATGTCTTCCGGCTGAATCTCTTTGACTGGTAGTTCGGGCGGTGTCAAATCAATTTCGTCGCCTGGGCTTAGCTTAAAGCTGGATTTGACTATTTTGCCGTTTACCTTGACGGCGCCGGCGCCGATTTGCTTTTGTATCATAACGCGGCTGAAGTTGGCGAATCGGCTGTGCAGGTATTTATCAAGACGGCGCTCTTTGATTGAGTTTCCCACTTGAAGTGTCAAGTGTTCGCGGTCTGTACTCTTGTTGCTGAGTGTAGAAATAGTCTGTTTCTCAGACTTGACTTTTGGTTGTGGCTGAGATTGGCTTCTGTTTTGCTCCATAAGAACCACAGGAATTACGGCTCAGCCTGATTTGCATCACCGAGATTAGTGTCGCCAGGATTAATATCAACGAGATTGGCGTCAGCGAGATTAGTATCATCGACGTACATGTCGGCAAGATTAGTACCGGCAAGAAAAGTGCCAACGAAATCGACGTCGGCGGCATTAGTGTCAGCCGGACCTAATTGGAACGGTGGTTCTATGAAATCGGCAGGTCTTGGTTTTGGCGATGCCTTAAAGACCACCTTTTGCTGATAATCGGCCATTGTTTTGAGACGCTGTTTTGCCTGGGCGATGGCTGTGGTGCCTTCGAAGTCGGTGTTTATAACGAGCTCGTCGTATATTTTCTTTGCCTCCTCGAAGTTGCCGAGTTCTTCTTCGCAAAGTCCCAGGCCGAATTTTGCTGTCGCCATTAACGACGGATTGGGCAAGGCCTTCTCGAGTGCGTCGCCGTATCCGGCTCTTGCCCGGTTTATCGTAGCTTCCAGTTCCGCCCGGCTCACAATCCCTTGGCGGTAATGCAGTGCCGTCCGCAGGGCCTCTGCGTGTTTAATTAGTGCCAGAGCGGACATCTGCTCGTCTTTTGCGCTCCGGGCAGCGGCTTGGAGATTATCGGCGAGCTGGATGAGCATAATCGAAGTATCTACTCCCCGGGCTCGTGCCGTAACGATTTGCACTTTGCTCTGCGGCAACCGGGCGATAAGGCTTGTGAACTCGAGTTGTTCTCGAACCGGTTTTATGTTTTTGTTATACCAGTACCACAAGGCTGGGCCTATGACCACGACGGCGACTACTGAGACGTAGATAATCATTCTATGATTTTCCCGGGCCCATTGCGGCAAGTTGCCTATCCACTCGGCCAATTCATTAGTTTTTAGTTCGTGCCGATGTTTAGGTTTCATTTCTTTCTCCGTTTCTTATTATAAGAGTCTCTAACAAAAAGACTGCCATTGCGAGTGAACCCCCCGTTCTTGCTTTCGCAAGAAAGCACGGGGGTGGCAATCTCGTGCTTTCAACAGCCGAAACCTCATTTTGTTAGAGCATTTAAAATAGATTACCGACCGCAATATTCAATTGTGGACTTAAACTCATATTGTAACAAAATTTATTTTATCTTGCAATGGGCCTGTCTGTCGATTAAAATCTTACCCCGTTAGAAATCCGGGTCAGAAGCAAGCCAAACACCTCTGGCGTCTTATTTCTAACGGCGTTTAGTCAATGATAAATCGAAAGGGTATAGATGTCCGAAATAAAGACAAAGGGCAAAACTTCTTACTTTTTACTTTTTAATTTTTACTTTTCTCTGGTTTTAGCTGGTTCGCTTTGTGCCGCTGGGACCTCAAACGCAATAGAAGACATTTGGGACTCTGCCAAATATATCAGCATCGATGAAATTGAACCCGGGATGGAGGCGTATTGCCTGACGGAGTACGGCAGCGCCGGGATTGAAAAGTTTGCTATGGAAGTTTTAAGCGTAGTCCGTAATATAAGCCCGGGCAGGAATGTGGTTTTGGTTCGGGGCACGGATGAGCGTTTTATCCGCACAGGACCGGTATGGGGCTGCAGTGGTTCACCAGTCTATATCGATGGCCGGTTGGCAGGGGCGTTAGCTCTTGCATGGACCTTCAGCAAGGACCCGCTTTACGGCGTGACGCCAATCGAGGAGATGCTCAGGGTGGGCCGGGTTAGCCATTCCGAGAAGAGCGCTGCCCGGTACGGGTTTGTGTTTGATTTTTCCAGGCTGATTGATTTTGCTGAAATTGACAGGCAAATTACAACTCCACGACTTTCGAGACGACATAGTCTCGCCGGCGCTGCTATTTTACCTTGTCCGTTGATTACCTCTGGTTTGCCGCCTCAGGTTACCGAAGAGCTAAATGCCTTGGTTGAGCCTTTCGGACTTGTGGTCGTTGCCGGTATCGGTGGCGGCGCAGAAAAACTCGAAACTAAAAACTCAAAACTAAAAGCGGTTGAGTTAGCACCGGGGGCTTGTCTTGTTGTCCCATTGGTAACCGGTGATATAACAATGAGCGTATTTGGGACCGTAACTGAAGTTACAGGTGATAAGGTCTATGGCTTCGGGCACGCCTTCCTTGGTTACGGGCCGGTAAATTTGCCAATGGCCACCGGCAAAGTGCACACTGTCGTATCAAGCGTGTATCGTTCTTTTAAGCTCGGCAGTGCGCTTGAAATAGTCGGCGCCTTGACGGCCGATGAGTATGCGGCCGTCTTCGGACGGATTGGTGCAGAGGCCAGGATGATACCGGTAACGATAAGAGTAGACCGTTACAATGACCCTGAAAAACGGGTGTACAACTGCCGGGTTGCTGACAATCGGCTGTATACTCCAATGTTACTTCGCTCAGTCGTCTCTGGGGCGGCTCTTTACCTCGGCGATTTGCCGCCAGACCATATGATTGAGTATAAAGTGGCTATCGGCTTAGAGGACACCGACTCGATTACCTTTGAAAATGTCTCCACCAGCCTGGGGCTGACTGAGATGATAGCGGAAAGTATCGGCTCCGTTACGCTGCTTGTGAATAACCCATTCAAAAAAGTTGATATAAAATCAGTCGATTTTGACGTTCGCATAACGCCGAAAAATATCGTTTCACATATATGGTCCGTCGATTTGTCCGATTCAAAAGTCAAGGCCGGCCACAATATCGACATCGGAGTAGTTGTCGAATCTGTCCGGGCGGAAAAGAAAAAATACCAGTGCAGCTTGAAAATACCCGAAGATTTGACGCCCGGAAAATATGAGTTGACTGTGTGCGGCTCGTCTGATTATGAGCGGTTTCTTAGGAAAATGGTACCCTACAAGTTTGTTGCGCAAAGTTTGCCGAGTTTGATTGAGGCGATAAATAATTCTTTGCAAATCGACAGAGATAAATTGTATTGTCTTTTGCTTTTACCGTCCGGTGGTGTTGCGCTGGAGAAGGCCGAGCTTCCTGATTTGCCGGCGACGAAGGCGATGGTCTTGCAGAGTGCGAAAAGAACGCTGAAGGCCCGGCCGTATCCACATTGGCTCGAAAATAGTTTGAAAACCGGCACGATTATTGCCGACAAGAAGATTATGCATATAACGGTAGAAAAATAATAGGAGCGAAAAATGGAAACCAAAAACCGAAAAACTATAATTGAAAATTTAAAACTTTTGAGTTTTACGCTGTGGTTTTGCGTTTTTAGCTTTTCGCTTTTAGCTTATTTCTCGGGTTCTGCTTGTTGGGCGGTTAGCAGTAAGATTACACGTCACGCCAGCAGTTCGGATTTGTTGAAGGGCCGGACCGAAGATGTTGTGATTGGCTCACGGGGGACTATCCAGCTCGGGCGGGCGGCCGAGACGCTGCTTCCCGAATTTGAAGATGTTTGGTCGATAAACAGTATCGTTGTAAGCGGGGGGACGGTTTACGTCGGTACAAGCCCTAACGGCGGTATTTACAAGTACAGTCTCGGCAAACTGACAAAGATTTATCCGCTGGAATCAGAAAAAGACGAGAAGCTGGAACAGACCAAAGAGCCAAACGATGCAAATGAACCTGGCGATGCAAATGAGCCTGGCGATGCGAATACCGTCGAGACCGAGCAGTATCTATCGAACGAGCATATTTTTGCGATGGCAACCGACGTGGCCGGCAGGCTTTTAGCTGGTATAAGTGGCGACAAATGCAAACTGTGCCGGCTCGAAGCGGGAAAGATGGAAGTGATTTTTGAGCCGAATCCGTCCGAAGGCCGGACCAAATATATCTTCGCGATAGATGTTGATGATGGCGGTAATATTTACTTGGGAACCGGGCCGGAAGGTAAGGTTTATCAGCTTGACCCATTGGGCAAAGAAGCACAGCTCGTTTACGATAGTCCGGACAAAAACATACTTTCACTGACGGCCGGACAGGACGGCTTTGTTTATGCCGGAAGCGACAGCCGAGGACTCGTATATAAGATAAACCCGCGCACTAAAACAGTTACCGTTTTATATGATAGCGACCAGCCCGAGATTACGGCGCTATTATTTACAGAGGATGCCACCGGTTTAATCAAAGGTCTGTATGCGGCGGCGACATCGGCTAAGATTGTTGAGGCCCAAACGAAATTTGCTGCGAAATTGCCTTCGACCGGTCGGCCTGAGACTAAAGCCCAAAAGGGAAAAAGCGACGCCAAGAGCGAGGGCGGCCTGAAACTTAAAATCGCAAATACAAAAAAAGCAGCCGATGATAAATCGGCCAAGAAGCCGACACCGGCCCGTAAACCGGCCGAGCCTGGAAAAGCCAGTTACATATACAAGATAACCAAGGACGGCTTCGTGACTGATATATTCAGCGAGGCTGCCGTTTTCTTCTGCCTGGCGGTACAGGATGGAAAGCTGCTTGTCGGGACGGGAAACAGCGCCCAGCTTTTTACCGTCGAACCGGCCCTGGAGCAGGAAGCAATTATCTATGAGGATGAGCAGGCATCACAGATAACCGTCATAGCTGTGGTCGGCGAGGACCTGTATCTCGGAACAGCCAATCCTGCGAAGTTGATAAAGTTAAGCTCCGGATTTACTTCTGAGGGAACTTACACTTCCGACCTTATCGATGCCGGTCAGCCGGCAAAGTGGGGAAAGCTGCAAATCGACGCCGATATTCCGCAAGGGTGCAAGGTTCGCCTCGCTTCTCGCAGCGGAAACGTTAAAGATGTGAACGACCCGACTTTTTCCGACTGGACCGAGCTGGTGGAAGTGACAGAGCCGATACAGCTGCGATGCCCCCTCGGCAGATTCTGCCAGTATAAACTTGTGTTGCAAAGTGAAGATGGCCTCGGCAGTCCGCTCATAAGAGAGATTGCTGTCGCCAGTACTGTCCCGAATTTGGCGCCGAAAGTCGAATCGGTCAGCGTTGGTCGAATTGCCGCGGCCGGCAAAACAGGAATGTTCAAAATCAGCTATAAGGCCAAAGACGATAACGGCGACAAGCTCATTTACAAAATAGATTTTAGAAAAATTGGAAGAACAAACTGGATTGAGCTGAAAGACGAGCTCGAAGCTGACAGCTTCGAATGGAACGGAAAGACCGTTGAAGACAGTCGATACGAGGTCAGAATAACCACAAGTGACGAGAGAAGCAATACCACCACAACGAGCTTGAAGGGCAGTAGAATAAGTGACGCGGTAGTGGTTGATAACACTGCGCCGGTTATTAAAACAGCCCCTATCAAGAAGGATAAGAAAACCGTAACGCTGAAGCTGCAAGTATCTGATGAGTTTAGTGCGGTCGGAAAGGTACATTATACCGTTGACAGTAACGCCGAATGGATAGGGACTCTGCCGGATGATTTGGTCTATGATACTACCGATGAGGATTTTACGATTGTGATTGAAGATTTGGAGGCCGGCGAGCATGTAATCGCGGTTAGAGTCAGTGATGACGTCGGCAATACAACGTATAAAACCTTCGAGGTCGAGATAGCGAAAAGCGAAAAGTGAAAAATGTAAGACTTTTGAGTTTTTGGTTATGATTTTTCGCTTTTAGCTTTAAGTTTTTAGTTTTATATGCGGTACATCGAGTTTGAAAAAATCGCCGAGATTGTCGAATCGCTTTGCGTATCAGCCGGCTATGAGCTGCCCGACGATGTTTTAGCTGCTCTTAAAGAGGCAAAGCGCAAAGAAACAGATTCGGGAGCGGCGAAGATATTAAATCAGCTTATCGAAAATGCCCGCATAGCAGAGCAAGATAAAATACCGCTGTGCCAGGATAGCGGCCTTGCGGTAGTCTTTGCTGAGCAGGGTGCTGTGGTTGCCGTTAAGCCTGCTGCCGGAGATAGTGATGCGACTCTCTTCGATGCAATTAACGCTGGTGTTGCGGCTGGCTACGAAAAAGGGTATCTGCGAAAAAGCGTTGTCGCTGACCCCCTGAATAAACGCAAGAACACCGGCTCGAACACACCTGCCATAATCCATCATATGATTGTACCAGGCGAGAAGTTAAAGCTAACCGTTATGGCCAAGGGCGGGGGCTCTGAGAATAAAAGCCGGTTCAGGATGTTCAGACCTACCGCAGAAAGAGAAGAGAAAATTTATAGGATTGTAGACGTTGTCAGGCAAGCCGGTGCTGATGCCTGTCCGCCGTGTGTTGTGGGGGTGGGGATTGGGGGCGATTTTGAGCTAAGCTGTCTGCTGAGTAAAAAGGCCCTGTGCCGAAATCTGCATGAGAAAAACGAAGACGGATTTTACGCTGAGCTTGAAACGGATTTACTTTCGGCAATCAATGCGCTCGGCCTGGGCCCTCAGGGGCTCGGCGGTGACACCACTGCTTTGGCTTGTTTAGTCGAGACTGCACCGTGCCATATTGCATCACTGCCGGTAGCGGTCAATATCGAATGCCATAGCCACCGGCACAAGTCAGCCATCATTTAACGACCTTTGAGTTACTATGAAACTTGGGTGGCACCCTCAAACTTGTTTGGGGGTGTTGAAAATCAAATTTCAATAGTTCCCTCAGCAAAACTGATTCTTAATCACTTGACTGATTGTTCGGTCACATTGACCATTCCTACATCGATGTATTGCCCGCCTCCGCTCTGATGGCAGTGCACAGCTAAGCAATTCGAGCCGACTTTCAAGGCCTTGCTTGCCGCCTCCTCAATAGGAGCTTTCACATAACTCGTAGTGTAGCCGCTCAGCTTCGCCGCGAGCACACCGTTAATGTAAACTTCGGCGTCCTCGTCATGGTGTATCGACAGGTGGAGTTCGTTGAGTTTTTTATCTTTCAGCTCAAATGCACGCCGTAACCAGATGTCCGATGAGTTCCACTCCGTGCGGACCAGGGCACCGGGAGTACCAGCCTTGCCGAATCCGGCTGGCCCCTGGCTCCAAGCCGCGTCGTCAAAGTCCGCTGTCTCCCAGCCTTTGCCGGGCGGATCCATGGTGTAGCGCCATTTCGGCGGTTCCTGCTTCTCGAAGCCGGGTGGGAAGAGCGGTGCGATCTTGCCCTTATTATCGATCGCCACGCGCAGAATGGCTGGGCGTTCGCGGACGGGCGCGGCGGAGGTGTGGCCGAATAGTGTTGACCACCAACGTCCTTCCCTGTCCCTGAAGAACATGTTGTGTCCACCATGAGGCACAGCCAAATAGCGGTCGCCATACGGCCCCATGAGGCTGGCCGAACTGGCAACCATACAATGATAATTGCCGCCAATAAAGTCGGCGCAGGCCAGGTGGTAACGCCCACCGCTCTTCATGACGAACGCTCCTTCAAAGCCCACATGTTTGTAATTGGCGGGCTTGAGCAAGCGCGGCTCCTTGGCCAGGCCGGTCATGTCGTCCTTCATGCGGGCGATCTTACCATTCTGATATACCCAGTAAACTTTACCGTCATCATCCTGGAATAAGGAGGCATCTATTTGGCCGGTGAGAGGGCCATCGGTCTTGACGTCTCGGTAGGGCCCTTCGGGTTTTCCGGTAACGCTCTTGAGCAAACCGCAGCCGCGATAGTTCATGGAGTAGGTCAGCCAGAAGGTGCCCTTGAGGTAGTGGATTTCGGGCGCCCAGACGGCCCGCGCCCGATTTCCACGATAAGTTTTGAATTCCTTAGCCCATGTGGCATCTTTGTCCACCGACCAGACCAGGCCGAGGGGTTCCCACTCCTTCAGGTCCTTGCTCTTCCAGACGCGGATACCTTCGTTGACATAATACCAGCCGGTTTTGTCGTCTATGCCAGCGGGATTGTTGGCCGTGGTACCGGTCAGGTAATAGATGCCATCGGGTCCCACGCACACTGATGTGTCGCGCACCGGGAAATCAAACAACGGTTTGACGGGCGGCAATTCGCTCGTGTTTTGCGCCGTGGGCACAATCGTCTTGATTACCGGCGGCGGCAGGTAGAGCTTGCGGTTGGCAGCAGCAATACGCTTGGCATCCATCTTGACCATCGCCCGGTCGTAGGTCATAAACCCGTTGACCTCGACCTCTACATCCGTCGTTTGTGTGTACACTGCAGCGCACAGCCCCCCTCCAATCATCGGACGCAGCTTGCTCAGCAAAGCTACGTAGGAATTTGTCAGTTGCTCTCTGGTTTCATAACTGCGATAACCCCAGTTCTTCTCATCCTGCCACGTATGCCCTTTCACCGGCAGACCAAGCCCCCCGAACTCGCCCAGCACCGATGCGCGTTTTTCCTCATTGGGCGGTGCAGCCGGTCCGGGATAGCTGTGAATATCACGAACGTCACCGGATTCTCTGTTCGCCCAGCCGCTGGCCTCGTTCACTAACCGCGTCGGGTCCAACTTTTTAATCAACTCCGCATAGCGCGGCGTGTCATGCTGTCCCCACCCCTCGTTAAACGGCACCCACATGATAATCGATGGGTTATTGTAGTGGGAGTGGACCAGCCGCATCAACTCCCATTCGAACTGCTTCTTGTCCGCGTCCGTCTTGTTATTGCCGTTCGGCATATCCTGCCATACCATCAATCCCAGCTTATCGCACCAGTAATAGAAACGCGCCGGTTCTATCTTGACGTGTTTGCGCAGCATATTGCAGCCGATTTTCTTCAATACCTCGATGTCGTATCGCAGGGCTTCGTCCGTCGGCGCTGTGTACAATCCATCCGGCCACCAGCCCTGGTCGAGCGGCCCATACTGAAACAGCGGCTTGTTGTTTAGAAACAAACGATTTATACCCGCTTTGTCCTTCTTGACCTCAATCTTCCGCATACCGAAGTACGACTGAACCTGGTCAATCACGCCACCTTTATCGTACAGGCGGACCACCACGTCATACAGGAACGGATCGCTAGGCGACCACGCTCGAAGCTTCTGAAGCTTGATCCGGATGGGCTCGCGCTCGTCAATCGGCTGCACCGACGCCCATGGACCTTCGTCCTCGATGACGCTGGCTGCTACGCTAGTACCTCCGGTGGCATCAATCTCAATCTGCACGACCCCCTCGTCGTAAAGCGGTACGATGCGAATACGGCGGACGTACTTCTTCGGAACCGGTTCGAGCCAAACCGTCTGCCAGATTCCGGTAACCGCCGTGTACCAGATTCCGCCGGGTTTTTTCACTTGCTTGCCTCGCGGCTGAGAGCCGGCATTCGTTGGGTCCCAAACCGACAGGATAATTTCCTGCAACCCCGACTTTTTCAGCGCATCGGTGATGTCGAATGTGAACGAGTCGTACCCGCCGCGGTGGCTGCCGACCTCTTTGCCGTTCACCCACACCGTTGTGGAGATTGTCCCACTTGTCGTTGAAATTCACCATACGGTCGGAACGGTTTCATAATCTACGCTACAGCCTCCTTCTGGTCAACTGCTTCCTTTAATTTCTCAACTAAAATCGGCAGGTCACGATAACCCTTAATCCGATGA
>JAUVYQ010000060.1 GCA_030603035.1 Phycisphaerae bacterium | reverse complement strand
ATTTGGGGTCAATCTGGGACAATTCTTTTTTTGCGTGAAGAAAAATAAGCACTTACAGCAAAACAGCGGGGTAAATACAATTTGAAGTTTTTATAACCACCTTAAACCACAATTACTTCCGAACAACGCAAATGGCTTGCTATTAAGAGCATCGGCAAATTGTTCTTTTGTCAAAGGTTCGTAGAATGATTTGAAAATACGAAAGCTTTGAATTGTCTTCCTTGCCCCAAGAGCATCAGTATATTCAAAGGTTCCTATAGAAAGAAGAGGGCCTTTATAAGATAAAGCCTGTTCATCAATTAACTGCCTTTCGTATCCGCTCAAGTGAAACAAAGTATCAGAACCCTGAGAGATAGTTCCCAAATATTCTCCTGTTAGAGTTGTTCTCTTAAGAGTAAGGCCTTTCTCTATTACCAGAGCTTCCCCATGACCCAGAACTTGGAGGACTTTACATCCAGAGGGAAACTTCACGACAGTTCCCTTTGGCCATAACTTATTAGGTAATATACGTTGAAATTCCAAAAGACCTTTATCAAAATATTCACCATTAATACAAACAATATTGCCACAAAACCGCTTATACATTTTATCAAACCATTCTTTACTGCATTTTTTCCCTCGGTATATAACCTCGCCGGGCTGAGCGTCATCTTTGATACGGACATCTATTCCGGCTTTTTTACATAATTTTAATAATCTCACCTTCTCCTTGCTTTCATTGGCCAAATCTTTCTTCAGTTGTAAAATCTTTTTTTGCAAAGACTCTATGGTTGTCTGTAGCTGTTTAATTTCTGCTTTTAGCCGTTCGATTTCTTGCAGTGGAGAATTTTCCGACTTAATTATTGTGGGCATACACAATCCTACAAATACCATACAAACAAGAATTGTTTTCTTCATTTTTTCGCCTTTCAAAAAGTTAATCTCATCCCACCATTATACCGAGTACTTACTTCAACAATCAACATTTTTTCTTAACTGTCCCCAGCCATTTATAGGTGGCTGTCCCTAGTTTTCCCCCTAGTTTTCCCTAGTTTTCCCTAGTTTTCCTTAAAAGGGCATACTTATTAATGTACGGACTCTTTCCTTTTCGTTTTCTGTCATTTCACGAAGTACTTTTTGAGATAGTGCGAATATCATGTTCTTTTCTTTCTCAAATGCTGAATCTGAATATTTATAGTTGCCATCCCTCAATCGATTTATTGTTGCAATCACATACCTAAGAAATTCTAGAGGAATAGCAAGGTCTGAAATATCTTTCCACCCAGTGTGTACTTTATAACGTTCCCGAATTGATTTACTTAATTGCTTATCACAAGTACCCTTGCACGCATAATACATTTCCTTTACATACTCTATTCCATTTTCATCGCGATGAGTTACTTGTGCTATAAGCCCTTTGTAATTTTCACGATAAAGACCTTCGAGTAAATCCTTTCTGCAAACATCACATTTAAGGGGAATATATTCATCAAGGACTTTGTGGAGGGGTTTGACTAACTTGTATGATTCAGGGAAATAACGCATTAAAATTTCAGAAAATCCCAAGCGTATTAGATAATTTTCTATTAATTTATTATCAAAAATTCTAAAATCTTTGATTTTTCCTTCTTTTTTCAGGTTATTAAGACGAGTATTTAAACCTAATGAAGGAAGTGTAGAATAAAAACCTATAAAGCCGTCAGCATTAAAGCTACTCAATCTCTCAAGAATATTAGGCTCATCGGTTTCTTTAACTGAATTACCACTTTTTGCGAAATGTTTGCAACTTACCAACCATTGAAAACGATATTTATTCAAATTCCCTTTCAATTGTTCTGAGACGGGCAAATCCTTACCTCCGTCTGGGCCTCTATCGGGTGTGGATTCAATGAAAAATCCGATTTCCATCAGCAAGTCTCTTGCGAATAGTTCCCATGTATCATCTTTATGTGAAATTTCCTTGAAATCTATCATAATAGCTATTTGGGTTATTTCTATTCAGTTATCTGGGAATACCTTACTTATTTCTCCCTTTCATTGAGGTCCTTTCGTATCTCGCATAGGGTTCTCCCAGCAGATGCGTCAAAATTGCCTTGTTCAGCATCCATGAGCGTTAGATTATCAAACGTGAGTATGTGTGTCAACAATTTAATCAATAGAATTGCCACAGAGGACGGAGGGCAGACGACAGAGGACAGACGACAGTAAACGCATTGTTGTGCAGTGCACAACCTACCAAATAAGCCAAAACATACTCGTTGCTCGTGTCTCGCATAAAAAAGAGCTTTTTTGGCAGTCCTATGGACTCGTTACGGAGAAAGCCGCTTTTTAATGCTGAAAACGGGCGTTTTTTATGTAAAAAAAAGGTTGATTCGTCGTTGTGAATCGGCTATAGTCCGACAATTGAAAAAATGCTCTGTCGCACGGGGTAGCCTGGAATTGACTATTGACGATTGACTATTGGCGATTGAAAAGCAATAGTCAAGTGAAAATCGTAAATAGTAAATAGTCAATTTTCCTGGGGTCAGCAGTATCGCGGCGTGGCTGACTCAAGCCTCCGACAGGGCCAAATCGCTCCGTGACAGACGTTTACCCCACACTTACGTGTGGGGAATATAGAAAACTGGATTACCCGGTGGTGTAATTGGTAACACATGGGCTTTTGGTGCCCACGTTCCAGGTTCGAGTCCTGGCCGGGTAGCTTTGAAAACTAAAAGCTTAAAGCTAAAAGTGTAAAACTGAGGAAGGGCCCCCATTTTGCGACTTTTTGCAAAATGGGAACCCAATTCAATAGTTTTTACTTTTTCACTTTGCGTTTTACGCTCTAAATGTTATGGCAGAAAGAGTAGCGATAATACTGGCGGCGGGGGTCAGCATCAGGATGAATACACAACTGGCCAAGGTGCTGCATGAGGTATGCGGGCGGCCTATGCTAGCCTATGTGCTTGATGTGTGCCGGCAGGTTGGGGTCGAAAAAATATATGCTGTGGTTGGGTACGGTAATGAGCAGGTGAAAGAGCGATTCGGTGATGCTGAGGATGTTGTCTGGGTCCGTCAGCCCAGGCAGGAAGGGACTGCACATGCGGTTTTGTGCTGCAGGGAACATCTCAGCGATTTTGAGGGTGAAACGCTGGTTCTTTGCGGTGACGGGCCGTTGATTCGGGCTGAAATGCTAAAGACGCTTTTTGAAAAACACGAGGCCGAGCGTTCGGCGGCGACATTGGCGACGGCGGTCCTGGATGACCCGACCGGATACGGGCGCATAGTGCGGAATGCACGCGGCGATATCCAGGGTATTGTTGAGCATGGCGACTGCACGAGCGAACAATTGGGAATTTGCGAGGTCAACCCAAGCTATTATCTGTTCAATAATAAAATTCTTTTTGAAGCGGTTGAGAAGGTCAGGCCTGATAATGTCAAAAAAGAGTATTATTTGACCGATGCACTGTCTCTTATCATTGCAGCAGGCCATAAAGTCGTAGCCGTTACGGCGGTGCGGCCTGAGGAAGCTATGGGTGTCAACAGCAGGCGCGAGCTCGCCACAGCGAGCAAGATTATGCAGCGGCGGATTCAGCGGGAGCTGATGGAGAATGGAGTGACAATAGTTGACCCTGATAATACCTGGATAGATATAAGAGCACAAATTGGGCAGGATACGGTGATTGAGCCCTTTACATATATTCACGGTGAGGTTAAAATCGGGCAGGGCTGTCGAATTGGGCCGTTTGCCTATTTGAGGGATGGCACGGTTTTGAAAGACGATGTTGTGCTGGGCGTTTTTACAGAAGTTAAAAATTCGACTCTGGCTAACGGAGTGCGAGCACGACACCACAGCTATATCGGCGATGCTGTTGTGGGGCGGAATGTTAATATAGGAGCCGGCTCGATAACGGCCAATTTCGACGGCGAGAAGGTGAACCGGACAAATATAGGTAATGACTGCTACATCGGCTCAGGTGCGGTACTGATAGCGCCAATTGAGTTGAAGGACGGCTCGCGCATAAGCGCCGGGACGGTGGTCTCGCAAAAAGAGATAGATAAATTTGGGCGCAAAGAGTAAAAAGCAAAAAATAAAAAGGCAAGGGAATGTTTGTGAATGATAATCTGAAGATATTCTCCGGTAAGAGTAATACAGCATTGGCCGGTGCGGTTTGTGAGTATTTAGGCATTCAGCTCGGCGCTGCGAAGATTGAGCGGTTTGGGGACGGCGAGAAGGTTGTCAGGGTGGAAGATGATGTTCGCGGCAGGGATTGCTTTGTTGTGCAGTCAACGTGCAGGCCTGTTGATGAGCATCTGGTAGAGCTTTTAATCTATCTGGACTGTTTGCGAAGGGCCAGTGCGAGTCGCATCACTGCGGTTATTCCTTACTTTGGCTACGCCCGGCAGGATAGAAAAGACGAAGGGCGAGTTCCAATTACCGCAAAGCTGGTAGCCAATCTAATTACCACCGCCGGCGCCGACAGGGTCTTGGCTATGGACCTGCACGCTGCACAGGTGCAGGGTTTTTTCGATATACCGGTTGACCACCTGACCGGTGAGCTGGTGCTGGGCAAGTATTTTAAGGATAAGAAGATTGATAAATTGACCGTAATTTCGCCGGATGTGGGTAATATGAGGATTGCATCCAGATACGCGGCGCACCTCGGCGGAGAGCTGGCAATTGTGCACAAAAAACGGATAAGCAGCAACGAGGTGCACGCTTCGGAGATTATCGGGGAAGTAAAAGGCAGAAATATTCTGATGTGCGACGATATTATCGCCACCGCCGGGACTGTGTGTAGTGCGGCCAGTCTGGTTAAGGAGCGGGGAGCTGAAAGAATATATGTCGGCGCTACACACGGCGTTCTTGCCGGAGAGGCGTTGGAACGATTGGAGCAGGCGCCGATTGATGAAGTGGTAGTTACCGATACTATACCGTTGGCTCCAGCAGCCAAAAAGATTGGCAGTATTAAGGTTTTAACCGTCTCAGCTATGTTGGGCGAGGCGATAAAGAGGATACACAGAAATGAATCGGTTAGCAGCTTGTTCGACAATGTTTAGCGCATTGAGGTGAGGAGATTATGGAAGAAGCTTTGCCTTTGAAGGCGGAAATTCGTGAGCATACCGGCTCAAAGTCTGCGGCGAAGGTGCGTAAGCAGGGCCGAATACCCGCTATTGTGTACGGACATAAGAAGGAGCCGGTGGCTATTTCGTTAGACGTGCGTAAGCTGGTCGAAAGGCTGCATCACGGGCATCGGCTGATGGATGTGCAGATAGGTAAAAAGCGACAAAAGATGATTATTAAAGACCTGCAATATGACTATCTGGGCAAAGATATCATTCATGTGGACCTGATGAGAGTTGACGTAACCGAGACAGTTAAAGTAGCGGTTCCTATCGAACTTAAAGGCACACCGAAAGGCGCGCACGAAGGCGGTATTATTACCGAGCATACAGACCACGTGGAAATCGAGTGCAGAGTAACCGATATTCCCGAAACTATTGTTGTCTCGGTGAAAGATATGGATGTGGGTGATGTTTTGCACGCCGGCGATATTGAGCTTCCGGAGGGGGTGAAGCTGTCAATCTCACCGGAGGTGCTGCTGGTCACCTGCAGTTTGGTTGCTGCTGCCAAGGCTGTCGAAGAGGTTGAAGAGGAAGCCCCGGTTGCTCCCGAAGTTATTGGCGAGGCCAAGGAGCCGGAAGAGCAACCTTCTGAAGAAGAGGGTAAGTGACGCCGTGTTGGGTGAGAGATTCCCCACACTTATGTGTGGGGAATGTTGTTATGGCTGAAACTAAAATGGTCGTTGGCCTGGGGAACCCGGGCGATGAGTATGTTGATACGCGACACAATATCGGTTTTAGGGTAGTAGATTCACTGGCTGAGTCGTTGAAGATAAAGGTAAGGAAGCGAAAATTCGGCGCTCGTTTCGGCGAGGGTGAATTTTCAGATAAAAAGTTAATATTGTTAAAGCCGTGGCAGTTTATGAACCGCAGTGGTCAGGCCGTTGCGACGGCGGTGGGTTTTTACAAGCTCGGCGCCGAGGATTTGCTGGTGGTGACCGACGATATGGCGTTATCGCCGGGCAGGATTCGGATTCGAGCAAAGGGTTCGGCCAGCGGGCATAATGGCCTGGCTGATGTTATAGAAAAGCTCGGCACAGAGAGTATAGGACGTTTGCGAATCGGCATCGGCCAGAGCGGTGAAGAATCAGATGTAGATTTTGTTCTCGATAAGCCGGCAGAGACAGATAGACTGCTGCTGGATGAGGCCATTAAGAGGGCGGCAGAGGCGGTGCTTTGTTGGGTCGAATGCGGCATAGAGGCAGCTATGAATACGTTTAATGAAATGGTCAATAGGCAATAGTGGATAGTATTTGGCAGAACGACTAAATAGTAAATACGGGAGATATTTGACTTGGAAACTGTTGTTAAGAAATTGTATGAGGGTATGTTTCTTGTTGATTCGGCCCAGGCACAGAATTGGGACGCAATTATTACGACTATCAAAACCATACTGGAAAGGGCTGAGGCTGAGATTGTCTCGATGAAAAAATGGGACGATAGGAAACTGGCATATAAAATTGGCGATAAAACCAGGGGGACATATATCCTTTGTTATTTCAGGGCCGATGGCGAGAGGATACGGGATATTGAGAGAGATGTTCATCTCTCGGAGCGGATTATGCGTGTTTTGATTCTGAGTCCCGAGACAAGAGAGAAGCAAGATATTGAAAAGGACCTCATTTCGCAGAAAGATAGTGAAATGGAAACCTCCAAAGATACTCCTGCTGAGCAGGCAGAAAAAGAGAAGCATAAAGCTGCTCAAGAAGCGGCAGAAAAGGTTGAAGTAGAGCAAGGTGCAGCCAAGCGCGAAAGAGGGCGTTTGGAAACTCCGGAAGCTGCGGCGAGTGAGTCGGAGCAGGCCGAGCCAAAAGAAGATATTGAGCGGATTGATGAGCTGGGCGGACAAGATGCTAAAGAGGATTGATTGTGGCTGATTTTAAGGGTTAAGGCGGAAAGGGGATTTTGAGATGGCTAATTTTAATAAAGTTTTGCTGATGGGTCGTCTGACTCGTGACCCCCAATTGTCGTACCTGCCCAGCCAGACCGCTGTGGTCGATTTCGGGCTGGCGGTGAACCGTAAATGGAAAAGCAGGGAAGGCGAAGATAGGGACGAGACCTGTTTTATAGATTGCCGGGCGTTCGGTCGAACTGCCGAGAATATAAACAAGTACCTCAGCAAAGGCAGGCCGCTCTTTGTTGAGGGCAGGCTGACATTTAATAGTTGGACGGCCCAGGACGGCACCAAGCGCAGCAAGCACAGGGTTACAGTTGAAAACTTTCAGTTTCTTCCCGGTGGTGCGCCGGGACCAGATGCCGGCCAAACTCAGGAGGGCGCAAGCGGTGCAGGTGCTCAAGAGCGGGGTCCTGATGAGCAGACGGGCGCAGATGATATACCGTTTTGAGGGGCAAGGAATTGAGAATTAAGAATGAAGAATTGAGAATCCTAAATTCCCGTAAGGGGTAAAAGATGAGAACAATACAAAGAAGGAGAGGGGCCGGTTTTGCGATGGATAGCAAAATGGGAACCCGAAGGGATCTGGAAGGGGTCGGGAGAAGAAAACCGGTCTTTGCAGGTGTTCGTGAACGGACGCAATGTCGTTTTTGCAGAAGAGGCATAAAATACGTTGACTACAAGGACGTCGAGACTCTGCAGAAGCTTTTGACCAATCGCGGCAAGATATACTCCCGCAAGCGCAGCGGTAATTGTGCCGGCTGTCAAAGAAAGGCGAAAAAGGCAATTAAACGTGCCAGGTATATGGCACTATTGCCGTTTACTACGTAGGTTTTGGTTATTGGTAACTGGTAAAGGGTAATTGGTATCTATTTAACCATTTAACCAGAAAGGTGGGATGGATGAAGGTTTTGCTTTGTCAGGATGTTAAATTACTCGGCTGGCTCGGCGATGTTGTGGAAGTAAATGCCGGGTATGCGAGAAACTATTTACTGCCGCAGGGGCTGGCAAAGCCTGCGATCGAGGCGAATTTGCGGGCCATAGCTAAAGAAAAGGCCCGGCGTGCAGAGCAGAGGATAACGCAGCGCAAGCGTCTTGAAGAGGCGGCGGCAGCGGTGGAGGGGGCGGAGGCCGTATTGGCAGCCAGAGCGAACGAGCAGGGTGTTTTGTTCGGCTCTGTTTCTGCCGGTGAGATTGCAGGTAATCTGCGGGAGCAGGGATTTGAAGTCGCCAATGAAGTAGTGCAGTTGCCGGAACATATGAAGAATGTGGGCACGCACAGCGTGACGCTGAAATTCGCCGATGATTTGACCGCGCAGGTGAACGTTGTTGTCGTCGCCGAAAGCGAGCCCAGCCCATCCTATGGGCGGGGCGAGCCGGTCGGGCAATCAGGGAATCAGGCAATCAGCGAATCAGGAGACCAGAACGTCTGATAACCGGGTACCCTGATAGCTCTCTCTGATAACCTAATATGAAGGGATAATCCAAATGGCTCAACTGACCAGGGCAGGTAAAGATAAAGTTGGTTCGGTCGAGGCGGTGAGGGGTGGCGGCGGTGCCGGAGCGGGATTGGCTGCTCGCAGTATGCCGGAGTCGTTAGCGGCTGAGGCGGCGGTATTAGGCTCGATGATAATCGACCCGGAATGTATCAGTGAGGTTGTCGAGCAGTTGACAACGGATGCCTTTTACCGAATCGAGCATCGGTATTTATTCGACGCAATAATCGCGTTATACGAGAAGAACCCTTTTGAGAAACTTACCGATGATGGCAAACTCAAAGGTCTCGACCTGGTGCTGCTTCGCGATGAGCTTGAAAAGCGCAAGCAGCTCGAAGAAGTCGGCGGAGTGGAATACCTTGTGAAGGTTGCGGAATCCGTGCCTTCGTCGGCGAATGTGAACTATTATGCCGGCATTATCAAAGAGAAGATGCTGCTGCGCGAGATTATTATCGCCGCCAGTGAAATTTTAGATGATGCATATAACGAGGCCGGCGAGCCGAGCGAAAAACTTGACGAGGCGGAGCGCAAGATATTCGCCGTTACGGATAAAAAGATAACCGGTTCCGCATCTTTGTTGAGGGATTTGGTTTCTCGCGCTTATGAGCTTATAGAGAAGCGCGAGGGAAGTCACGTTACCGGCCTTGCGACCGGTTATCACGAGCTTGACGGGCTCTCCTGCGGCTTGCAGAACGGCGAAATGATAATCATTGCCGGAAGACCGAGTATGGGAAAGACATCTCTGGCATTGAATATCGCCGAGTATATCGGCGCCGAATTGAGGATTCCGGTTGCGATATTTTCATTAGAGACGGGCAGGCAGCAGTTGGCTGAAAGGTTCCTGTGCAGCGGCAGCGAAATTGATGCCCAAAAGGTCAGAAAGGGGATGCTCAATACCGAGGACTACGAGCAGCTCAAGATGGCAAGCGGCGAGTTATATGAAGCGCCGATTTATATCGATGATACCTCGACGCTGACACCGCTGGAGCTCCGCGCCAAGGCCAGGAGACTTAAAAGCCGACACGATATCCGGTGCATTATAGTGGATTATTTGCAGTTGATGCATCTGGGCACGGGCAGGGTTGAGTCGCGTCAGCAGGAAATCACCGCAATTTCAAGATATATCAAGTCCTTGGCGAGGGAGCTGAACATCCCTGTGGTGGTCCTGAGCCAGTTGAATCGGGCGCCGGAGGGCAGGGAGGGGCACAGGCCGAGAATGAGCGACCTGCGGGAAAGCGGCAGTATCGAGCAGGATGCAGATGTCGTGATGCTGCTGCACCGTGAGGATTACTACAAGCGTGGTAAGTCGGACTACGTGACGGACAATAAGGCGGAGCTGATAATAGCCAAACAGCGTAACGGCCCGACCGGAAGCGTGGAGCTGATATTCAGGGAGAAATTTACGCGGTTTGAGAACGCCTCTCACGTAGAATCCGCCGCAGCCGGAGTGCCATTTTAAGAGAGGAAAAGATATCACACATATAAATGTGTGGAGGGCGAGTCAGAAAAAACGATAGCCCAACAGAAGAGACCCCATACTTACGTATGGGGAATGTTAGGGGATAACGGAATGAAAAGGTCTTGGTGTTTACTATTTGGGCTTTACTATTTGCTATTGTTTGCAAATTCCGCTTTCTCTGCCGGTAATCAATCATCAGTAATCAATAATCAATTATCGATAGGCAGTATCCGGATGGCGGGCAACGTCAGTATCAGCGATGCGGAGATTTTGTCCATAGTCAGAGTCCACAGCAGGGTCGGCGACCTGTTTGACCCTAATACGGCGGCTAAAGACGCCAAACGCATAGCCGAGCTGCCCGGGGTCGAATATAGTTATTATAACACCGAGACCGTTGATAACAGAATTCAGCTAATATTTGTGGTTGTCGAAAGAAATATCGTCAGGTCGATTGCTTTTGTCGGCAACCGTGCGTATAGAGCCAATGCTCTGCGGCAAAAACTGGGCTTTAAGGCAGGCGATTACATCGATGCGGTTCTGGCTGAGGCCTACAGAAGAACCATTGCTGAATTTTACCAAAAAAAAGGGTTTGCCTTTGTTGAAGTGGCGCTGGACAGCGACCGGTTATCGGCAGGCAGGGTGATTTATACAATTGATGAGGGGCCGAGGGTCAGAATCACCAAGGTTTCATTCAGCGGCAATAGCGCCATAAAGACCGCAGCGCTGAGGGGGGCCATAAAGACCAGGACAAGGGAATGGTTTATTTTGCCGGCCTACTACGTTGAAGAGAAACCGGTTGAGGATGTGGCAAGGCTGCAAAATATCTATCAGGCAAATAGTTTTCTCGATGCCGACATAACGGAAAGACGCCAATTCAGTGAAGATAGGCGCAAAGTCCGTATCACTTTCGTGATTGATGAGGGGCCGACTTATGCTATTGAGAAGATTGTTCTTACAGGTAATGAGCGCTTCGACGAAAAAGAGCTGCGGGCGGAGTTGAAATCGGGGGGGGGGCAAATCTATAATGAGAGAAAGGCCGGTTCGGATGTTAAGCGGCTGCTTAAGTTTTACCGCGAAAATGGCTTTATTGATGCGAAAGTCGGACAGAGGCGCAGGTTTGTGTCAGAAGGCAAGGTCAACGTTGAATTTGAAATAACCGAGGGGGAGCGTTTTCGAATCGGCCGGATTAATATAACCGGCAACGAACAAACGCAGGATAAGGTTATCCGGCGGGTGCTTGATGAATATGACTTTCAGCCGGGTCGATGGTACAACGCTGATATAGCGCGCGGGGACGGCAGCGGTTACCTGGAAAAACTCTTGCGCAGGACGGCATTGACCGAGTCGGCAACTATTACACCCAGCGGCGAGGTGCCCGGCCAGAAGGACGCACAGGTAAGCATTATTGAGGGCCAGACGGGGATGGTAATGCTGGGCGCCGGAGTGTCGAGCGACCTGGGCGTTATAGGCCAGCTTGTTCTTGAGCAGAGAAATTTCGATATCGGCGATTGGCCGGAGAGCTTTGGTGAGTTTATCACCGGCAAGGCGTTCAAAGGTGCGGGACAGAGTTTAAGAGTTGCGCTGCAGCCGGGTACGGAAGTTAGCGAATATTCGATTAATTTCACCGAGCCGTATTTTAGGGACAAGCCGATATCGCTTAACGTAGTTGGCTTAGGCCGAGAGTGGGAAAGAGAATGCTACGATGAAGAAAGAACAAGGGGATATGTCGGGTTCGAGAGGCGGTATAAAAATCGCTGGCGCAGGAGTATCGGCTTTAGATTAGAAAGTGTTGACGCTGAGGATGTCGAGCTCAATGCTCCCAGGGAAATCAAAGATATTGGAAGTGATAATGTTCTTGCGGGAGTCCGGCTTGGCATCGGAAGGGACCTTACTGATGACAGATTTAATCCGAGCAAGGGCCATAGTTTCGATGTCGGTTACGAACAAGTCGGCGGCGACTACACGTTTGGAATATTGAGCGGAGTTTACAGACGGTACGGGACGCTTTATGAGGATTTGGCTGAGCGCAAAACCATTCTGGCCACGAAGTTTCTTGCAGCGACTGTGGTGGGTGATGCACCGCCTTTTGAAAGGTTTTATGGCGGCGGTACGGGCACGTACGGCATCAGGGGTTTTGATTATCGGGGTGTAAGCACCAGAGGCCTGCAGACAAATGTCGCCAGCCCGGAGGAGGAAGACCCGATAGGCAGTGACTGGATATTTCTGGCCAATGCTGAAGTAACTGTGCCTTTAGTAGGTGAAGAGCTTGCGGCGTTGTTTTTCGTTGACAGCGGAGCGATTGATTCGGGCAATTACTGTGCTTCGGTGGGGGCAGGCATACAGATACTAATACCTCAGTGGTTTGGGCCTGTGCCGATGAGGTTTGGAGTGGCCGTGCCATTTTTGAAAGATGATGATGACGATACCGAGGCCTTCTTTTTTACTGTGGGACGGTTGTTTTAATTCGCGGGTATTCTCGGTAAGCAAAAAATTCTGTAATTCAAAAGTTTTTGGCTGTAGGGTGTGCAATGCACACCCTACACATAAAGCGGGAAAGGGTAATTTATGAGTATTAAAAAAACGACTTGGCTTTATGTGCTGGTAGTGATTTTAGTGCTTGTCCTGTGCTCAGTGTTTCTTTTTCGAAGTTGGGGGAAAAGCGATGGGCACGAGATGGAAGCCATAGCTGAGCAGGATGAGAAGCTTGCTGAGCAGGAAAGAAAACTTGCTGAGCAAGGTAAGAGGATTGCTAAACAGGATGAGAGGCTTGCCGAACTGGAAAAAATAGCGAAGAAGATTGACGAAATACAGGCGCAGCTTAATACACGCAAGGTAGAAATCAAAGACTATGATATGGCACTGATTCAGGAGATGATTGAAAAGCAGGTAAAGCTCAAAGCAGGAGGAGGGGGTGCGCCTAAGATTGGTGTTGTCAGTGTTCAGAAAATCTTTCGGGAGTGTAAGAGAAGCGTCAAGTACAGGGAAGAAACTATAGCCGAACGACAGAGAGTTAATGCAAAACTCCAGGAGCTTAATGCAGAGATTGACGCTGAGAATGAGGGGCTCAAAACGTTGAAAGCCGGCAGCAGTGACTATATGGCGCTGGTGAAAGAGGTCCTGACAAAACAGGCCGACCTGCAGGTTCAACAAACGTTTTATGAGCAGCAGAGGGCGTTAAAAGAACAGAAAGTGGTTGAAGAGCTTTATAAAGATATTTTGCGGGAAACCAGCGAGGTTGCGAAACAGAAGGGTTTGGATTTGGTGTTTGAAAGGAGTGAACCTGAGCTTCCTGCGCCGAATGCCAAGGATCTTACGATGACTATAAGTACTCATAAGCTGGTATATAGCGGCGAGTTATTAGATATTACCGATGAGGTGATGGCTCGGCTTGATAAAGAAAAATAAAAATTCAAAAATCAAAATGTAAAATTAAGGAAGTCGTTGCCGCAAAGCGGCAACTCCACAATTTTGATATTTAATTTTTGATATTTGATTTGATATGAAACTGACGGTTGCACAACTGGCTGAGCGGATTGGCGCTGAATTAGTGGGTGCCCCGGCTGAATGCCGGAGGCAGATAAGCGCTGTAGGGACGGTAGGGTCGGCTGGAAAGAATGACGTTACTTTTGTTACAGACCCCAAACGCAATTACGGGTATTCTGGAACCTCTGCAGATGCGAAGCACATATCAGCAGTTAAGCAGTCACTCGCTGGGGCGGTTATCGTTGCCAGGCGTATTGAGGGGCTGGCCAAGCCTCAATTGATTGTTAAAGATGTTAATGCCGCCCTGATAGAAGCTTTAAATGTTTTTAGGCCCGAGTTGACCCCGTTAGAAAGAACACGCCAGCCGTTTTCCGGCGGACAGGACGGTTTTCTAACGGGGTTGAAAGCTGCTCCCGAGGGGATTGGCCCGACTGCGAAGGTTGCCGCCAATGCCAGGATAGCCAGGGGTGTTGCTGTCGGTGCGGGCGTAGTAATTGACGATAGTGTTGAAATCGGCGAAAATACCGTAATTGGCAGCGGGTGCAAAATAGGCGAGAATTCGAGGGTTGGTAGAAATTGCCGTCTTGACAGCAACGTTGTTATTTATCACAACTGTACAATCGGCAATAATGTCGTCATTCAGGCAAACAGCACAATCGGCTCAACCGGTTTTGGTTATTCATTTATCGATGGTGCTCACAGGCTTATTCCGCACAACGGCGGGGTCTCAATCGAGGACTTTGTCGAGATAGGAGCTAACTGCTGCATTGACAGGGCGAAATTCGGAAATACCATAATCGGGGCCGGGACAAAGATAGATAACCTCGTGCAAATCGCTCATAATGTAGTAATTGGCAGATGCTGCCTGATAGTAGCACAAGTCGGTATTTCCGGCAGTTGTAAGCTCGGCGACGGGGTTGTATTAGCCGGGCAGGTTGGCCTGGCGGATAATATAGAAATAGGAGATGGTGCAATAGTCGGAGCTCAATCCGGTGTGAGCCACAATATAGCGGCCGGGCAACAAGTGCTTGGCTCGCCGGCAATTGAACGAAAAGAGGCATTCAGGATAATTGGTTTGACGAAGCGTTTGCCGAAGCTGGTTAAGCAGTTAAAGCAACTAAGTAAGAGGATAGAAAGACTTGAAGCTGCAAAAGACAATAAAGAGTGAGGGCAGAATATCCGGCAAAGGTATGTTTGGGGGCAAGGAGGCGAAGATTGTTTTTCGCCCTGCTCCTGCAGATTCCGGTGTGGTTTTCGTGCGGATTGATGTGCCGGAGGCGGTGCGGATTAGTGCTGTTGCCACTAATCTTGCTGAGCGAAGCCGTCGCACGACGATAAAGAAAGGCCCTGTCAGTATAGAAACGGTCGAGCATTGTTTAGCTTCAATCAATGCATTAGAGATTGATAATCTGATTGTAGAGGTTGACGGGCCGGAACTGCCGGCTCCGGACTACAGCAGTGCCGAGTATTTCAAGGTTCTAAAACGCGCCGGGCTGGTTGAGCAGGCAG
>JAUVYQ010000335.1 GCA_030603035.1 Phycisphaerae bacterium | reverse complement strand
GTCGTTACCAGGGCGGCGGGGTTTTAGATCTAAAACTTAAATTGTGTCTGCGTCGTTACCAGGGCGGCGGTTTGTGGTATACTGTCGGATATGCAGTTGTATTATTTGCTTTCAGGTAAAGCGTATAGGAATTGGGGGCTGTTTGAGCCTGACTTTAAAACTTTGGAGGAGGCCAAGCCTATTGTCGAGGCGAAAATTGTACATTTTGATGTGGAGATGGCGGAGTGGATTTTGAGGCTTACTCCTCTGTTGAAGGCGGCTGGGTATTCGCCCCACCAAATAGGGGAGATGGCTCATCACGCTTTTTTCCTTAAGTACTCGGTAGTTGCGTTTGATCCGAAGACGGCTTTGGCAGAGGTTGTACCCAGGATGGCAACTTCATTTACGACTCCGGAGTCAAAACAGCCGGTGATATTAACCGGAAAAGTGATAATATTTGCCGCGGTTCTTGTGACGGGTGTTTTGTGGTGGTTGTTTTCCGCTCACGAGGAAACGGTCACAGTGAAGCCTTGGCAGGGGTTGTGGTTGATGACGTATGACAACGCGGTTTGGTGGGCGGACTGTATTGCACACACGGTGCCAGGTAGCGTTTTTTATCAGGTTTGCCAAATAGAGGGCATGAGAATGTCGGCTCATGTTAAGAATATACAGGATTTTGAGAACGTCTTCGACAGGTTTGTTTTCTTGGGAACGTTTTACGAAAAGGTCCAGGGACGGATTTTCTGGCATTGGTACGACTGGGATTTTCTGGATGTTAGTTACATCGGACGGTTGGATCATGTCGGTCCCAATCTGTATAAGCTAAAAAAACCTCATCGGGATCCGTGGGCTTTACCGCCTGGTACGGTAAAACTAATCAAAGATCAGTGTAATCCTTTGAGGGCCTTTCGTGACCAGATGACTAAGTTCTGGTAGTTTTATTGTCTGAGGGCAGTTTTGTTCTTGACCCGTGCGTTGATTGAAGATAGGATTGTAATTATGCTTTTGCAGTCGCTGAATATTTCAGCGTGTCAGGATTGCGAAATTTCTGCTTTAACGGATTAGACATTTTGAAGAGTTTTTTTTTGTGTGTTGTATTTAAGTGAATGGTTTAACTTGCGGAGGGATAAGCCATGGCTTTTATCAGATCTATCGAGCATATCGGGCACAAGTGGGCCAGTGTCACCCCGGGCCGGACGGAGGACTACAGGGCCGGCGTTGAGAACCCGCGTAAAGACTGGGGGGTTGCTACAGCTGCAGCTGAGTCAGCATATGAAGCCGGCGTTACTACGGCGATTGCAAAGAAGCGATTCGGTAAGGGAGTGAAACGGGCCGGTACCGAGTCCTGGCAACGCGGAGCGATCGAAAAAGGGACGGCACGCTGGGGACCTGGTGTCACTATGGCACAGGACAAGTACGCCCGTAACTTTGCTCCGTACCGAGACGCGATCGAGCGAGCGACACTGCCTCCGAGATATGCAAGGCGTGACCCGCGGAACCTTGAGCGGGTGAAAGCAATTGTTA
>JAUVYQ010000006.1 GCA_030603035.1 Phycisphaerae bacterium | reverse complement strand
CATTCCCTCAATACTTCTCAAACTGAAATGGCCTGAGTCTAAAAGCGATTTCAAATCGATTACAGTCATTTTTGCTTGTAACCCAATCTTATTTAAATCGTTACGACGTTTTCCGAATCAAACAACCGGACAGTAGTGATTGCCTGTCTTAATTCAACAGAAGATTTCGGACATATTTTACAACAGAAAAACGACTCAGACGCGACCAGACCGAGTGATTCTGACCCCCAGCCGAGCTGGGGGCTAACCGATAAGGAAAACCCTGGCTTTGCCAGGATTTGTTTTTTATTTGACCCCAAATAAATTTGGGGGCTAAATATAAACTCCCGACAGTGCTGGGGGCTAACAAAAAGAGTCCCATCTTTTTATGAAGCCGAGCCCAATTTGTGTCCCGGCCCGGTGGTGTATAGCCGCTTCTTCGGCTCGGTGTTGGTATGGGAGCAGATGACCTTGCCGACAAAGATTATATGGTCGCCAGCTTCGGTTTCAGATTCGAGGGTGCATTCGAAATTCGCCACGGCCTCTGCCAGCAGCACCGAATCAATGGCTTTGGCCGGCTCTGTTTCGCACTGGACTTGGCCATGCTGCGCATCGAATTCGGCGAATTTATCGGTGTCCCTGCCGGACCTTGAGCCGAAGAAAAGTGCCGCATCGGCCATCTCCGAGGATGGAAACGCAATGGTAAAGCATTTCGAGTGCCTGATGGTCTCGATTGAGTAATGCCTGCTTGCGACGGCAATTGCCATCATTGGCGGCGTCCCCGATACAATCATTGTCCAGCCGAGCGTAACAGGATTGGCGCGGCCGCCCTTGTCTCTGGCGATGGCGATTACCACCTGCTCGGGGTACTTGGTTTTGATGGCATCGGAATATTCAACCTGTTTTTGCATTGCTATTCTCCGTTAAAAAGATGGCGTTTAGCGTATAGCGGATAGGGTATAGGAAGAAGTTAGAAACGTAAAGTAAAAATACAAACTATAGTTCAAAATAATTGCATTTACTTGAGGCAGATTTTTGATATGATTCTGGAAAAGCAATTTTCAAAAGGGGAAACAGATGGCAACGATAGGTTTTGTTGGTGCTGGTAATATGGCTGAGGCCCTGATAAAGGGCATAACAACAGCCGGAGTTTGCAAGCCGGAAAATGTCTTTATAAGTGACATCAGGGCCGAGCGGCTTAAGTTTCTTGCTGAAAAATATAATGTTGTCCCTCTTGAGAATAATGCCGGGTTGGCCGCGAAGGTTGACATCCTCGTCTTAAGCGTCAAGCCCCAGAATATGACCGAAGCTCTCGAAAGCATAAAGCCCGCCTTCAAGCCTGAGACCCTTATTATATCGATTGCGGCGGGCGTCAAAGTCACCAAAATTGCTGATGCTCTCGGCGACGTTGCAATAGTCCGCGTTATGCCCAACACGCCCGCTTTAATCAGCGAAGGAGCCAGCGCATTGTTTGCCAACCCCAAGGCAAAGCCGATGCTGGAGAAGGCAAAATCAATCTTTTCGGCAGTCGGTGAAGCGGTTGTCGTTGATGATGAAAGCCTGATGGATGCGGTTACGGCTGTGAGTGGCAGCGGGCCTGCGTATTATTTTCTTTTGATGGAAGAGATGATAAAGGCAGCCGGCCAATCAGGACTGCCTGACGACGTAGCGAAAACTCTCGTCCTCCAGACTGCTAAAGGCGCCGCTCTGTTAGCCGTTGAAGCTGATAATAGGGGTGAGAGCCCCGCCCAGCTTCGGCAAAAAGTTACCTCGCCTGGCGGAACGACCGAAGCGGCCCTGAAAGTCTTTGCAGAGGGCGGATTCAGTCTGTTAATAGCAGAAGCTATCAAAAAAGCCCGCGAGAGAAGTCAGCAGCTCTCCGCATAACATCTTGTTACTGTTCAATTGATGGCGGTTATTCGGCGATAATTGCCTCGGCCGGACACTCGTCGGCGGCCTGCTGAACAGCGTCCTCGTGCTCGGCAGGAACATCCTCAGCGGTAACCTGGGCTATCTCCTCACCCATCTCAAAAACGTCGGGGCAGGCATCCACACACAGTGCACAGGCGGTGCAGGTATCTTCAATTCTGACTTTCATAATAAATCCCCTTGGAAACTGACTATTTATTATTGATTATTTAACAGTTTTTACTTATCATCCGGCAGGACATTAAAAATAGTTAATCGAAAATAGTCAATAGAAAATAGTCAATAGTAAATAATAAATTGTGATGGCTTATACGGTTCTTGCAAGAAAATACAGGTCGCAGACGTTCGATGACGTCATTGGCCAAGACCCTATCGCCCGGACGCTCAAGAACGCTATAAAGACCGGCAGGGTCGCACACGCCTATCTGCTTGCCGGCACCCGCGGCGTCGGTAAAACCACTATGGCACGGGTGCTGGCAAAATCCCTCAATTGCCTTGCCTTCGACGCCCCAACCACAGAGCCGTGCTGCAAGTGCGACAGTTGTATTGCGGTCAATCTCGGCGAAGATATCGATGTTATCGAGATTGACGGCGCAAGCAATCGTGGAATCGACGAGGTTCGCGAACTCCGGCAGAACGCAATTTATCGACCTGCACGCTGCAGATTTAAAATCTATATTATTGACGAAGTCCACATGCTCACCGTCCCCGCCTTTAACGCACTCTTAAAAATACTGGAAGAGCCGCCCAGTCACGTCAAGTTTATTTTCGCGACGACCGAGCCGAACAAGGTCATCGCGACGATTCAATCCCGCTGCCAGAGATTCGACTTCAGCAATATAAGTGCAAACAAAATCGCCGGCCAGCTAAAGAGCATACTCGAACAGGAAAAGATAAAATATGAGGATGATTTGATTCTGCCGTTAGCGAAAATGGCAAACGGCTCGATGAGAGATGGCTTGAGCCTGCTGGATAGATTAATAAGTACCGGCGTCGAACCGCTGACCGCCGGGCTGCTTGAGGAGTTTCTGGGCAGCCCCAACAGCGAAAAAGTCTATAATCTCATCGGTGAAATCGGCGACAGCAGCGCAGCCGGAACCTTTGCTGCAATAGAGGATTTAATCAGTACCGGCCTGAGCGAGGTCCAGCTCGTTAGTTCGCTTATCGATTATATGCGGGATTTAATGGTCGTCAAATCCGCAGGGGCTGAAAGCGAGCTATTGATTTTGACCGCCGAGCAGCGAAAGCGGGCTGGCGAGTTGGCCGAAAAATTTGATACCGCCGCACTCATTTACAACATAACCGCACTCGAAAAGCTGCGATGGGCAATCAAAAACAGCGACACGCCGAGGGCACTTTTAGAAGCTCTATTATTAAGATTTACCTTGAGCGAGCATTTCCTGAATGTTGATGAGCTTCTCTCGCAGTCGCAGGCCGGCCCGATTAAAAAAAAACAGCCGACAAGCGTAAAGAGTGAATCGAGCAGCGGGGGACGAGAGACGAGGGACGAGGGACGAGGGACGAACAATGAGCATGGAAGCAAACCTGAGCCAGCTATAGAAGAACAAAAGGAAACTAAAGCCACGCCGAACCGGCTTAAGACCAGGAGCCAGAGGAAAAACGAGCTACTCAACGACCCCGCCGTAAAAACCGTTCTTCTCGGCCTCGATGCCACCATCACCGGAATCGAAGAAGACAAATAGGAGAATTGATTATTGATAATTGATTATTGCGATGTATGGCAGCCACAAATTCAAAGAATTTGGGGATGGTTAATACATAGAAAGGGTGGCAGCCTCAAGCGCAGCTTGGGGATGGCCTGTTATTGAATTATGAGCAGTATTTATCCTGAAACACTGAACAGGTTAATTGAGGAGTTTGGGAAGCTGCCGGGGGTTGGGCCTAAGACGGCTGAACGGCTGGCTTTCCATATTCTAAAAGCCGAGCCGGCCGAAGCTATGATGCTTGCCGAGGCGATAAAAGATGTTAAAAACAAAATCAAGCGCTGCGAAATCTGCTACAATCTCGCAGAAGAGGCGACTTGTCAAATCTGCTCAGACGAGCGCCGGGATAAAACGCTAATCTGCGTTGTCGAACAGCCGAAAGACGTCATAAGTCTTGAAAAAACCGGGGCCTGCAAGTGGGTCTATCATGTTCTCGGCGGCCACATCGCACCGCTCGAAGGAATCGAGCCGAGCGATTTGACTATCGACAAGCTCGTCGAGCGCGTCCGTGAAGGCAATGTGAAAGAAGTGATAATGGCGACCAATCCCAATATGGCCGGCGACGGCACAGCGCTTTATATAAGCTCGCTGCTGCGGAACACCGGCGTAAAAATCACCCGCCTGGCGAGGGGACTACCCACCGGCAGCACCATCGAATACGCAAGCGGCAAAATACTCACCGACGCAATAATCGGCAGACAGAAATTTTAACAATTTTTCACCTGATAAAAGCCAAAAGGAGGTAAACAAATTATGTCTAATAAAGGAAGAGTCAAAGTTGGAATCATCGGCTCGCAGTTCGAGGCAGATATTCATGCCGAGTCGTTTCGGCTTATGCCCGATGAGGCCGAGGTTGTCGCCGTTGCCTCGCCGACGCCGGGCAACGCTGAGAAACTGGCCAAGAAGTACGACATCCCGCGCTTCTTCACAGACTACAGGCAAATGTTAGCCGAAGATGACATTGAAATGGTAACAATCGCGGCGTCGAACTACCTGCACGCACAAATGACCGTTGACATCGCCAATGCCGGCAAGCACGTCGTATGTGAAAAGCCCCTGTGTATGACGCTGGAAGAGGCGGACCAGATGATTGAAACATGCAAACGCAAAGGCGTGCTGCTGATGTACGCTGAGGAGCTGTTCTTTACACCCAAGTACGTCAGGGCAAAGCGGATGGCCGACGACGGCGCCTTCGGCAAGGTGTATATGGTCAAGCAGAGCGAGAAGCATTTTGGCCCTCACGCAGCGTGGTTCTGGGACGTCGAGCAGTCCGGCGGCGGCGTGTTTATGGATATGGGCTGTCACGGCATCGCTTTTTGCTACTGGTTCCTGAACCGGCCCCAAATCAAAAGCGTGTATTGCCAGATGGCCACACACGTCCACGGTAACAAGACCAAAGGCGAGGACAACTCCGTCTGCATCCTTGAGTTCGCCGACGGTGCAGTTGGTGTCGTGGAGAACAGTTGGGCCCGCCGAGGCGGTATGGACGACCGCATCGAGGTCTACGGCGAAGGCGGTGTTACCTATGCCAATCTCCACATGGGCAATGCCCTGCCAACCTACAGCGAATACGGTTACGGTTACGCCGTGGAAAAGGCACCCAGCACCAAGGGCTGGACGTATCCTGTTTTCGAAGAGCTGTGGAATTACGGATTTCCGCAGGAAATGCACCATTTTGCCCGGTGCGTGCGCGGGAGGGAAGAACCGCAGGCAACCGGAGAAGACGGCCGCGTTGTGCAGGAAGTCCTCTACGCCGGCTACCAGTCAGCGGGGACCGGCCGCAAGGTTGAATTGCCGTTTCGACCTGAAGGCGTCAGAACCCCCATCGAGTTATGGCTCAACAAAAACTCCCGAGCGTAAAATGTCGAACCCATTTTGGAGGGACGCCGCTTGCAGTGAATTTCCAAGAGTTTAACCGGACAGTAGTATCTTTATTTATAAAATTTTTGAATTGGCTTTCAAATATTGACGAAATCTTTTTGCGCATTATAATATGATAGAAAAAATAGAACTTGGAAGACAGAAGTCGGGAGACAGAATAAAAAGTTTTTTCAGGTGTCCTTATGAAGCTGGAGATGACGGGACAGATGCGGATGGAGCAGAGAATGAAGCTCGCTCCGCATATGATTCAATCAATGGAGATTCTCCAGCTTCCAATCCTCGCCCTTCAGGAAAGAATAGAACAGGAGCTAAACTCCAATCCCGTTCTGGAAACGGAAGAACCTTCAAATCCCGAAGATACCGAGCCCGTTGCCGAGCAGTCTGACGATGATATAAACGAAAAAGATTTGGTTGTTAAGCCAGACGGCAAAAGGACGGAAGACTTCGAACGCCTTGATACTCTTGACGATGATTACAAAGACTATATGAGCCAGGCTGGCTCTTTCCGTCGCCGCAGTCAAAGTGACGAGCCTGACAAAAAGCTTGAAGCGATAAAAAACACCGTTGCACCGCCTCAGTCGCTGCACGACCACCTGGCAGAGCAGTGGCGATTGGTCGAAGCCGCCAAGCCGGTGAAAAAAGCCGGCAATATGATTATAGACTATATCGACGAGAGAGGGTATCTCTCCGTAAGATTGGAGCAGCTGCACAACAAGGACAGGGCCGATTTCACCTTCGATGATTTGAAACAGGCGTTGGAGCTTGTACAAAAATTAGAGCCCGCCGGCGTCGGGGCACGCGACCTGAAGGAATGCCTGCTTATCCAGATGGCCCAGAGCAGCAAAGATATGAGGTTTGAAGCCCGCCTGATTGCCGAGCATATTGATGAGCTGCTTGAAAATCGTTTGCCGGACATCGCCAGGAAAATGAACTGCGACATCGAGACAATCAATCGGGCCATTGAGCGTATGAGCAAGCTTGACACCTCCCCGGGTCTGCAAATCGGGCCGGACCGAAACCATCCCATTACCGCCGATGTAATAGTGCAGTCATCGGGAGATTTAGAGGACTATTCTGTACAATTGGCCGATTCTAATTTGCCGGCCTTGAGAGTAAGTAACTACTATGCAAAAATGGCCAAAGGTGCCGGCGTCAGTGAAAAAACAAGAAGGTTTTTGCAAGATAATATCCGCTCCGCTCGATGGATTATAGATGCAATAGAGCAGCGAAAGAATACGCTGCTTAAAGTTGCAAGGTCGGTGGTTGAGCATCAGAAGGAGTTTTTCGATAAGGGGCAGCTCTATCTTAAGCCGCTTCCGATGTCAAAGGTTGCCGAGGATGTCGGCGTGCATCTCGCTACCGTTTCCAGGGCCGTTGCCGGCAAATACGTCCAGTGCTCCCAGGGGATATTGCCGCTGCGAAAATTCTTCAGCGGCGGCACCGAAGATGTCAACGGTGAGAAGCATAGCTGGGAGGCCATAAGGGCCAAACTACAACAGATTATCGATGCCGAGGATAAGACCAGGCCCTTAAGTGACGACCAGATACGCAAAAAATTAGCCCAAATCGGCATCAAAAAACTGGCCAGACGAACCGTTGCAAAGTACCGCAAGCTCTTAAACATCCCTGCCGCCAGGTTCAGAAAAAAATACTAACTTTGTCGCCAGTGTCCTAAAAATTCGCAAAAAGATAGATGCCCTATTCAGGTGCCAGGGCCTTCATGTTTTCCCAGTACTTTTGAAACTGGCGCCGACCTGTTCTTGTAATCCTGTATGATGTATGCGGCATCTTGCCGCGAAATTCCTTCTTTACCTCAACGAAACCTGTCATTTCGAGCTTATTGATATGGGTCGCCAGGTTACCCTTTGTCACGCCTAATGTCGTCAACAGAAAGTTAAAATCAACCTCTTTCGCTGAGGTCAGAATCTTCAAAATCGCTAATCGCACCGGCTCATGAACAATTCTGTTGATATTGTTATGTACCTGATTTATTTGCCTCTTGCTCACCAAACGGCCTCATTTCTTTTATCTTCCGCAGAACCTTGCGGTTATATATATGAACGACCATCGCTGTAATCAATCCAGCTCCCACTATGTAAATCATTAATGGTACGAAGTATGAATGTTCCTCGACAAAAGGAGGTGGAACCCCTATTGCCGTTGCTGCGGCCCCAACTAAAGACAGCACACCGAGCGCAATTCCTAATACAATCTCCTTATACTTTTTACAAAGGTAAGGTATGAATATACCGTAAGAGATCAGCGTTATTGTTAACCCCAAGCGTGCCGGCAATACCCAGAATGCGTTTAACAGGATCGGACTCACAAATGTCGTTATAAACGCAAGCCAGATCCATATTGAAACCTTTTCTTTTTGGAGTTCTATTGCCCCCTCTTTCTTATAGAAACAACCGCCATATCTGGCCGATAGTTTACCAACCACCCAAGTAGACGAAAAAAACGTCCAAAGAATCACCAAAATTACAATGATTAGTATCCTCTTTGGGCCAATCCAGGCACCGTAGGCCAATCCCAATTTTACTGTGTATACCAGTAAGACAACATTAAAGATCATCATCGCCAGGGGAATCAAAAGTGGCAGAGCTCGGCTCTGTGCGTATCGGTCCACCAGTCGGCCTAGATTGTCCAGTTCCGCTTTGCTTTTCTCTTTCTCAATATCATCCGCCATTTTATTATCTCCCAAAAACCAGTTTTTGCTACAAACCTATTATACCTTATCTGTCGCCACCGCAAAATAAAAAAATAAAATTTTTTAAAAAATATTTGATTTTCTCAAAGTGACCGATTTCAAGCCGAATATTGACATAAATATTGTTGTAATAAGAACGTAGCAGGATTTGTCATTCCTGCGAAAGCAGGAATCTAAATCTCTTAGAACGCGTTTCTAATTCCTCTGAAAAAAAAATTCACCAGAACTGGTCAGTTGGAGTTGACTTTATTCGAACCTTATGTTATTACGTGAGTATATAATCATATAGTCATTTAGTTGGAGATGTGCGATGTTAACCAAGAAAAAGCAGTTATTATTTGAAAAGCAGGCGGAAATCGCCAAGGCGATGGCTCATCCGCTGCGAATCGCCATTATCGATTTTCTAAAAGATGGTGAGCAATGTGTCTGTGATATTGCAGAGCACATTGGCTCTGAAAGGTCGAACGTTTCGCGGCATCTTTCGGTGATGGTTGCTGCCGGCATACTGGAGTATCACAAAGAGGGCCTCAAGGTCATCTACCGGCTCAAGGCACCCTGTATTCTCGATTTCTTTTCGTGCATAACCGGCGTCTTAAAGCGGCAGGCCAAAGATAACGAAAGGCTGCTCGCCGCTCTGTAGTTTGGGAGTTTTGCTGTGAACTGGAAAACCGAATGGAAGATATTTGCTGCCCTCATCACCATCTTCGTTGTGGCTTACGCCCTGCCGCTGGGCAATCCTAAGATTCAGGAGGCGATTCAGGAAGCGTTTCGCTTGCTTCAGTGGTACGCGCGCAATCATACTTTGGCCTGCGTTGTGCCTGCACTGTTCATTGCCGGAGCCATCATCACGTTTTTATCTAAAGCCTCGGTAATGCGCTATCTCGGTCCGAACGCTAACCCCGTCCTGGCGTACGCCGTGGCGTCAGTGTCGGGGTGTATTTTGGCGGTTTGCTCCTGCAGCGTGCTGCCGATGTTCGCCGGCATCTATCAGCTTGGCGCCGGTCTCGGGCCGGCCTCGGCCTTCTTGTACTCAGGACCGGCAATAAACGTTCTTGCTATTTTTTTGAGCGCCCGTGTTCTGGGTTTATCCATCGGTGTTGCACGGGCTGTCGGGGCTATAGTGTTTGCCGTGGTCATCGGTCTGCTGATGGTGACAGTATTTCGCAAAGGCGAGCGGATAAAGGCCGAAGCCGCCCTCCAGATGCCCGAGCCCGAAAAGCCCCGTCGCCATATTGCTAAGACGGCTCTCTACCTCGCCTGTATGATTTTGTTTCTTGTGTTCAGCGACTGGTTCAACCCCGGCAATGTCGTTGTGAAAACAACTGACGGCCGAGAGTTCAAGGCCGTCGTCATTCATGAGACGAAGGATACCGTTCGTTTTCAACTCGAGGAAAACCTCGGCTCGGAAAAGACCGGCGATAAGATAATGTTACCTAAAACCGAGATTGCCGAAATGCAGGAGCGCAAGACCTGGGTACTTACCGTCTACCACATCCGCTGGTATCTGTCGGGACTGATGGCGCTGGCGGTTGTCATTATGGCCTGGCGATGGTTCCAGCCAGAGGAAATCCGCGAATGGATGCACAACACCTGGCAGTTCACCAAGCTGCTCGTGCCGCTGCTGTACGGCGGGGTGTTCGTCGTCGGATTCGTGAGCGTTTTGCTGCCCGAAAAGCAGGTCGCACAGTGGGTAGGCGACAACACTCTGCGAAGCAACCTCGTAGCCAGCGTCATTGGCACTTTCTGGTACTTCGCCACGCTTACCGAGATTCCCATCACGCAGGCCCTGATGAAGCTCGGCATGCACAAAGGTCCGGTCCTGGCACTGTTGCTCGCTGGCCCGGCCCTGTCATTGCCAAACATCCTTGTAATCAGGAAGATAATGGGAAATCGCAAGACGCTCGTTTTTATCATACTGGTAGTCGTGATGTCCACAATCGTCGGGATGTTCTTCGGCGTGTTTTGGGGATAAATCGGGAGGTCAATTATGAAAAAGTTACAAATTCTTGGTACGGGATGTTCCAAGTGTAAGAAGCTGGCGGAAAACACAGAGACGGCAGCAAAACAGTTGGGCATCGAATACACATTGGAGAAGGTAACGGACATAAATGATATTATGAAATTTGGCGTGATGATGACGCCAGCCCTGGCTGTTGACGGCCAGGTCAAAGTGGTAGGAAAAGTCCCATCGCCGGATGAAATAAAGAAGATGCTCGCATAGTCCGGGCTGTTTTAACAAGAACACAGAAATTGAAAGGTTCGGTCAAATATGGGTAAGCTGACAAAAATCACTATTGTGGCAGTGTTAGTGCTCGCTGTCTGCATCGTAATTATTCTAAAGCAAAGAATGCCCCCAGCCCTGGTCATGCAAGACGATATTCACACCAAAGCAATGCCGCGACTGGTTGACCTCGGAGCGAAAAAATGCATCCCCTGTAAAATGATGGCTCCGATACTCGATGAGCTTAAGTCTGAATACGAAGGTGTTTTCAAAGTTGAGTTCATCGACGTTTGGGAAAATCCCGAAGCTGGTAGAGAATATGGAATTCGGTTAATACCCACGCAGATTTTTTATAACAGCAGCGGCAAAGAGCTTTTCCGGCATGAGGGCTTTATGTCCAAGGATGATATACTCACCAGGTGGAAGGAACTCGGCGTCAAACTGGAAAAAACAAAATAAACCGGGAGTCAGTGAATTATGCCGGAACTTTTTGAGACGTTGACGCATGCAGTTGAAAGTTCTCCGCCGATTGTTAAATTATGTGCCGCATTCATTTGGGGCATACTTAGTATTCTGCTTAGTCCGTGTCACCTGGCGAGTATTCCTTTGATTGTCGGCTTCATTGACGAGCAGGGACATATCTCAACTCGGCGAGCTTTTTACATATCCACACTATTTGCTGTCGGCATACTCATTACCATTGCCGGTATCGGTGCAATTACCGCTGCTGCCGGTCGAATGCTGGGCGATGTCGGGCGATACGGAAATTATTTTGTTGCCATAATTTTTTTCGCTGTCGGACTGCATCTTTTGGGCGTAATTCCGATGCCCTGGTCGGCGCCGGGCCGGGTAGGTATGAAACGCAGGGGCCTGCTCGCCGCTTTCATCCTCGGATTGGTCTTCGGCATCGCCCTGGGACCTTGTACTTTTGCCTATATGGCACCTATGCTCGGAGTAACCTTCAAAGTGGCTTCAACAAAGCTTTTATATGGAATTTCCCTGCTCATAGTTTATGGCCTGGGCCATTGCTCGGTCATCGTCCTGGCGGGAACCTCCACCGAGCTTGTTCAACGCTATATGAACTGGAACGAGAAATCCAGGGCAACTATCATAATCAAAAGTATATGCGGCCTATTGGTTATCCTTGGCGGCCTTTACCTGATTTACATCGCCAATTAAGGCCATCCCGCCCGCCCGTGCATTCTTTGTTGACATTTCGACTTGGGAGGGTGTATAGTACCAAATAGCGGATGGCGGATAGGAAGAAAAAACTATACGCTAAACGCTATAGGAGTCTCCAAGATGGACCCTGCAATATTCAAGGCATACGATATAAGAGGCGTTTACCCCGACCAGATTGACGAAGAAGATGCCTGGAAAATCGGCTGTGCGGCCGCACGATTTTTGCCGTCTCTGCTTCGCGGCTATGAGCGAGGCCAGGCCAATGCTAACGCACTGTGCGTTGGTCGGGATATGAGGACGCACAGCGAAGCGATAGCACGTGCCCTTATAAAAGGAATTAATTCCGCCGATATAAATGTGATTGATATTGGAATGATTGATACGCCGCAGATGTATTTTGCAATCAATCATCTGGGCACCTGCGGAGGTATGCAGGTTACAGCCTCGCATAACCCGGCCAAGTATAACGGCTTCAAGATATCCGGCCTGGAGGCCAAGCCGGTCGGTATCGATACCGGCTTGAAGGATATAGAGCATATCGCAATGGCCTTGCTTCATACCAAAGGTAAAGTTACCGGCTTGGTAAAGAAATATGATTTGACCGCCGAATACAAAAATCACGTGCTGAAGTTTCTCCAGCCGAATATAAGACCGCTGAAAATTGTCGTTGACGCTTCAAACGGAATGGCCGGCAAGATGCTGCCGGCGATTTTCGGCGATTTGCCGATAGAAATAATCGAGCTTAACTTTGCGCATACAGGGAAATTCAAACATGAGCCGAACCCCCTCGTTGAAGAAAACCTGACTCAGGTAAAAGCAGCGGTAAAAAGAAAAAAGTGTGATTTCGGACTTTGCTTCGACGGTGACGCAGACAGATTGACGATGGTTGATGAGAAAGGTGCTACTATTGGCTGCGACCTGCTGACGGCCTTGATGGTGCCCTATTTCTTAAAGAAGGAACCGAAGTCAACGGTCGTTTATGATTTACGCAGCAGTTGGGTGGTTGTCGAAGAGATTATCAAAAATGGCGGCACGCCGCGCAGAGAACGAGTCGGACACGCTTTTATAAAGAAGGCCCTGCGGGATTCGCACGCTATATTCGGCGGAGAGCTTTCCGGACACTTCTATTATCGCGACAACTACTACGCCGATTCAGGATTGATTACACTGGTGCACATATTGAACATTGTCAGTGACGCCGGAGTTGCCGTAAGCAAGCTCATCGAGCCGCTGCGGAGATACTACAGCAGCGGCGAGGTGAACTTCAAGGTGGATGATAAGCAAACCAAAATGGATGAGCTTGAAAGAAGATACAGAGACGGCCAAATCGACCACCTGGACGGCGTTACTGTCAGGTATAAAGACTGGTGGTTTAATTGTCGCCCGAGCAATACCGAACCTCTGCTGCGACTGAACATAGAGGCAAAGAGCAAAGAGCTGCTCGACTACAAACTGTCCGAAATCGAGCAAAAGCTCGGCAAGCCCGTATGACATAAGAAAGGTAAAAGTAAAAAGGTAAAAGTTAAAAACCGAGGAAGCGAAATTATGAAAACCAAAAAGCATTATCTCATTTTGGCGGTTATTACTGGAATTTTATGCGTCCCTGTCCTGGCCGAAATGGAGCTGCCCTTGCCCGAAGATAGCTGGCCCATACTGATTGGCCGGGCCAACCCGGCCCTTTCTGGGATAGCGCAACTGTATGTCATTATTGTTCCACCCGATTCAGAGCCGAACAGCAAAGACTTATTCTGGAGAGAACTCGAAGAGAAGGTGAAGAACAAACTCAACAAAGCGGGTATCCAAACAATCCGTGGAATCGCGGGTAATATTTTAAGCACAGGAGAACTTCGAGTTTATGTAGATATCCTCAAGCTCAAAGATTCGCAACAGTATGTGCTCGGTATTCAAACATCGTTGGCCAGAGCAGTTTATTTGGCGAAGGATTCTTCCTGGACTATAAAGGCTGATGTCTGGAAGAGCGGCTCACCAATGCAGGCAATATCGGTAAAAAATATGCCTGCCAAAGTTACCGATACGGTGCTGCAGCAAATCGAAGCCTTTATTCACGCTTACTCTATAGCCAATCCGCCCGGCACTCGGCCGTCTGCTCCTAACGACATCACTGTCAAACCGGAAAAGCTGACCAAACCAGATACAAAGCCCATAGTCGCCGAATACAAATATATCGCATCGAAGAACAGCAAGGTCTTCCACAAGCCCGAGTGCCGCTGGGCAAAGAGAATCAAGCCGGCAAATCTCGTGGGTTACAACAGCAGAAACGAAGCGATAGAAGCCGGCAAAAGGCCCTGCAAGATGTGCAAGCCGTAGAAATTTGCTGCTATGATTGAAGTTTTCTTGCAGTCCGGCGAAAAAGTAATATAATTTGAAGTTGCTATGTCATTAGGCCAGATAATAAGAAAAAGACGCGAGCGGTTGAATCTGACGCTGGACGAGGTCAGCAGTCGCATTGGCTTTTCCAAGCCGTACCTGTCCACCATTGAAACCGGCAAGGTGAAAAACCCGCCCGGCGATGGGTTGTTAAGAAAGCTCGAAAAGATGCTCGAGTTTGAGCCGGGTCTGCTGCTGCACATCGCTCATATAGAAGGGCTTCCCTCCGATGTTCGTCAGGAATACGAATCTGCCGAGGCCGAGAACCAGAAATTGCGACAGTTTATCAAAAATCTGATGCACAAAAAAACCGATGCAAGCCAGCTCGATACACTTCTTGCCCAGAGCGAATTGGACGTCGAGCAGGCCGGTGCCTCTCTGGCGGCTGGTCGGCTGGTGCCGGTGATAAACAAAGTTGCAGCCGGCTATCCCAGCGATTTCAACGATTTGGACTATCCCGTGGGCGTAGCCGACGATTACGTTCGCTGTCCGGATTTGCACGACCCCAACGCTTTTGCCGTCCGCGTTGTCGGTGATTCGATGGAGCCGAAGTTCCGAGAGGGTGACATTGTGATTTTCTCGCCCGCTGCCGAGGTGCACAATGGCGACGACTGCTTCATTCGTTTTGCAATGCCGCACGAGACGAGCTTTAAAAGGGTCTTCTTTGAGCCGGACAACAAAGTCCGACTCCAGCCGAGAAACGAAAAATACTCCCCCATAATCATCGACGGCAAACGCATCAACGGCCTATACCGTGCCATAATAAAATACGAAAAACTGTAGCAAATTCTCTACTGTTTAGCAGTCGCCGGAACGGCGACTTTCGATGTAATAATATCAACACCATTGTCGTGCCGACAACGGCTAAACAACACTCAATTAGCTAACCTTTTGCCCCGCGACGGCAAGAACCAATGCGAAGACTTCTGAAGCGCCCGCCTCTTTTAATGTCCTTGCACACTCGTTTAACGTTGCACCGGTTGTTTTTATATCATCGACAAGACAAATCTTTCGCCCGGCAAGTTTATGTCCGTAGCGAACAGCAAAGGCACCCGCAACGTTCCTGGCACGCGCGGCGGCATTTGCCACACCTCCTGGTTGTGTCTTGGTATAGCGTATTCGAACAAGGTCTGTATTGATTTTCGCTGATGGGTGCTTTAATTTCTTAGCTAAAACTAAAGATTGATTGTAGCCGCGAACCAATCGCCGCGACCAGTGCAGCGGGACAGGGACGAAAAATTCTATTGCGTTTACAAAGCCGCCGCCCTGCAGTGCAGAATTGGCCAAAAAACCTAACGTCAAATCCAGTTCTGTCCGCCCTTTCTTAAAGGACAGTATCATTTTTTGTAAGGCCTCTTTATAAACGCCACCTCTCGCTATCCGGTCGAAATATATTTTTTTGCCCTGGCAATCGGGACAGACCCCCTCAAGGATGCCGTATCTGCTGGCGTCTTTGCCGCAGCGCGGGCAGTAATCGCCGCCTGTACAGGCCAGAAGCTCGCCCCAGCAATTTTTGCACAGACTCTTATCGGTTTCGCAAATGCTCCGCTTACAGTTTATACAAACCGCAGGCCATAAAAGCTGATTTAAACTTTGCAAAGCAAAGGTAGCAGATTGTTTTAATTTTAGCTTATCCACACCGCCAATTATATGGGGTTCGGCAGGCCGGACAAATACTAATTTTGAAGAGGTATCAAGTCACAATAGTAAAAACGGTTTTCTCTTAAAACAACTTCCCCTATTGTATGTAATATCCTCTCGCCGAATATCGGCCCATCATATACAAATGAATGAAATTCTCCGTTCTCACCACAAGGGTCAACGGTAGAAGGAATTTCGGATAAAAACTGCTCATCAAAGACCCTGCCCACAAACATTTTGTCAAGAACGTTCGAGTCAACGCAGATAATAACGGCCTTGAATCCCGAATCTATAAAGGTACGGGCAAGTTCAGTAGTGTCCCTTTCCCATATAGGAAATATCGCCCTCATTCCTATTTCCGATAGTTTTTCCTCTCGGTGTTTCCTTACATCTTCCAAAAAGATGTCTCCGAAAACTACCGAGGATATGCCGGCCGTCAGATACTTTGCCAGAACCTCTCGCATTTTAGACTCATATTCTTCGTTGGAAGTGTTCTTTGAAATGAACACTTTCTCCAGAGCAAGACCCAGCGATTGGGCTTGTCGCTCGAGCAAAATCTGCCGCAGGCCGTGTATGCTGGTTCTGTGGTAGTCCTCGGTTATCGTTGTCAGCAGGGACACTACTTCATAGTTTTTGGTTTTCGCAAGTTCATGAAGAGCTAACGCACTGTCTTTGCCCCCGCTCCATGATACAATGTAGCTCATAACTTTACCTTACCTTCCTTCAGTATATCAGAGGTGATTAAAACTCACTTGCTTTTGGACCAATCAGCTTCACATTGATATTTTAATCTCTTCGTCTTCTTCCGGTTAACCAGCTTTTGTAATCGGGAACATAATATGGCGCGTTATGTTCAGTGATAGAGCCAATCTTTACCTGGGGATAGGTATATTTGCCTCCCTCTAATTTCATGCGTTCGCAATGGCCGTCAACAAATACAACATTAGTTTTATCATTATGGCGGAAGCACGTTGTAGGACACAGATTTTCTTCCCATCCGCTGGTTTTGTATAGATAGGGCGGGTCGAGCAGTGCGGTATTTTTTAAGATAGGGTTCTTGCCGGTCAGGTCGAGATTTATCAGGGTATCCGCAAAACTGATTACCCGGCCGGGATTCATTACAGTTGTTATTTTTTGCCACCGACGGTGTTGTATCCCCCACCATGCACTTTGCGGTGGGCTTAGATAGTACCCGTTATATCCATAGGTACTTGTAATCCACTTCGGGGCATCAGGCTCACCCGGAGGCTTGCCCTGAAGTTCGTAGCTGCCAAACCGCTGCGCAGAACATTCGTAGACACTTTTCTTTTTAAGCTCACTTATCAGGTATGGCCAAACAAAACCCTTCTTGTGGTCGATGCCATCGGCGAGTAGCTGGCCCCACCAGTACGTACCTGCCTGCCCACAGGTAGGCATAGCATAATCATCGTAGTCTTCGGCATAAAACAGAAATGCCAGCCCGAGCTGCCTTAAATTGCTCATACAAGCAACTGCTCTTGCCTGGCCTCTGGCCCGGCTAAGCGACGGAAGCAAAATAGACATCAGCAAGCTGAGGATGCTTATAACCACAAGCAGCTCAACAAGAGTAAAACCCTCAGTCAAACGCCTGTGTTTTTTTCGGCGTCCGAAGTTATTGGAATCAACTTTGAAGAGCATTTAATTTATATCCTGCTGCCAATCGTTGGCAAGTAACGAAAAATCAATCATATTCACTATTCCATCGAGATTAAGGTCACAGCGATTTGTACCGATAGGTCCGTCAAAGAGCCATTCGCCTGTCATTTCCACCAAATCTTGAATGTCCACCCTGCCGTTTTCGGCAATGTCACCTAAGAGTGCTTGCTGATGGAACTTAAACAAGCCATCATTGCCGATGGTGTAAATACTGTCATAAGTTACCGCCGGGCTGTTTCCACAGTATCTGTCACGATATCGATCTACTATAAACCCTTCATCATCCGGCATAAGGGCAACATCAATGATATATAGGTGACTATATATGCCGAAGTAATCTTCGTGCTCAGGCGCTGCGCCCACATACAACTTGCCATTGGCATATGCCGGTTGTTTCATCCAGCCGCCCACACCCAAACCCGAGGGGGTCTCCCACAACTTAACCACGCTACTTCCAACATCCTGATATGCTGTCACCTTTGGCCTTGAGCCCGAAAACCAGGGCGGGTCATCGGCAATACCTCCTGAAATATAAATCTTATCACCAACGACCACCGGCATCGTGCTTGTACGCTCAGTCTGTGTAATCCAGACTATACTACCGTCGTTGCAATCAATCTTGCAAAATCCTGAGTTATCCTCATCCTGGTCAGCCCAGTCATAATTTACCGCATACAAAAACCCTTCTTTTGTGACAGTCACCCCGCCCGTAAAACCCTCAAAATTTAGGTCTGTAATCTCCCACAGTTTTATAGGATTAGGTTCGGCTGTGGCATCATAGGCATGTATGGCTCCGTACGTGTTGGCTGTTCCTTTTATGCTTGCGGTGTAAACAACACCGTTTTTATAAGCCGATGTGTTTCCGCTTGTTGTACCCAGGACAGCCGACCAGACAATATCGCCAGGTTCATACGGGTTGTTCGAATCATTTGGGTCCAGATTAATGCAATAAAGCTCACCCGAAGTACCAAAACCGTCATAATCGGTGATAAATGCTCTGGCGTGTGGAATATCAAGGGCCGTACAGACCGATGCGTTTATCACTATTTTCTCCAACTGCCTCACCCACTGCTGCGTCCCGGACTGAGCATCGAGACAGAATACTTTATCACCTGAACCTATCAAAACTGTATTGTGCTTGGTATCGACACAGGGAGTTGACCACGAATCCCATATAGCTTTATCGATAGCCGTCGCCCATAGTATCTGCCCTGAGTTCGCATCATAGGCAATTATTTGGCTGTCTGTGTATTCGCCCAATTCGTTATAATACTTGGCATACGCATAAACCTTGCCGTTATAGACTACCACTCCGGTTGCACCTTCGAATTCTACATAATAGGTCGGTGCCTGAGGGTCTTCGTCCGCAATCCATTCCAGAGTGCTCGAATCAACTCTGTTTGGTCCGTCAACTGCAATACAGTGCCGAGCCCCAACATGTCCATAGTGCGACCAGTCATCAGGCCCCGCGATGGCAGTTGATACACCAGTTATTGCTAAAACAGCGATTAAACAAATCAAATTTCTAAAACTCATTATTTATTCTCCTTCTTCTTTACCGCTGATAAAATTTACAAAATTACATTCTTACCTTTCATACGTTTTGTTTTTACTGCTTTCTTTTTCTCCTTCCTGCGATTCTTTCGCCCTAACCGCGAGGGACAAATCGAACCAATAAAAAAACCGCCGTTCCCGCGAGAGGAACGGCGGCTTCGATTATCCACAAAACCAAACTCCACGCCGGCTTACTTTACACCTGGCACGGAGAGGGACATTGCGCTCCAGATCGCGAGAACACGCAAAATATACAACTAACCACAGGCAGGTTTTCTGACTTGCGTCTTACCGCGAGACTCCTTCCCATCCGCTTATGGCAGACAGTGGATAAAAATGCCTCTCGGATTTCCGACCAACATCGGAACAGACGCTCACAGCGGCGCGACCGTCGCGGCTTTTAACCGCGTTCCCGTTTGACTATCCCGGAGCGCAAAACCCCGGGACCTGCAGTCAGGCTATATCCTTGTCAAAGAGCAATCTCACATTCTTTTATCAGACCATCCGGCAAGCTTCAACCAAAAAAACAAAAATTTTTAGTGCCTGAGATAAATCCGGCTGGAGCCCCTGTTAAAATGGGGTATTTTCTACTTGACTTTAGATGTTAAAATAGGCTACAATATGTCTATGCTTGGAGATATTCTATCCTTTGTTTTCCGCATATGGCTTGTCGTGGCACTTTGGGCCTTCGTATGGAAATTTGTGAAGCCCAGAACACAGCTTATGCGGCTATTGAGAGCCGCATTGCTTGTGTTCGGCCTTTTAGGCATCTGGGCCGTGTTAAGAATCACGGGCTAATTAAACGCCCAAGTACGGCCCTGTTCTTATCTGTTGCAAAATACCTGCTTGCGGCGGCTTCTCTGCTCTATTCTGCCGTGTCTTTTGGTCTTTGACTCTTCTTATGCTGCTTTCCTGCGAGAAAAAACCGGCCTTTTGGAGCTAAGAGCGTCTGTATCAAGTGCTTTCCTACCTGCAGAAAAGCACTTGATACTCTGCCCTGACCAAAAGCTCTAATCTTTACTACTTCTGAGGACGGCAAACGAGTATGACTCTACGCAATAGCTTTCTTTCTGTAGAACAGCCAAAGAATAATACTCAAAGCGATCAAGCCAACAAGCCCGTTTTCGCCCAGGGTACTAACTATTGCGGTGAGATTAGGAACAACCTGCCCGAAAAAAGGAACCGTAGCAGGCCCGAAGAGTATCTCAATCACAATCCCAAGGGCGACCAACAATAAAGCAATTTCGGTAATCTCAGCAAGCCATCTTTTTACTTCTTCCAGAATACGCATCTTTAACTCTCCTAATAAAGAAGTATCAAAAAAACCAACACAACTACAAACATCTAAACCCTTTATTCGGACTATCTTTTTAAGTTACTTTAATATTTGATGCCTAAAATATTCAGACGCATTGTCCACCAAGAAATTCTATGTACTTAACGCCTGTAGCAAAAATACCGCAAAAACCACCTTATCAGTATTGATATGGCCGTCAGCCGACCTTGAGCCGTATGATTCGGGACAAGCCGGAACGCCGTTGTAGAATAATACAGCATAATTTTGCCGGATTCAGCATCGCGAAAGTGAAAGGTGGGACAGATGCTTAAGACAGCCTTGACACAAACCGGATTACATTTCCACTGCTTTTGTCATTTGCAGCACAAAGAGCCGTTAGCCCTGAGCAGAGTCGAAGACCAACAATTTTCCATATCTTTTTGTCATTCTGAGCGCAGCGAAGAATCTCGTTTCCGATTTCGAATTGTGAGCGTTCGAATTTACTTCAGATTTCTAAATTCTTTCTGCTCTTACGCTCTTGACCACTGCTGCCCCCACCGCCCCGGGATTAGGTGTAATGCCTGAGATAAATAATGATACCGGTCAGAATCAGAACGACCAGCACGCACACACCTATAGCTGCTATAAATATCCACATAAACCGCTTGCTCTGCCTGGAGACGATGTATTTGAGGTATCGGTCGCTGGTGGCGAAAGTCCGGCTCATCTGCATAATACTGTCGGTCTGGCCGATAGCGCTCCGGTTTAGTTTGTCCAATATCTCATTGAATTTGTTAAAGCTCTCTGCCATTTGCACATCGGTATCGGCAGCGGCGGCAAGCTGATGGTCGATGTCAACCAGAGCATCGGTTTGTTTGGCGGTTTCAGTCGGAATCTTTGCAACAGCATCTATAAACTGCTCACCCTTGGTGGCGCTTGCTTTTAGCTGTTCGAGAAGCTGTTCTGTTATCTGCTTTTGATTTTCCACAACGGCAGGAAAGCTTTCGAGCAACTTGGGCAGTTGTTCAATTCGGCTCATCAAATCTTCGTGCTGAGTAACTTGACGATTCAAATGCTCGTTAATACCCTGCAATTTCTCAATGAGTTTATGAAAGCCCTCTTGCAGTCTTTCGAGCGACTCACGTTTATCCACCGGCTGAACCGTTTTTACTACAACCTGATTGGTTTGGGCGTCCTTGTCGTCAGCAGCCGGCTCTGCCGACTCAGCGTCCTGGCTGATTAGACCCTGGTCATCCACTTCCGGCTGATAATCTGCAGCCCTGAATAATTTGTGAGCACGCAGCCAATTGCCCGTTTTCGACTTTGTTCTCGCCCAGAACTCCTTTAAGTCCATTTTCAAAATTTCCTAAAAGACAATCTTGATTCTTCATTCCTACATTTTTTTACCGCCGAATTCGCAGAGCCCGCTGAGTTTTTTAATTTTGGTTTTTTCTCTGCGTTCTCAGCGTTCTCTGCGTTTAATTCTTTTGTCGCATCGAGTATCGAGTATCCAGCATATTAAAAGGTTTTCCTGCTGGAAATTCAAGTCTTTTTTGCTACCATAGCCGGCACAAATCTATCGCGTAATAATAAGGGTGAGTAAATGAAATTAGTTACATACTCCAGGATTAAGTCAGTTTCCTCCGTAAGGAGTCCTTCGGACTGCGGAATACTGGCCGATGAGGGACTAATTGACATCCCATCGGTTTGGCAGGGTCCAAATCCGCCTCGCAGCGTCAAAGAAATCCTGCAGAGGAATTCGGCCTGTCTTGCGAAGCTCGCCGAGCTGGCGGACTCGGCTGAAGTTTTCACGCCGCTCGATTCGGTCAAGCTCCTTGCGCCCATCCCTCGACCGGGCAAAGTAATCGCGCTTGCGGGAAATTATAGCGAGCACATTCGCGAGGCCGGCCTTACGCTTGGCCTGTCGGATTCGCCGCGCCAGACGACCGTGCCAAGGCCGTTTCTTATGCCCCCGACGGTGATAACTGGGCCGGGTGAACAGATACCTTGGCCGGCCTACAGTGAAAAAATAGATTATGAAATTGAGCTTGCGGTGATAATCGGCAAAAAAGCCAAACGCATTTCACCCGACAATGCCCTCGATGCAGTCGCCAGCTACACTATCTGCAACGATGTATCGGCCCGCAGCGTAACCTTTGCAAAGAATAGGGCCGAGCGACCCTGGGATGAATTTTATGACTGGCTGAACGGCAAATGGGCGGATGGCTTTTTGCCGATGGGGCCGTACCTGCTTACCGCCGACGAGATTGATGACGTGCAAAATCTGCAAATGCAGCTTACTGTAAATGGACGGGTCCGCCAGAACGCCAATACTTCGCAGATGATTTACCCCGTGGCCGATATCGTCTCGTTCTTAAGTCATATAATGACGCTTGAGCCGGGCGACGTTATAGCTACCGGCACACCCGCCGGTGTCGCTATGGCCACCGGCAAATTCTTACAGCCGGGCGACCGTATCGAATGCACAATCGAAAAACTCGGCACATTAACCAATACCCTCGGCCCGCGGCCGGAAAAATTCTACCAACCACTTGTCTAAACTTGTCATTCCTGCGAAATCGAAGTCGAAGTCGAAGATCCGGCATCCGTTTGACGGAATCCGGCATCTGTTTGACGGAATCCGGCTTTAGACGGAGCAGGAATCTAAATCTTTAATAAACAGTGTTAATCTGTGTGAATCCGTGTCTAAAAAATAAAACCGGTCAGTTTAAGTATTTCAGATGCATCCTTTTGCCCCTCCGCCCACGCTCAGGGCATGGTTTTGAGTTGAGCGGAATTTCAATCAAAAACGCATATAGTTAAAAGCAAAAATCGAAAAATCAAAAATTTTTTTAACTGCTTTACGCACATCAAGTTACGAGTATCAGGAATCGAGAATCGAGGACTTTTTTCGACTCATTCACGCAGGTTCAGCCAATTATAGGGGGGGCATATAAGTGATTAGTGATAAATGATTAAGGATTATGGGTTAATGACGGGCAGTTATCAATCACCAATTAACATTCACCAATTACCAATTACCAGTTACCAATAACCAATCGCCTCCGGGGAGAAAAGTATCAAGGTCGTTCTGTCTTTTACAATTCCAAGGCGGCTGGAGAAGCCGATTTTATTTCTTTTGCTTTTGCATCGGCGCATTCGATATGGCTACGCCTTCAGAAAAATCCCTTTAACAAAAGGAAAATTCGCCATCGTTGACCCCGAAGATTATCAGCGCTTAAGAAAGTATAAATGGTATGCACGTAAAAGCCCACATACATTTTATGCTGTCAGGTCTCTAACGAATGGGAAAAAGCAGCCCCGAAAGAATATGTATATGCACCATCTTGTCATCGATATTCCGGAAGGATTGTATGCCGACCACATTAACCATAATGGCCTCGACAATCGAAAGGCAAACTTGCGCCCCGCAACACACACTCAAAATACCTGGCACAGACGAAAGTTCAAAAGCCCTTCTCGTTCCAAATTCATTGGTATCGATTGGGCAAACGATATGAAACGCTGGAGGGCGCGAATACGCGTTAACGGCAAAAGGATATCTCTCGGCTCTTTCAAAAATGAAATAGACGCCGCCAAAGCATACGACCTCGCTGCTAAAAAATATCACGGCCAATTTGCCGTTACTAATTTTCCCAACGCCACGTAAGAGCCAAATGTCATTTCGAGCGCAGCAAACACACACCCTGTCATTTCGAGCGCAGCGATGCACAGCATCGCGGAGTCGAGAAATCTATTAATAATTGTCATTCCTGCGAAAGCAGAAATCCATATTTACCCACACAATTTATTGCGCGGTTGTTTTACTTAATCATCTGCCGGCTTAAAGCTTAAAATAAAAAGGCTCCGCAGTTAGGCGGAGCCTTTTCTTTGGCGTCATCTCGGGTTGCATTAGCTTGGGACTACGTTGGTCGCACACGGCCGGCCTTTTTTGCCTTGTCCGAGCTCGAACTCAACCTTCTGGCCTTCCTCAAGACTGGCGTAGCCGGTCGTCTTGATTTCCGAGTGGTGGACAAACAAGTCATCGCCGCCGTCATCGGGCGTGATAAATCCAAATCCTTTTTTCCCACTAAACCATTTTACTGTACCTGTACTCACTACTGTGCTCCTTTGGCCTTTCAAGCAGCCATAAATTAACTCTCTGTCTCTCACATTTTTTAAGAGAATATTCCTGAGAGACGAAGGAATACGCTCGACAAGCTCCGCCTTATACCAGAAACAATCACCAGCGTCAATAAAAAAAAATAAAAAAACCGTAACGCCCGGGTGGCACCCTCAAACTTGTTTGGGGGTATTTAACTCCCAAAATCGTAAATCATAAATCTCGAAGTTGAAGTCGAAGATCCGGCATCCGTTTGACGGAATCCGGCCCCTGTTGTGCTGAAAGTCCGGCCCTTGGACGGAACGTACCAATCTCATTTTAAACTTTACACTGTGGTTTTACACTTTCCACTTTACGCTTTACACTGCCCCTGTCGTCCTGAGAAAAGCCTGTCCTTCTCAAAATCACCGCACCATTTTAACAATTGCCTGTCTTCTTCAATTCCGCACAGCCAACTGCCGCTCAAGTTTAGTCATCCTTCGTCTTTTTATGAGTTTTGTGTCTCAAGATATGAACGAGACAGCATATTACAATAACCGATACTGGAATAGGCCAAAAACCCCATATACCGCCCTGTTTGATATTAACAATTATTGGGGCAACGACTCCAACAACTAAACCTACCAAAGCAAAACCGCCGCCTGCTATTAATAGTACGATAATGTCGGTCTTGCTATTCCACCTCATAATCCTGTCCCTTAATAAGCCCCAATAAACTCAATTCCTTACAACCAATCCGTCCGGACTGTCCCGATTTACTTATTGTTTTTGCTCATCTTTCGACTCATCACCGCACCGTTTTAACGATTGCCTGCTTAAGTGCAATCGGCAACACAATACCCCAAACCCGCAATCCCCGCCAATTCTAAAAATCCGCCAAAAAATAAAGGCATAAGAAAAGCCTTATACCCCTACTCAATCACTATACCCTATACGCTATCCGCTAAACGCTAAACGCTACTTACGCCGTTTTATGGTCTAAGAACCCTTCGAGCTTGCGGGACCGGACGGGATGCTGCAGTTTCCTTATGGCCTTTGCCTCAACCTGCCTGACCCGCTCGCGGGTGACTTTGAAGATTCTGCCCACTTCCTCCAGCGTATAGGTGTAGCCGTCGCCGATTCCGAATCGCAGCTTGACAATCTCGCGTTCGCGATATGAAAGCGTTTTCAGGACTATATCGATTCTCTCTTTGAGCATTTCCTGAGCAGCCGAGGCCACCGGCGAATCGACATCGTCATCTTCAATAAAATCACCGAAGTAGCTGTCTTCGCTTTCGCCTATCGGCCTGTCCAGACTGATTGGGTGCTTGGAAATCTTCAGTACCCTGCGCGTCTCCTCTATGCTCATCTTGGCTTCTTCGGCGATTTCCTCAGCTGTCGCCTCTCTGCCCAGCTTCTGAAGCAGAGTCTTGCTCGCCATTCGAAGTCGGCTCATCGTCTCTATCATATGCACCGGAATACGAATCGTTCGCGCATGGTCGGCAATCGCCCGGGTAATTGCCTGGCGAATCCACCACGTCGCATAGGTGCTGAATTTATATCCTCTGCGGTACTCATATTTATCCACCGCCCTCATCAGGCCGGTATTGCCCTCCTGGATTAAGTCCAGAAAGCTCAGGCCGCGGTTGTGATATTTCTTGGCAATTGAAACCACCAACCTGAGGTTTGCGCTTGAGAGTTCCCGCTTGGTGTGCTCGTATTGCGCAAACACGTTATCTATTGAGCGTAGTCTCTTATCAAGCTGTTTTGGAGCTTCGTTCACCAATTCTTGAAGCCCGGCCAATTCCTGCTTTATTGCCTCGATATCATCACTGGTTATATCCCTATTGCCCCCTTCTGCGAGAATCTGCTCTAACTGTCGCATTTTTTGACTGATACCGTGCAGCTTCTTTCCCATTGGCTGCAATTTCGATATTCGCAGGCTAAGTTCTTCGAGCAGCGTTGCGATTTTTCGTTTGTTTCTGTGTATTCGCTTTAATCCGTCCTTGTCTATCTTGTCTCCTTGACTCTTGAGAGATTTCTTAAACAGACTCTGGTTGATTTTGAGCAGTTTGTCCACGGTATCGCAGTTCATTGTCAGCCGTTTCTTTATCACGGCTTTTACGAGCTTTTCAGCAGGCGAAGTCTTAATAGTTCTATCAAACGACAGCGTCCCCTCATTCACCTGCTGTATTAAATCAAGGGCGTTTCTTGCGCAATAATCGCATTGCAGCAGTTTTCTTCTAAACCCCATTCTTGTAATTTCAATTTTTCGAGCCAGTGCGATTTCCGACTTTCTTGTCAGCAGTGGAATTTGCCCCATTTGCGTCAGATACATCCTGATAGGATCGTCAATCCTTCGAGCGACTTCGGCGCCCGCCAGCTGTTTTTCGAGCAGCTCGTCCTCTTTGAGCTGCTGTTCTCTGGCGGCTTCTTCCTCGTCCAAGGGTACTTCGAGTTCTTCGGATGGTTCAAATCCCTCTTCTGTCTGCTTTTGGACATCAGCTTCATCAAGCAGGTTGATTCCCATTTCATCGAGCGTCGCCAACAGGTTATCGAGGCGCGCGGGACTAACGGCCTCCTCGGGCAACTCCGCGTTCATCTCTTCATATGTGAGGAATCCTTTTTTCCTGCCCTTTTCGATAAGCGTTTTTATCTGCTGTTCAGCGTCTTTGATTTTGGCGGTCGCCGGGGAGCCGGCATCACGCCCGCCTTTATCGGTGGTATCTGGTTTGTCTGCTTTTGTTCTTTTTTTTGCCACAGTCGGTACCCTTACATAATTTACTATTTTCTATTGACTATTTACTATTGAGTATGAGCCTTGCCATTTAGTATTTCACAATTTTCTATTACTCTTCAGTCAACTTTTTTCAATTTTCAATAGACAATTATCAACTATCGATTATCAGACCATTCCTACGTTATGAGGGTCTTCTTTTACGGTATTTTCAGAGAAACGCCGTAGAAACCGGGTTTGGTCTTCTATTGCTTTGACCTCTCTTTTTTTTCTCCGTCCCTGTATTCGCTGCATTGCATCCAGTGCCCCGGCCAAGCGAGATTGGAAATTGCCTTTTTCTTCTCCGCCCTGTGCCAACCGGACAATAACACTGCCTGCCTCTACGGATTCTGCACCGGCCAGTATTTCTGCGAGCGAAGCGTTAATATCGGTACTCAGCGTTTGAAACAGTATATCTGCTATTTGCCTCAATATTGGTACGTCAAAGAGGTCCGCTGTAATTCTTTGCTTTACAATCTCAAAGAGCTTCGGCTCATTTAGCAATACTTCGAGGACTTCCCGCTGAGCTATGGCGAAAAGTCCCTGGCCGAAATCTGTACTTTGCACTTTTTGGTTCTCTGCGCCGATTGTATCGTGGTATGTTGCGGTCTTTGCCGCCCTTGCAATTCTTCTGGATAGTTCGGCATTTATCTCCTTGGGGTCTGCGTCGATGACCTTCGATAGCCGGTTGACTATCAAGCCCTTGTCAATAGCCGGCAGATTACCCGCCCATAAGCTCGTGGCTATTGTCTGTAAAAACTCTTCAATCGCCAGCTTTTTGCCGGCGAGTGTATCGTCGCTGCCGAAACTTTCCATAAGCCGGTTCCATTTGAACCGGAAGACATCGACGGCCTCGTCGGCCAATTGTTCGAATCGCTCTTTGCCGGCGGTTAAAAGAAAATCACACGGGTCTTTACCTTCCGGCACCGACGCAAGCTTGATATCTATGCGCTGTAACAGGCAGACCTCGAGGGCCCTGTTGGCAGCTTCGATACCTGCGGTGTCACTATCGAAAATTAAAACTACTTTTTTTGCATACCGCCGTAAGATGCGCCCGTGGCCGGGCGTAAAGCTGGTGCCTAACGTTGCAACGACATTCGCACAGCCAAACTGATGCGCCATTATGCAGTCGGTATAACCTTCGACAACAACTGCTGTTGCTGACGAGACAATGTGGTGGCGGGCCTGCTCCAGGCCGTAGAGTGAATTGCTTTTGTCAAAGAGAACCGTTGTCGGCGAATTTATGTATTTGGCGTCCGCTTCGTCCAGCGTTCGGCCGCCGAAGCCAATTACCCTTCCGGTTACATCAGTAATAGGAAACATCAAGCGATTAACAAATTTATCGGCAATGCCGCCTCCCTGGTTTACAACGAGGCCGGCGTGAGTCAGCAGCTTCGGTGGAACACCTCTGTCTTTCGCCGCCCTAATTAAATCATCGCGCGAATCAACAGCCAAGCCAAGCCGCCATTTTTTGGCGTTTTCGGGCGTTATCTGCCTTTCAGTGATATAATCACGGGTTGACTTTCCTTTTTGTTCGTCAGCGAGATTTTTCTGGAAGTAATCAGTGGCCCAGGCGTTGACTTTCGCGAGCTTATTGGGGTCGACGTCAATAGTTTTTGGTTTTGAGTTTTGAGTTTTGAGTTTTTTCAGCTTTATTCCGGCGCGGTCGGCCAATCTTTCTATTGCCTGTGGGAAAGTCAGATTTTCGCGCATCTGAAGAAACTTGAAGACATCGCCGCCGGCACCACAGGCAAAACACTTGAATATCTGCTTGAGGCCGTTGACGTACATACTCGGTCGATGGTCGTCGTGGAAGGGACATAAGCCGACCATTTCGCGGCCCTTTTTCTTGAGGTTGACGTGCTCGCTTATGACGTCAACGATGTCGTTGGCCTGCTGAACCTGATTAACTATACTATTGTCAAACACTCCTGCCATACTAAAATTGATTCCGTCAAACAGCGCCGGATTTGCACTGCGTTACAATATTGATTATTTTCCATTGATTATTTTTAATACCTCTTCCGCCTCGCATGCCTAAAGACTGACTACATAAATATAGGCCGATTTGGCGAAAAGTCAAGTCGGGGGGCCAAAACCGCACTTTTAGTACTGATAAAGGGCATTTCTGGCCTCTTTGGACAGTTGGTTGGTGGGACGGATTCTCGATGCTTCCGCCTTCGCTGAAGCTACGGCGGACAGGTGATGCACGATGCTTGCGGCTGGTGATTGGTAATTGGTGAGTGGTTATTGTATATTCGGAGGCCAGATACCTCGACTCCGCTGCGCTACGCTCAAGATGACATGGGGGTGAGCGGGGGATTTCGGTCGGGATGACCGAAAGAATATCGAATATCAAATAAGGAATAACGAACGATGAAGTTGAAAGACAGAGGACGGATTGCGTCGCCGTTCCGGCGACGGCTAAACAAGCTGCGCTTGAGGCTGCCACCCAACGCAGGAATGACAATAAAGTCTTGCTCACGTGATGATTTCTTCGATGGCCCGCGCGACGATGTAGTCGGGCAGCTTTCCGAGAGCGGGCCTGGCCTCGTAAGCAGATATAATGCTCTTATCGGGAAAAGCCCCGAGCTTGTTAATCAGCTCATCGGCGAGCTGGCACATTTTTTCGTCGGGCATCGGCGCTTGTGCCATATCGTGCACGGCTTCCATCAAAGCCTCCAATTCCGGCCGGCTGTCGTACCAGTCAAGCTGCAACTGTAATTCAAAGGCCTCCTTCGCCCTGATACGGTCAAAGGTATATTGAATTCCGATTGGATTGTAAGTTTCTGCGCGTTCATCGACGAAAGCCAGGCAGGCATCGCGGTATGCGGCGTATTTTTCCCGGTCAAAGTTGCCAAAGCCGCGCTTTGCGAGCTCCTGCTGGAGCAGCTTTTCTATTGTTGCCGTCAAAAGGTCCTTCCCGGCTTCGAGGCGGTCATACAGGGCTTCATAATACGCCCTCAAAAGTAATTTTGTTTCATTCATCTCTTTTTGTAATGCCGCTTATCACGCGCCTAACGGGGCCGGCTCTCAATCGGTCAATTGTATTGTATTATAGAAGACCCTCTAACGCCATAGCTGTGGCAAAACGTTCCTTTTCAGTAATTTCCGACTTTGCTTTAGCTTACTATTGACTTTCAACTAATTTGCAGGTAAATTTGTAAATGTGTGTCGAGTAAGTGTTTTAATGGGAGGTGTCCGATGAAAAGACGAGGGCGGGTGGGGGTCAGCGGCAAGCGATTAATCGCAATCCGACCCGGCACAGGAGACAAAGCCAGCCAACCCGTAGAGGCATACAAGATAGATAGTAGTTCCACGCCGTATGTCCCCACGTCCTTAGCGAGGGGAGGCCTGCTGTTTACGTTTCACGACCGTGGGTATGTCTCTTGCCTGCGGAGCGCGACAGGCGAAGATCTCTGGCGTGAAAAGCCCGGCGGCAGATTCTACGGCTCGCCGGTGTGGGTTGACGGCAAACTGTACTGTATCACGAGGGAGGGAGATGTTGTGGTGATTAAGGCGGGCGCCAGCTACGAGCTGCTGGCGGTGAACGCTCTGGGCGAAAAGAGCCATGCGACGCCAGCAGTCGCGGGCGGGAGAATGTACCTGCGGACGTATTCGCACTTGATTTCTATCGGGCCAAAAAAATGAGGTGCCTGATGTGTCTTGTCTATGTCGTCGCCGGGGTGTCGATGGGTAAACAATCCTGGGCGGAGCCATCCCCAAGCTGCGCTTGAGGCTGCCACCCAACCGAACACAGAAGACGGAAGACGGATGACAGACGATGGAGGACAGACGATGGAGGACAGACGACAGAGGACAGATGACAGAGGACAGATTGCGTTGCCGAGCCAGCGACGGCTCAAAATGCCCTTTTTAGTCTTAATCTCTGGACAAGGTAAGATAGAGCATAGACAGCCATTCCAACAAAGTACATATAGTATCTAAGATGTAAATCCAGATTGAAAATCTTTGTTACAACAGTGGGACAAAATAATATAAGCGACGCAATAAGAAACAAGGGAACCTCATACCATTTGTTCTTTGTTATAAACCATCCCTGGACCGCATTTGTAAAGGCAAATGCGCCGAATATCGCCATTGTAAAGATGAGCAGCGCCTGGGGCCAATTATTGATTCCGTGAAGAATAAGTTCGGCATTAAAGACAAACATAAAGGGAATGACAGCGGTCCTTAAATCATATATGAATCCCTGTATCCCCGTTTGTATTGGGTCGGACTTTGCGATGGCTGCTGCGGCGTAGGCAGCCAGGCCCACGGGCGGGGTATCATCGGCAAGAATGCCGAAATAGAAACAGAATAAGTGAGCAGCCATCAGCGGAATAACGCTCACGCCATTTGCAGAGCTTAGCTCTACGATTACAGGAACGGTTATAGAAGCCATAACAATATAGGTTGCTGTTGTCGGTAATCCCATTCCAAGTATGAGACTTGCAATTGCCGTTATTAGTAAGAGAGGGAAAATATAGCCGAAGGAGAGTCCTGCTACAATGTCAACAACCATACCGCTAATACCCATGAACACAATCCCAACAATAATCCCTGCGGTGGCTGTTGCCAGCGCAACAGAGAGCATATTTCTCGAGCCAGCAATTAATCCTTCACCAATGGTGTTGGTGCCATTAATTACTGCCTTTATAAGTGCCTTTGCAATGTTCGTGCTGTTTCCGGCCGCCTTGATGATTTCCCGTACAAAGACAATCACAATCAGGACAAGTATCGCATAAAAAGCTGCCAGGTTAGGAGTGTATCGCATAACGATTAATACATATATCAAAACAGCCAACGGGATAAGGTAATAGAATCCATTTTTAAGTACGGTCAGAAATCCGGGAATGTCCGCCTTCGGCAGTCCTTTCATTCCAAGCTTTGAAGCCTCAAGATGTGCGATGTAAAACAGGGCAAAATAGGACACAAAAGCAGGAATGGCAGCAGCCTTTACAACGTCGAGATAAGAGATGCCCAGATATTCTGCAATGATAAACGCTGCTGCGCCCATTATTGGAGGCATTAGCTGGCCGTTAGTACTTGCAGCAACCTCGGTTGCTGCTGCAATTTTCGCAGGATACCCGACTTTCTTCATTAAGGGAATTGTAAAGGTTCCCGTTGTAACAACATTGGCAATGCTTGAGCCTGAGAAAAGACCTGTTAGACCGCTTGAGACAACTGCTGCTTTTGCTGCACCACCCTTGAATCGACCAAGCAAAGAGATTGCAAGGTCATTAAAAAAACGTCCCGCCCCAACCTTATTAAGCATTGCCCCAAACAGTACGAACAGGAAAACAGTATTGGCAGAGACATAAAGGGGGATGCCATAAATCCCTTCTGTGGATAGAGCAATCTGGCTGAGATACCTTCGCAGTGATACCCCTCGAAAGGCAAAGACCAAGGGCATGTAAGAGCCTGAGAAGGCAAAGAGTGTAAACAGAATGGCAATAATGACGAGGGCCGGTCCAATGGCACGCCTTGATGCCTCTAATAGAAGGACGATTAGTATAACGCTTGCAACAACATCCCGCCGAATGGGCAGGCCCGCCCGCATTGATATACCCGTCCAGTCAAGAACAAAGTACAGCACACAAAGACATGCGGCCCCAGCCAGAATATAGTCCATAAGCGGGATATGGCTTGCTGCATTGAGGAACTTGTCTTTACGCTTATGTTTGGTAACAGGAATTGTCAGGAATACAAGTGTTATGGCAAAAGCCAGATGAACCGCCCTTACTGTTGTACTATCGAGTATTATAAAACGGGGTAACGCCAGTTGAAACAGCGCCCATGCTATTGAAATGACAGAAATGATAATTCTATCGGCTTTTCCGAGCGAAAACATCCGTGTTTTCGCAGTCATCGGGAACCTTTGCATCCTGTTTTGGTTTCTCTTGTTTGTTGACAGCATTTAGTCAATTATGAGGTTCGGATCTATATATTTATCAAGACCGGTTTGTCGATAGTACCTTAAAGCACCTTTGTGGATGGGAGCGGACAGTCCCTTGAGCATGTTTTCCTTTGTCAGCACCTTGTAAGCCGGATGAAGAGCTTTGAAGTCCTCAAAGTTTTCAAATACCTCTTTCGTTATAGCATAGACAATATCCTCATCCACCTTCTTTGACGTAACAAAGGTTGCCTTTACACCAATTGTTTCAATATCTTCAGTATTTAATGCGTAGCGATAAAATGAATGCGGTATTTTCGATTTCGCATAGTAAGGATACTTTTTAAGCATCTTATCTATATCCGGACCTTCGATAGGTACAATAAACACCTTAATTCTCCCGGATGTTGCTTCTTTAATGTTACTGCTGGGATGTCCCACTGTATAGAAAAAAGCATCGACCCTTTCATCCTGCAATAATCCGGGTGCCTCTACGGCTTTAACATATTCTGCAGAGAGTTCCCGCTCAGTAAGTCCTGCTGCTTCCAATACATCCTTTGAGTTCTGTAAATGTCCGGACCCTGGATTTCCAAGATTGACCCTTTTGGCTTTCAAATCCTTAATTTCCCTGATACCGCTCTTTTCTGATGCAACTAAGGTAATTGATTCGGGGTGAATTGAAAATACAGACCTGAGCTCTGTTTGTTTTCCGAGTCTGGACCACTCAGCAAGTCCGTTATACGCCTGATATTGTCTGTCCGATTGAACAATACCAAACACCAAATCTCCATTTAACACTGCATTAACATTGAATACAGAACCGCTCGTTGATTCAACAGTTGCTTTAATCCTGTATCGGTCAAATTTCTTATTAACCATTCGACTTATAGCGACACCGGTAGGATAATAGATTCCTGTTACCCCTCCTGTGCCGATTGTTACAAAATTGACATTCCGCTCTCTACATCCGCCCAGAAAAACGCTGGCGCCGATAAGGACAACTGCAAAAAAACGTTTGTGCAACACCGCGTTAGAAATTTTCCCCTTTTGCCCCATCAGGAGTTGTGGACTCTCTTTTAACGGAGTTTGTATCATATTATTGCTTGTCATAGAATTTGGGTTCCCGCAAAGCCCCCCGGTTTGCTTCGCAATCCACAGGATGCCTCTCGGCAGAAGCAGGGGGGCAAGCGGGGTCCCTCTAACGGGGTTCATTCGGTTTTTTCCTGCGATGTCTTGCTCACATCTATACACGCTATTATAAAAAAAGTAAATCAATTTGTATACTCAAACTGACCGGTTCCGGTGAAGTTTGTTTTCAGAGGAAACAAAAATGCATTCTAATAGATTTAGATTCCTGCTCCCCGCAGGAATGACAAATCCTACTATGGTCTTATTGGAACAATATTTACGTCAATATCTGGCTTAAAATCGGTCAGCTTGGGCAGCTTAATTTTTTGCTTAACCCGGCCTAAACTTGTGCCGATACAACATTTGAAACTCAGGTTTTTTTTATCTTGTTTTATCCTGTTATCCTGTCTAAAAGAGGAGATTTACAATGGGGATTCAAGAATTGTCGGAGAATATCGTCCTCGTGGACCTGCCCCAGGAACCGGAAATGGCCGATGAGCTCATAAGCGTTACTGAAGTCGTGCGCGACAGAGATGACTGTAATGTGGTAATTGATTTTTCCAAAGTCGATATTGTAACTTCTTCAAGCCTCTCGAAGCTGCTGAAGCTGCGCAAGGTGTTGGCCGATTGTGGGCATCGGCTTGTTTTTTGCAGCGTTGCCGCTCCAACCAGAGGCATCTTTAAGGTAACCGCCCTTGATAGAATTTTTGAACTTGCTGATGATAAGTCCGTTGCCCTGGCCGGCTTGCAGACGGTCAATTAACCAAGGTGGCTCGTCCGCCGCCCGACGATGTAGGATGGAGGATGGACGAACGGGGTCCCACTCAACTTTCAAATTCAATTGATACAAGAATTTTTCTGCAGGTGCAATAATTTCCCAGGTGACATAAAGCAAGTTTTGAAGCAGCGAATCTTATCGGAAGCTCGACTTTATCTGTTTCGCCGAATCCAATCGTTATATGGGGAGAAAAATTTTCAAAACTCGATTTTTCCGGATAGTTCTTAATCCAGGATAAAGTTGCTTGCTCAACTTCGGGAGGGGAAAATAGCATACCTGTAGTTACATCATAGGTAAGATATGGTGCGAGTCTTTGCATAACCTCTTCGTGAAGCAATTGAAGCTCTTTTGTTTTTTCTATCTTAAAACCCGACACCTTTTTGCCGGCTGGAATTGTTTCAGAACGAATATCAACAACTCTTAGCTCCTTGAAAGAATACTTTTTTGCGATGTCTTGTAAAATTTTCTCGATATCAGGAATGTCTTTTTCATCGATACAACCCATAGCTAAGGAAATATGGGGCAAACAATTCTCATAATTGAGGATTATTTTATTATCAAACGTTTTGAGCAGCCCTCTATTTACCTCGATTGCATAATCGGTCATCTTGTCTGAAGGTAATAACACAACATCAATTGCTATTCGGGCCATATTTCACCTGAAATAAAACTTCTGTTAAGTTTGCCTCTTTCCCGATTTTCCGGCCCCGTCAGTTTGCTCCGACAAACTACCGGAGTAAATTGCCGGGCTCCTCCACGCTGAGGGTCTTTCCCGAAAGCCGTACGGCCCGCAGGTTACCCGACGTCTCAACCTTGTCCTTGCCAATGCTCAGATATGCCCAGTCAAGGGCACAGGTTTACTCTGCAGCGATTTGGGGTGGTCTCGCACAGTGATTAGGTCTGCTGTACGAGGATTAACCAATAGCAGCCACACGTAAAGGAAAACAGAGCTTATTTCTTTAGCGTTTCCTCTTCAACATCGCCGCACCAAAGCCAGCCAAGAGAATATAAAAAGCCCCTACCTGCATGTTTGTCGGAGGACAAATGCGGAGGAAAGGCAGGGGCTATGATAAATATATTTTAGCCTGTTTGCCAGTCAAGTCAAGTATATTTTTTCAAAAGCACCGCACCCAGAGCGAGCAGGAAGAGGGTAGGTGGTTTGGCTAAAAACGCCCGACCTTTTTACTTTCGGATATAGGCGTTTACGCCGACAATTACAGGCTTGCCGTCAATCATTACCGCTGTCTGCTGATTGCCATGCGAACTGGCTATAACCAATGTTTTACCGCTTGCTGATGGTGTCGGTTTCGGATTTACGTCAATCGTGATAATCAACTTATTGTTTTTTAGCTCCACTTGCATTTCCATATCCCCTGAAAGATTTCCCTGAAAACTTGATAGAATTGTACTTTTTTTAAGGTATAAATCAAGCGGAAATAGAGCCGATTCTGGCCTATATTTCAGCGTTTTTTTCTCAACATCACCGCACAAAAGCTGAGCAGCAAGAGAGCGATGGCTCTGGCTTAATCCTGTACTGGCAATACAACAGGTACAGAAAATTTGATACGGCTTACGGAGCTACTTAAGGAATCGGATTTGCCCTGAGCACCTACACCTATTCCCGCCACGAATACTCCCAGACCGCCCTTGCTTTCCTTCTCCTCACTTGTTGTAACAGCAACATCGAACTCCACGTGTTCAACCAACCTGCCTGCCTGGTAAATGTGCTTTTTAGTATGATCTTCGAAATAGTCCCTGGGATTTATTATGGCGCCTTTTTCTTTGGATGCCTTTTGTGCATCTTCGACTCCCACAATTATGTTTTTCAATGTTCCCGAAACAAAATCTTTAAGTTTAACAGCCATAGTTACTTGCCTTTCGATTCTGATATTCTGTGAATCAGCTTGGAATTTTTAGTATTGTTTCCTTCTCAACATCACCGAACCAAAGCCGAGCAGCAATTGTCCAGCGCGAAAATGGCCAGCCAGAATTTTACCAAAAAACAATTTTAAGACAAATTGCATCTAATTTATTTTGCTCTTTGAAAAGTTGATTGTTTTATTAGTTGCTGTTGGCGAAAGCGCTCGTAGCGTTCTCTGTCTGGCCTTAAATGTTCAGCATCAAAATCTATAATTGTCTTTTGGCATAGTTCTTGTAAGTTGCTTTGGCTGCCAATCACAATTTTGTGATGTCTAAGCCAATAAAGCCCAGAAAGGGCATAATTGGGCGGCCAATAAGATTTTTCTTTCTTGCTCAAAGCATCCAATTTTTTGAGTAAGGCAAAAACTTCTGCCATATAACAACGGCGTGAAATAACTGTGGATAATGCAAAACCAACATATTCTCCAGTTGCAAGGTGGACTTTGTGGGCTATAATCCAAATAAGCCAATCCCCATCATTATCATTGGTTTCTCGAACATCGCCAAGCGACCGAACTTCTCTGCTAATATAACTATAAACTTCATTTTTAATTTTTTCATCATCAGCAGTAATCCGTAATTCGACTGTGGTCGAATATTTTGGATAGTCAATAGGCTTTTTAACTTGAGTTCGTGATTTCGTTGCAGAAGTATTTGGTAATAACAAAATCGTTAAGACAGTAGATATGAACAGTAATTTTTTCATTTTAATTCTCCTTTTAGAATCTCATTTATTTCACCTTTCTGCGTTTGGCAAACAAACCAAAGCCGATACGATTATATGCCTTATCCTGCTGACAGGCAAGGATATTTACCGTAAAATCCTGCCTTCTAATACCCGCTGGTGCGCCTGACCGCAAAACGTGGTAAGCAATGAAGGAGGCTGAAAAATGTTAGCTGAAAAAGGAAAGGCCACCGCCCGTGAGACGGTGGCCAAACCTCTACAAAATGAACGGTTACTAAGAAGTAAATGTTACCAGATGCACTCCGCGCTGTCAAGGAAAAATTTATTTATTTAGTAGTTTGTTCACGGCCCAGTGTTACGGGGCTTGAGGTGCCTGTCAAAGAAGTCATCCACCATTTTATCGACCTGGGGGCTGTTAAATCTTCCGTGGCCTGCGCCCGTAACAGTGTGAAACCTGACCTTGACGCCTGCTAATAATAAGACGGACATAAGCACTTATCTATTTCGCCAAATAGGGCATTATATACCCCTACCCATTGTCAAGACAAAAACTTGGGGTTTTTAAGGTGGATTCATCACCGTATGTTAAAGCAGTTGGAACGAAGGGAGCCCGGAGGGCGACCGGAGTGCCAACGGCTACGCCGTACACCTCGGCTGGGGTGCGGTAGCCCAAAGCCTGGTGCAATCGCTGGTTATTATAAAACTCAAAATATCGACCCAGGCTATATGTCGCCTCGGCCACCGTTTGATAGTCCCGCAGATAAACCTCCTCTACTTTCACTGTTCGCCATAAACGCTCTGAAAAAATATTATCAAATACTCGGCCTTTGCCATCCATACTGATTTGAACACTTGCATTCAGCAATATCTTTGTAAAATCTATCGAGGTAAACTGGCTGCCCTGGTCCGTGTTGAATATCTCCGGTCTGCCAAAGCTCAATGCCTGCTCCAAGGCCGAAACACAAAACTCCGACTCCAATGTTACCGACACTTCCCAACTAAGAACATAACGGCTGAACCAGTCCATCACCGCTACCAGATAAAGCCAGCCGCGATACATCCGGATATATGTTATATCCGCCGACCAAACCTGATCGGCTCGTTCAATCTGCATGCCTTTAAGCAGGTATGGGTATATCTTATGCTCCTTGTCCGGCATGCTCAAACCACGCTTTCGCCGCGGATAAACAGCTTCTAAGCCCATCTGACGCATCAGCCGTCGAACTCTCTTATGATTGACATAGTGGCCTTGGCGACGTAGCCATTCGGTCATCTTGTCAATGCCGTAAAACGGCGTCTCGATATATTGTTCATCTAACAATCTCATTAATTGCTCACTGTATCGCGCATCCCGACAAGGTTTATAATACAAACTGCTTCGACTCAACCCCAGCAATTCGCATTGCCTATAAATCGCTATCTGCCTGTGTCCCGGCTCAATTGCCTTACGCTTTTGCTCAAGCGTCAAATCCAGATTTTTTTTTGAGCCAGTCAAGCTCTACTTTTAACTGGCCTATCTGCTGATACAAATGTTCTGTCAGCTCACCCTGCTTCTGCCGATCTCGCTGCCGAGAACGAGAGAATATATCCGGCACAGACTCAAGCAGCCGCTTCTTCCATTGAGTCACCTGATTAGGATGAACCTCAAACTTACTGGCCAGTTCAGCTATCGTCATTTCGCCTTTAGCCGCTGCAAGTGCGACTTTTGCCTTAAACTGAGCACTGTGATTACGTCTTTTGTTTTTCATAAATTTGTCTCCTGAAACTGTTATCGTCTCAGGCGACAAATCCACCTTAATTATGCGCCCAGTTTTTGGGGAGTATTATAATCCACCTCCTTTCACAAGCCCAGTCTGAACTGTTAATTAAAGTTAATTGAAATATGAAACCCTTAGCTCTGAAGCACCCACTCCGGTGGTTTTACCGGATATCTGCCACTGGTATCTTTGCGGAATGCTCCCACTGCAGTTATGGCCCTCACTCAACAATTTTTCAGTCG
>JAUVYQ010000055.1 GCA_030603035.1 Phycisphaerae bacterium | reverse complement strand
GTTGTGAACTGTATGCGCGGCATTAATAATGTCGTGGGTTAATTCTTTGTGTTTGTATTCACCCATTAATTTTACTACAACCCTTTCTATATTTAATTCAGTGTAATCTGTGAAATCTGTGGCTAAAATACTTTTTCAACTACTTCTATTACCTTTTTGTGAACTGTTTCGATATTGCTGGTGGCATCGACGAGATGGAAGTTTTCCTGCCGACCGGCCAGCTTCAGGAAGCCGTCGCGGACCTTTTGGTGATATTTGCGCGGCTTTGCCTCCATTCTATCGGGCTGGGCGGAGAGCCGATTAGCACCGGTTTCCAAATCGACATCGAGAATGATAGTCAGGTCAGGCCAGGGCTTTCCAAGAGAATCTGCTGCAAGTTTTATAACCTGGTTGATGCCGAAGCCGCCGGCGTGGCCCTGGTAGGCGCAGGTGCTTGAAAGCCATCTGTCGAGGATGACACATTTCTTTTGCTCAAGGGCCGGGGTTATTTTTTCCTGCCATAGTTGAACTCTTGCGGCCATATAGAGCAGCACTTCCGCCGCTGTGCTCATTGCGATATGTTCGGGGTTGAGCAGGATTTGCCGAATTTTTTCGCCGATGGCGGTATCGCCGGGGTCGCGAAAACTTGCAACCTCGACACCGTTTTCCTTTAGCCACTGCGCAAGCAGGGCACATTGCGTACTTTTTCCGCAGCCGTCCGGCCCATCAAGGACAATGAATTTACCTGAAAAATTGCTTTTCAAAAGGAATCTACCTTCTATTTATTCTTGAAAGCTGATATGCCTGTAAATATTACTATGAGAAGAGTTAATATCAGCCCAATTATTGTCAGAATTAACTTATGTTCTTCGCACCATAAGTAAAAAGTGCTGAGTTTCGAACTATATTTTTTACCTAAATCCGATCCAGCAATCGTTAAAGTTATCTGATATTTAAGTGTTCTGTTTAGGTGTGGGTTATCTGTTGAATCAGCATACAAAGATATCGTCAATTTTACATTTCCATCTGCCTTATATTCTTCCCAAGTTATCAAGCCTCTTTTGCTAAGCAAGGTATTAAGCGCTTCGACCTCACTATAATCTTCTATTAGGGTCTTTTGTGCTTGGGGTCGTTCTTTTTTTCCTAACGCTTTAGTTAGGTCTTCTAGCGTGAAAATTTTGCACATTTGGGCGTCGTTAATTTTGCTAATTTCATTGTAATAGTATCTTATCAATCTTCTTTCATCTTTTGGCAACCACATATTAAGTTTCCTATTTTGCGAGCTGGAAGTTTTCGGGGCCGACGAGCTGTCGCATTTTTCGACAAAAATCCAGGTCGGGGTTGACGGACAGCTCCCTGTCGGCGGTTGCAAAGACCCTGCCTTTGTCGGTTTTTATCGCTACATAAACAGGGCTTTTGCCTCTGTGACTCTGGCAGATGCTTTTTATGGTCGCTACTTTTTCTTTGGTAACGTCTTTAGCATCCAGCCGAATCCTGACTTTCGCAGCTAACTTTTCCCTGACCTCGTCCAGAGGTATCAGCTCCACAGCTAAGATGTTGGGCTTTTCTCTTCTGTAATCGAGTTTTCCCTTTACAAAAACAACCGTATCGGCGACCAACGAACTGCTGAATTTATTCAGCACATCCGGGAACATTACCACCTCGACCTGGGCTTGGAGGTCTTCGAGGGTGAAGTAAGCCATTTTTGAGCCGGCATTTCGGCCCGTCTTTGTCAAAGTGTATCTTATCTTTGTTATCATTCCGCCGATTACGATTTGCTTATCCTGGCTAAAATCGTCTAATTGCGAAGTGTTGAGTGTGGAATACAGGTTTATCATCTCAGCGTGATGGCTGAGCGGGTTGCTGGTTACATAGAAGCCGAGGACTTGTTTTTCGTAAGCGAGCATCTGCAGCTCAGGCCAGGGCGGGACATCGGGCAGGCGCTGGTGGTCCTGCGAATAGTCGTCTTCGCCGGTCTGGCCGAAGAAAGTCATCTGGCCGTTTTGTTTGTCGGCCTGGAGGCTCGCTCCGACTTGCATTGCATTTTCGAAGCCGGCCATCATTTGGGCACGGTTTCCGCCGAGCCGGTCGAAGGCACCCGCTTTTATGAGGGCCTCGATGACCTGCTTGTTGGCGGCCCTCAAATCGACATTTTCGCAGAAATGAAAGAGACTCCGGAATCGGCCGATTTCCTGGCGAGCCGCGATGATTTGCTCGACTGCCTTTTCACCAACGCCCTTGACCGCGGCCAGGCCGAAGCGTATTACACCATTTTCTTTTACCGCCGAGTCCGCAGATCTCGCAGAGTCTAATTTTAATTCTTTCTCTGCGTTCTTTGCGTTCTCTGCGGTTAATCTTTTTTCTCTTTTGTAGAGGGGCGTGAAATCGACGCCGCTTTCGTTGATATCGGGCGCCAGAACTTCGATGGCCATTTCCCTGCATTCGGTGATATACTCAACGACCTTGTCGGTGTTGCCCATCTCATAAGTCAAAAGCGCCGCCATAAATTCGACAGGCCAATGTGTCTTCATATAGGCAGTCTGGTATGCGATGATGGCATAGCGGGTCGAATGGCTTTTGTTGAAGCCATAGCCGGCAAATCGTTCGATAAGCTCGAAAATCTGCTGTGCCTGCCGGCTGGTCAAGCCTTTATCCACGCAGCCCCCTATGAACCTTTCCCTTTCCTTGGCGATGGTTCTGGCCTTCTTTTTGCTTATTGCCTTGATGAGGCCGTAGGCCTCTCGCAGCGGTATATCGCCGAGCGAAAAGCAGATGCGCATCACCTGTTCCTGATAGACCATAATGCCGTAAGTTTCATCAAGGATTTCTTTCATAATCGGGTGCGGCAGGGTCCATTTTGCGCCGTGCTTTCGGTCGATGTAATCCGGTATTAGTATCATAGGGCCCGGGCGAAAAAGAGCGTTGGCGGCAATAAGGTCTTCAATCCGGTCGGGCTGCATTTTCATCAGCAAGTCCTGCATACCGCCGGACTCAAATTGGAAAACCCCTTTTGTTTTACCGCTGGAGAATAGCTGGAAAACCTTGGGGTCGGTAAGTTCGAGTTTTTCCAGGTCGATTGTCTCGCCGTGAATGTCTTTGACCAACTGGCAGGCCCGCTCTAATACGCTGAGGGTCTTCAGGCCCAGAAAGTCCATCTTTAGCAGCCCGATTTTTTCGACCATAGGTCCTTCGTACTGGGTTATGATATCGTCGGAGCCGGACGCCTTATAGAGAGGTACGAAATTGGTCAACGGCTCATCGGTAATGACGACGCCGGCAGCGTGGACGGACGCGTGGCGGGCAAGGCCTTCGAGCCGCTTGCAGATATCAATTACTTTTCTCGTCTCGTCGCTTTGCTCATAAGCCTGCTTTAACTGCGGCTCGGTCTTCAGGGCCTTATCGAGCGTCATATCAAGAGAGAAGGGTACAAGCTTGGCCAATCTGTCGGCCTCTGCCAACGATACGCCGAGCACCCTGCAGATGTCGCGGATAACCGCCCTGGCTTTCATCGTTCCGAAAGTTATGATTTGCGCGACGTGGCCGTACTTCCGGCGAACATAGTCGATGATTTTTGCCCGGCCGGCCTGACAGATGTCGATATCAACATCGGGCATTTCGTTACGCTCGGGGTCCATAAAGCGCTCGAAGAGCAGCCCGTATCGAATCGGGTCAACATCGCACAACCCGAGGCAGTATCCGACAAGTGTCCCTACCGCGCTGCCTCTGGCACCTACGGGGATATTGTTTTCGTGTGCGTATTTGCAGAAGTCCCAGACGATGAGAAAATAGCTGGCGAAGCCTTTCGATTCGATTACGTCCAGCTCCCTGTCAAGCCGGCTTTTTATCTGGTCGCTAATTTTGCCGTATCGCTGCTTTGCCCCCTCATAGCACAATCCGGTGAGAAACTCTTCAGGAGACGAACCGTCAGGCGGCTTAAAGCTGGGTGCGTGCCGGCTTTTTAAGTCAAGCTCCACATTACACCGCCGGGCAATTGCCAACGTATTATCACAGGCCTCGGCCCGCCCTTCGGAAGGGCTGGCCTCGCAGGTCTCGGCAAAAAGCCGGCGCATTTGTTCAGGGCTTTTTAGAAAAACGTCTTTGGGGTATATCATTCTGCTGGCGTCGTCGGCATTTTTGCCGGTGCTTATACAGCATAAACAATTGTGTGCTTCGTAATCGTCAGCTTGCAAAAAGTGTACATCGTTGGTTGCAACCAGCCCCAGGCCCATCTTTTTTGCAAGGTCAATCAGTGCCTGGCGAACGTTAGGGTCATCATCTTCGTGGTTCTGGACCTCGATGAAGAATCTGTCGGGGCCGAATATCTTCACGTAGCTCTCTGCGGCCAGACGCGCTGCCTTTTCGTCGCCGTTGGAAAGGCGCACGGCAATCTCGCCTTTTAGACAGCCCGACGTGGCTATCAAGCCCTCGTTCAGCTCGGCGAGGAGTTCCTTGTCAATTCTTGGGCGATAGTAAAATCCTTCGATATAACCGGCACTTGTCAGCTTCAGCAGATTTTGATAGCCGGCATTATTTTCAGCTAAAAGTATCAGGTGATATGCAGCATCGGCGATGGTGGTTTTCGTCCTGTCAAACCTGCTACGAGGCGCAACATACGCCTCGATGCCGAGGATTGGCTTGATATGTGCGGCGATTGCTTTTGTATAGAACTCGACGGCACCGAACATATTGCCGTGGTCGGTAACGGCTACGGCGTCCATTTCCAGCTCTTTGCAGCGTTTGAGCAGTCCGTCGAACGCTATTGCGCCGTCGAGCAGTGAATACTGGCTGTGCAGATGAAGATGCGTAAACCCCGTTAGAGACTTTTTCCTCTTGTTCTCTAACGGGGTAAACCCTTTATTTGCCATAACTTATGCCGTCCTTCTGGTCTCTACTGTTAACGTTTGTATCATAGGCTTATCCCTTACCCTTGTCAATCGAAAAGCCCTTCTCGCGTAGGGGCAACCCCCTGTGGTTGCCCCAATGGTGAGCCCCGCCACCTGTGGGCGGGGTCATATTTCGCACCACTTTCACTTCGACATTGGACATTCAAATTGGATACCGAAGGTTCGCCAGTGGAGAATTCGATATTCTCTTTCTTCTCCCACCCTCCCTTGACAAAACGATAAGACTACAGTTAGAATTGTGATTAAGAGAAGATGTTACCGAACCAGCGGTTGCACAGGGACGTCGCGTGCGCGGTACCGGCGTGCCGCACCGTTATGCATCACGAAAGGACATGAGCCATGGCAAAGAAATCCGGAATCGTATCCTTGATTCTTACAATCATCTTTGGAGTCCTAGCGGTCATTACACTACCTGGGTTCTTCAGCTATTTCTACCGTGCGGGAGCGGGACACGCATTTCTTAAGATTTACGATTCAGAGCAGGTTGCGTGGGACAGCATGAGCGACGCCGAACGCGCGCCATATCGAGCGTGTGCAAAGGCTGAAGGATTTAAGTGTGCTCTCCTCATGACCTTCGGGCAGCACATACCTTTCTATCTCTTCGTGCTCATCACAATCGGCTTGCTCACTCGTTCCATATCTCAAGGTTTTAGGGTGTTTCTTAGGTTCTCTTTCTTCTTGGTTTGGATTCTTGGGATACTTTTCCTGTCTCTAGGCACAGGATATTGGGGTCAAGCAAACCCATTTCCGCACTCTCTCGGTCCCACTTTCCTGATTTATCTTGTGGCTGTGATTCTCTTCGGAATCATCCTTGGCATTGGTAAACTCATCCAGCGGACGATGGGGAAGGCTAACGCTCGCCAGAGTCGCTGATTTCGGATGTTCGAAATGAAAGATAGTAATACATGCCGGTTATGTCTTGCTAGTTCTGAGCTGCAAGAATCGCACATAATTCCGCGTGCCATTATCAAACTTATACGCGATGAAGGACTCGACAACCGATTCTATGAATTGCACAATAAACTTACCCAAATGATTCAAGATGGGCCCAAGGAATACTTGCTATGTGATGACTGTGAGCAAAAGATTAGCCGCTATGAGAAATACTTCAAAGAAGCCGTTCACCTAAGCAGGCATGGTATAGAAATAAAGCACAATAGACAATTCGCTGTCATTGAGAATCTCGATTATGTCAAATTAAAGCTATTCTTCCTCTCTCTGTTATGGCGAATGAGTATCTCATCACTGCCAGAGTTTGAAAATGTATGCATTGGAGATAACGAAGAAACAATACGCAAAATGATACTCACAGAAGAACCTGGAGAGAGTTCTGAATATTCAGTAAATGCCGTCATTCCCTTGTTCAATCAAAAGATGCAGGAGGGCTGGTCAACAACTGCTTTCGTGTCAAAAAGCAGACTAACTGTCTATGCTATTGTGATCGGCGGAATTTTATATTACATTTCCACTGCTCGTCAAAAAAGCTCTTTTCCTGCAGAACTGCTTCTGAATGAATCAGGTCGCTGGGTTATGCCTTTGACAGATTTTTATAACATCCCCTTCCTAAAGGAATATATTGACCATCACTTTAATGAGTAATTTTATTTCGAACAGGCTGCTCAAAGAGACGCTGCTAACGCATCGCCACTGAGTTTCGTTATCTGAGATTCTCATGCTACGCAGCGCTTCGCAGAGTAGAATTGGATTTTACTCCGCCCTTTTTACCTTTTACCTTTTTACTTTTAGCTTTTCCCCCTATCCGCTATACGCTACCCGCTAAACGCTATTTGATATTCCCACTACTCACCATTCACCCCGAGTAACAAGATACGAATTCAGTCAGCTTAAAGCGAAGCTGTAGTTGCATCTGAAAGAATGCAACGGTGGCCGAAGGTAAGTCTCTGTGGAGAAAGCTTGCTTTCAGAGCAGAGCTTGCCGAGAACACCAAGCTGACTAATTCTTCTTTGTGCCTTTGTGTCTTAGTGGCAGTGAAATCTGTGGCCAATTTTTTTGTGCCTTTTCGTGGCTAAAATAATCCGCGTAAATCCGCGGCTAAAACAAATCAGCGTCAATCTGCGTCTAAAAAATTCGTGCCAATTCGTGTTAATTCGTGGCTAAATTTTTCTCTGCGCTCTCAGCGTTCTCTGCGGTTAATAAAAATCCTGAAATCTGCGAAATCTGTGGCCAATTTTCTTTTTGACTTTTGTTTGAAAATATGTTATAATACGCAAATGTTAGTCAGCAGGCTAACATAAGCCGCCAGTAGCTTGCCCCTACCTGATTGTGGGGCTTGCCCCCTTTCCCTGTGGGGGGCGCCGGATATAGCGGAGAACCGCACGTTTTCGTCCCGCACCAATTAGGCGTGAGCCTAAGCGAAATTGGTGCGGGGCACGCCAAAATAAGTTCAAATTCAAAGGAAACTACGAACTATGAACTACAAACTACCAACTACAAGCTACCCAAACCGCCTAAACGACCCAAAATCCACTTTGTGCCTTAGTGCCTTTGTGGCTATGCCTTCTTTCCTCTACATTCGTCGAGAACGCTCTACAAATCAGCTACCTTTTATGCAAAACAAACCCAATTTCCGAAAAAGTCAAATGAATGTAAGTATATTTTTACAAATGGCTTATGAATATAAATCCAATTGGACACTTGGTGAAAACAAACCCAATTCAAAGCCAAACAAACCCAATTTGCCAGAGGGTAAAATTGATGCAAAGTGTGTATTTACAAAGGATTACAGAAAAAACGATGATTTCGCAGTCCGAAAAAACAAACCCAATTCAAACCCAATTTCCGTAAAGCCCAAAATGAACGTAAACTTATATGTTATAGAGGATTATGAGAATGAAACCGCCTTCCGGCTCCAAAAAAACAAACCCAATCAAACCCAATCTTTGGTAAAAGATTTGAATGCGTTAGTAAATGCTTGGATGTTTATTAGCAAAACCACAAAAAATTCTTGTAGCCGCTGCCGAGCGGTATTACAATGCTTCTCAGAAAATTTTGATAAGCCAGGGGAGCGAAAGGCCGAGTGTTCGGCTCGGCCCAAGCTGAGAACTGACCCTATGAACCTGCTCGGGATAATGCCCGCGAAGGAAGGCAAAATAGATTTGAAGCACTCCTTTTGCAGGAGTGCTTTTTGTTGTTAGCGATGGTTTCAACACATAAAAAAGAAAGGAAATAAAAGTGAAAGAGACTGATATTTCCAGGGCAATTTTGAAAGAATACAACAGAAGACTGTTAGGGCATCTCGAAAACGATGTCGTTGTAGTCGGTGCGGGCCCGGCCGGATTGGCGGCAGCGTATTACCTTTCCAAATCAGGAATCAAAACCACCGTAATTGAAAAAAAGCTCTCGATAGGCGGAGGAATATGGGGTGGGGCGGCAGGCTATAACGTGGTTACCTTCGAAGACAAAGACATTTTAGACGAAATAGGTGTAACAACAAAAAACCAGGGGAATTTATATACAGCAGATGCAATAGAATTTGCAACCGCTCTCGGCTATAAAGCTAAAAAGGCAGGAGCAGAAATATTTAACTTAATAGAGGCCGAAGATATTGTTCTAAAGCAAGAAACTGTTAAAGGTGTCGTAGTTAATAGTGCAAGTGTTCGAATGCTCGGGCTGCACGTGGACCCATTTTGTATTTCTTCGAGATACGTGATTGATGCGACGGGCCACCCCGCTGAACTGGTTGGTATGTTAAAGGCAAGAATACCGGAGCTTTTTCCAAAAGAGCTGCAGGAGTATTTTATGAACGTGGAGAAGTCCGAAGTCGGCGTTGTAGAAAAGACAGGTGAGGTTTATCCGGGCCTTTATGTCGCCGGTATGTCCGTGTGCGACGTGTTCAACCTTCCGAGAATGGGCCCGATTTTCGGCGGGATGCTGAAATCCGGAAAAAAGGTCGCTGAATCGATAAAAAGCAAATTAGAAAATTCAAAATGAAATTGCTCCGGGCGTATTTCCTTATTTTCTCTATCTTGAAAAGTTTGAAATTGGGTTTGAATTGGCTTTGAATTGGGTTTGTTTTGGGTTTGTTTTTGGGGCGTCGGCAAGGCAACGATTAAATTTGGTTGGGCCTGCTGGCCGTGAAGCCTTGCTGCGTCTGCAGCGTCCGCCGTCGCACAAGGCTTTGGCGGACACGTTCCAATATGAGAGCTGAAATGTCTGCTTTTCTTCGCCTGCTGGCGGTTTCTGTTTACCTTCTGGTAAACATGGAGGTATTATAACAGATTATTGGACAAAAGTCAAAGAAAAATTTCGCCCGATGCTAGATTCTCGATACTCGATGCTCGATACTGGATTCCGCTTTCGGCGGACAAGAGTCGAAATTGCCTGCTTTCGTCCATGTGTCCATCACAAGTGATGTCCACTGTTTAAGCCAGCCGGGTGTTTGGTTTTTTAGACGGGATTAACAGGACACTTTCGCTGAGTGCGCAGGCGTTGCCCGCTTTTTTTACTCAACTACAGAAGATTAGACGCGGATTCTTTCGACCATGCTCAGGATAAATGACACTGTTTTTTTAGACGCGGATTTATACCAATCACAGTTAAAGATTGCCGATAGAATCGGACATAGTGCCGACCGGAAAGCTATTGTCGAAAGCCTGCGAGAACAACTCAAGCGAGGCGACAAAACATTAGTGGGAAATAAAGGATATCGTAAATATCTGACCACACCAAAAGCTGGAAAGCACTTTCAGATCGATGAAGACAATATCCGTGAAGAAAGAAGATATGATGGTATCTGGGTTTTGCAAACCGACCTGGACATATCAGCCAAAGAGGTAGCTCTGCGATATAAAGAACTGTGGATGGTAGAAGGCATTTTCCGCACGATCAAATCTATTCCGGCTAATCGCCCTATCTTCCACAAATGTGATGAGACGATCCGAGGCCATGTGTTTTGCAGTTTTTTAGCGTTGATTCTTATCAAAGAGTTGCAGTCGCGAATGGCCGAGCGTGGCTGGGTTGTTGAGTGGGAGCGTCTGAAGAATGACCTGGATAACCTGGAAGAAATTACGGTGCGTGCTGCGAGACAGGCCTTTGTGATTCGCAGCGAAACCCGTGGCGACGCCGGCAAAGCTATTCAAGCCGCTGGAGTCGCTTTAGGCCCAGTGATACGCCCGCTATATGAGGTAAAACAATGAGCAGAAGTTGTTTGCGAACAGGTGAATTTGTAGTGCCAAGAGCAGTGCGCCCATTCATAACGTATGCAGCAGCAAAGAATTACAAATCCGCGCTGTAGAAGATGGGTTAGGGGTTGGCGGTGCCGGGTGAAGGGTCGTCTGCACGCCAATTGATGACGTCATTGCCGTAAAGGTTGGGGTCAATGCGGGTGAGTGATTGGTCGTATCCGTCCGGCCCGGTGGGCCAGGGGTCGTCGCCTACAGGGTGCGAGCCGTCACTGTAATTTACCCTATCCACCCTGATATAATAACGTGTGCCATCAACCTCATCACCGGGCTTTGACAGTTGAATCTTTTCGCCGGCGTTATCAAGTTTGCCTGAGCCCCATTCGAATATCTGCACACTAGAAACACCCGGAAACTCAATATTAAAAATAGTCTCATCCTTAACCAACAGTATCCGCTCGTCGTTATTCATCGTTGTACCCAACGGAAAATCAAACGTGATGCCGCCCTCATCGGTAAACCGCCATGGAACATTTATGCCATTTTGATTATCCCATTCGTGCAGAGTTATGGTCGAGCCGCTGATATTCACAAGTTCCACATATTCCGCATCACTTTCGGTTTGCGGATGGTACATTATCTCGCTGATAACGACCGGACCTACCTTCGGATAAGCATTAGGCAAGTCCGGCGTAGCATCACTCATTGCGACAAAATTAAAGGTACCGGTACTCTTCTCGTATCTGCCGAAAGACACATCAGATTCCGAAGCGCCAAACGTTTCCTCTTCGCTGTACCCGGTAAGCACACCATCTTGGCCTGAATGGAGATACAGCGTTTCGCCGTTGCTGCTCAGGGCAAACGGCACGTTGTTCGGGTCAGCCGGATTGCCCACACCAAAGTGCAGGTCCTGACGCAAAACGTAGAAATCATTCGCATCAACTACAGTGCCCACCGGAATCGTATATTTCTTGAAGTTGTCGTTGTCATCACTTAGATACCAGCCGCCGATATTGATATTCGCATCGGTGGTGTTATAAAGTTCGACCCAGTCGTAGGTATAAAGGACATTCGAATGCGACAGCAATTCGTTAATCTTTATCGCGCCAAGTTCCGGAATCTCGCCGCTATCGTCTTCGCCGGGCGAGCCGCCGACAGAAGCGCTTGGCCGCCAGCCGCTCTTGTTATCCCATAAATTCGGGTCGGAGCTGGCCGGGTCTTTTATGGTCAGAGAGAAACCCTCGCCATCGGTAATATCGTACCATCCGTCCTTATACCGGAATTCATGTATTGTCTGTCCAATCGCATCGACTAATACAATTTTTTCTCCGCCGTTATCAAGCTTGCCCGTATATGGCCCTAACACTTCTACGCCGACCGGTATGTCCGGCGCCAGTGCTGCAAGCTCCGCCGGATTCTCAGCAACCAGAACATAATCACCCGGGTTAAGCTGCATGGATGGGAAAGTAAAATCAATCCCGTTGGTAAACCTCGCCAGGGCCGGATTTATCGCCTCAGCCCCAACATTCTTCAGCTCGATAAACTCAGCATTCGGATCGGCAGGATGGTACATAATCTCCGTGATGCGGAGATTATCGACAACGGGGCCAATGGCGAACACAGCTTCGTTTAACGCGCTCCATTCGCTGTCCAGTACCCGTGCCTTAACACAGGTCGTCTCAGTCAGCACAACCGGCACCGTATATGCGGTTGCGCTGGGAGTATTGACTGCGCCGCCCGGCAAACGCGGGTCGCTGCCATCGGTGGTATACCATATCGTGCCGGGCCCGGCGGTGATGGGCAAGGCAAATCCGCTGGGCACTTCACCGCCGTGCGGAGTAAAGACCGGTGCAACCACGTCGGGATAGAGACTGGGATAAAGCCCGCCATCGCGGAACTGTTCGAGTACAATTGCCGAGCGATTTTCAAGATAGCTTGTCAGAATCCAGTCGCGTATGGCCCGCCAGTTTTCAATCGTAGGCTGTGAGGAGTGTTGGTCACCCCAGCGGGCACATTCACCGGTCATAGCCGGGTCGACCATGTCAGCTATATTGGAGTAGCGAGCGACTACCGCCCCGGTTGTCAGCGGACCACCATTGAAAAACGCCTTGTGGAGACGGTCGGCAAAGAGCATTCGGAACTCGGCGTTATTTCTCAGTTCGTGGTAAGGCTCAGCGACGCCGGGTCCGTACTCGTGATGCCAGGCAGTGGGACTGCCTACATCCGTCCTGTTGATTCCCGCGTCGTCAAGCGAGGTTTCGGCGTCCCACACAAAGAATCTGAATCCGGTCCTGCCATCGTTGCGGTCACGAACGGCATACCAGTTCCATTGTGGCCAATCTTTGTTTCCTACGTAGATGTTGTCAATCATGTAATCGATGTAATTTACTATTTCGAGATAGTCTGGATAACTTTCATTAGGACTGCCGTCAGGGTTGTTTCCCTGAATGCGCTGATAGGCCTCGTTTGTGGACAGGCCGGAGCGAACCTGGTCAAGCATTGCGTCCCATGCATCCATATTGCCGTGTGCTGCTGTGACTTGTTCGGTCCTGTCTATCTTGAGTACGTCCCAGTTTTCTTTGTCGCCGCCGAAATAGGTTGCGGAGAAAGATGCTTCGGGGCGTTCAACAATGTTGTATAAGCCCCAATACAAGCCGTTGACGTATAGGTGCACAAAGAAACCGTGTGGGGATACATGGCCCATAGCCAACTGTAACTGCCGCACAAACTCGTCACGGATGTATTGGGCAGGTACGACCATGGTATAGGAATACCCATCACCGCCATTAGCACGGAGAATTATCGAGTCGAAGCTGTCTGTCGCATTTTCGTCGTCGAACAGCGGGAATTCCAGCTTTGTCGGACCATAACCACTCTTGAACAGCAGACGGAATGAATGCTTATTTGTGAGACGCGGTTTGCGGAACCAGCCACCGTGGATGCGCAGGCCGCAATTGACCTGAAACTGCCTGGTGCTGTTTGGTTCAAAGAATTCTGCCGAGGCAGGCCGTTCCCAGTCAATCCCTCCCTCCCACGAGTTTGCGTAAATGCCGGTCTCCAGGTCGAACAGGTTATTTATATCCGTTGCGATTGAAACAACCGGCAGTGACAGCAGCGCATCTTTGACATGATTCTCGTTGCCGATGACTATATCCGGGTCCATTTCGTAATCGGCTGGGACCTCACCGCCTGGCGGCAAATCACCTGGATCAACGTAGTTGCCCTTCCAGTCACTGGGGAAGCCCGGTGGATTGTTCGGCTGCAGGATTACGTCGTTAAGAAAGATATAGGTTTGCGTGTCGATATTGGAAGGGTACCAGCCTGCCTTGAAAGCTGCCGCCCGGAGAGTGCGGGCAGGCCGCCAAGTACCGTCCTTAATGATGGTAACAGGACCGGTATATTCCGTACCGACAGGCAAACCGTTCTCGTTGATGGGGACACTGCCGTCGAGCGTATAATATATATTAGCATCCGGCGTATCGCAGGTAATGGCTACATCAAAGGACGTCTCGTAAAAGCCGCGGTCATGGCTGAATTTCGTATCGGCAACCATACCAATGTATCCTTCATTATTCGGCGCACAGGGGGTCGGAAAACCAAAGTAGCGCACCAAGTTATCATAAAGACCGTATGACACGTCTGTTTCCTGAGCGGGGAAATCATAATCGTTGACTATCGTTTGGCCGTCCGGTTCTATTAGGGCAAGATACTCGCCGCCAGCGCTGAGCTTGAAGTTGGTATGATAGTAACCGTCTGGGTCAAGATAAGGATAATTGCCTGGGTCATCCTCCTGGTCCTTGCCCGATGCAAAAACAATAAGATAGCTTCCGGTATTGATATTGACTCCTGCGGGAAATTGCCACTTGGTCAGTTCGCATGGGTCATCGGTTAGATAGTATCCTTCCAGATTTATTTGGACCGAACCTGCATTGTGTATTTCAATCCAGTCGGAGGATTCGCCGTTTCCGTCCAGTATCTCACCGGCATCGAGCGGAACAGAGCTGCCGTTGCTGGCCATAAACTCACTGATGAATAAAGGCTTATCATTCCAGTGGTTGGCCAGGATTGCAAAATCAGAAAAATTAACCACGCCTGGCTCGCCGGTTATTCCGGTAACAGCGGTCAGATCCGCTCCCTAGCACCAGTCAGCCGGGAAACAGTCATCGAGCCATTTATCAGCCAAAGCTAACAAGTCGCCTAAATCAATACTACCATCCTGATTTATATCTCCCGTCCAGTCGTTGTCAGTAATACTGACCACTACATCAGCAATGAAAATCCCCGCGTAGTTTGGATCACCGCCAGCAGTATGAGTAATCGTTGAGCTGTGAAGTCCTTCCACGAGCCGGTCATCAACAGCGCTTACGGTTACTGTTCGAGGTGTTTCCCAGTTGGAATTGGTAAAAATCAGAACCTTTGCGGTGCCTGCGCCGTTACCTATATCGATTTCACTATCGGTGGGCGTAGCCGTGATAGTCACCTCAGATGAGGGTTGTTCGGTCAGAACAACTTCGTAACTGTCTGTAATACCGCTTTCTGCAACCTGGGTTGAACCATCGGATTCGGTTATTATCACGATTACGGCTATGCTCCATAGTGTGGTCTTACCGTCCGCATAGTCGTATAGCACCGTGCCGCTGCCGCCATAGGCGGTAATCCAGCCGCTGTCGATGTATCCCTGGACGGTCGAGACCACATCGCCGTCTATTATCAGCGTACCGGCAGTGATGTCTATCGTGCCAGAACCACCATTGTATCCAAAGATTAGGTCCACGGTGGTAATAGTTCCACCATCCAGATTCACGTAACCTATACCTGTACCATCACCTCCAACGTAGAGCCCCCACTCCACGATTGTAATAGTGCCACCGGTCATATTGAGGGTGCCCGTTCCTCCATAGCCCAGCATGAAGTCAGGGGTAGTTATGGTGCCACTATTCATGTTAAATGTCCCTACAGTACCCGCACCACCTTCGCCCACTGCAATCCCCCATGGGCTTGTCATAAGGGTTCCACCGTCCATTGTCATGGCACCGGTGCCACCATCATATCCAGGATATACAACATAAGCCACGGCACCTTCGCTCGCGATAGTCGGGCCGGGGAGCAAGTTGATCAAGGCCAGGTCGTTAAGGGTGGGGGGTCCACTGGGCTCCCAGTTGGCTGCCGTGAACCAGCTGTGGTCTTCGGTGGTATCGGTCCAGACGATGTCAATAGCTTGAACATTACCGGCCAGAGCGAGCAGCATAACGAAAGAGAGCAAAAAGGCGGTTTTCTTACACATTGTAACTTCCCCTTGTGTCTTATTGTAATTGCACAAACACGCATAATTGTGTGTGCCAACAAGGGCCAATGTAAGTATTTGTTTTAGAAGTAGTTAAAGACCGCGACACAAGGCAGTACAGCCTTTTTTGAAGTTGGCTGTCGGAATAAA
>JAUVYQ010000021.1 GCA_030603035.1 Phycisphaerae bacterium | reverse complement strand
GTTCAGTCTTTTTCAAAGACCTCTGCATCCGGAGCTTTTCCAGATTTATGCGAATCGGAAATTAAAGACTGCGAAATACGAGGCGCTTATCTGGGTTACGGGGTGCACTCATGTTGTCAGCGTCTTTGCCGGTGACTTGTGCCTCAGCGAGGTTGTAAGCACGCCCGGCCAGATGCTCCCCCATCGAGGTTTGATTGAGCGTTTTCAATTCCGCGGTCCCCGCTCTCACAAATGCACTTTGAGCCAGGGGCTAAATTATATGACCGATTTTCAGGTCGAGAAGATGAGCTCCAATTTGTATCGGCAGAGCCATACCGACCTTGAGCGTTTTGCGCGAAATCGGGGCGTGTTTGTCAAATTCCCGAAATTAGAAATCGGCGGGCTGCAGCCGTTTTGCTATATTGACTTCGAGGCAAGACGAAGCGAATTCCACATCCACACGTTCGCAGCTTATCCGGAACAGGTAACGATGATTAAAACGCAATCTCTGTTCGATTTCCAATAAGGACCGACAAGCCCGTCTAACTGCCCTGCTGTCCGACTTTTTGCTTCAAGATATTCATCTTTTCGCGGATTTCCTCGGACATTTTGCTGTTCGGAAAATCGCGAATAATCTGCCGGCCTATCTCGATGGCTTTTTCCCATTGCTTTCCGGAGACGGCGAGTGAGAATTGGACGCCGAGGTTGTGCAGCTTATTTTTGAAAACATCCCTTGCCGCTTCCTGCAAGGCCAAAGCTTCGTTAGGGGTCAGGTAGAGGTCGAGCTCTTTTAGAATCTCCAGACTGCGGTCGGTGGCCTGGCGTTTGACGGCGTCATCCCAGGCATTGAGCAATATTTTTTTGCGCTCTTCCTTTTTATCAAGCAGTTCCTGTCGCATTGCTTTTGCTTTTTCGGAATCTGGATAAGCCCTGATTGATTTTTCAATCTGTGTGCTTGCCTTGGCCCACTGAGAGTCTTCGAATAACATTTTGATATGCGATATGCTTTGATTCATCCTTTCGGCGTCGGTTGCGTCACGGTATTTGTCCGCGTCGGCCCGCAACTGCTCAGCCAGCTCCTTATATCCCGCACGATGAGCAATTTCATCAATTATTTCATAGGCGGTATCAAAATCCTGCTGCTGAAGCTTATCGAGAACGGCTTCCCGCAGAGACTGCCTGTCTGCATCGCGGAAAGCAATCGCCTTTGCCGTCTCACTGAGGCGGGTACTTTGATTGATTTGCGCCAGCCCTGCACGGACCTTTTCCAGGGCTTCGGTGATTCTTTCGAGCTTTGTGCTGTTGTCTCGAAGTGCATCAAGTATTTTTAGTATCTTTGAAAGCATTATTAGAACCGCAATCAAAAATACGAAGCCGCCGAGGAGCCATACGACTGGCGGGATTTGGCCTTCTTCGGGCGTCCCAAAGATTCCGGTAAGGATGGCAAGCAGGACCACTGCCATTAATGCGATGTAAATAATGACAATGTGCCACTTAAATCGCGATAAGAATCTGTCTTTTTCCATGTTCATAACCACACCTCTTAAAAAAGAATGTTTCGCAACCAATCTCAATACATTATACTATTAAAGGCCTGATTGTGTCAATAATTGAAAGGGGCAAAGGCCGAAAAATATGGCTTGTGCAAAGAGAGGGCAAGTGTTTTTTTTGTCAGATATTTTCAGCCCTGCTCCACCATTTTTCACAACTGACTATCATCAATCGGCTATAATTGGCCCAGCAGGACGTGGGCAACGATATCCAAGCATATTGAAAAATAATAAGGGGTGATTGATATGAAAGCGATTAAATGCGTGTTCGTCGTATTGGTTGTGATGGGAATTGCGGCTGGCTGCTGGGCGATAGAAAAAAGAGCCGCGAGGAAAAAAACGGACGAACAAATCGTTGTGGAAGGAAATAGCAAATTTGCGCTGGAGCTGTATGCGAAGCTGCGAGCGAGGGAAGGAAATCTTTTTTTCTCGCCGTACAGTATTTCGGCAGCTCTGGCTATGACCTACGCCGGTGCGCGGGGCCAAACAGAGGTGCAGATGGCCGAGGTACTACATTTTCCAACAGTGACAAAGCTCGTTGCGGAGCCGAAAGGAGGGCTGATGGCACTTCCAGGCTGGGAGCGGAAGCAATTTCATTCGGCGTTTGGAAGAATCATAAAAGACCTGAACAACAGAGGTGAGAAAGGTGGCTACGAGCTTACTGTAGCCAATGCTTTGTGGGGGCAAAGAGGTTATTCTTTCCTGATGGAATTTGTCGATTTGACGGAGGAAAACTATGGCGCGGGACTTAGGCAAGTTGACTTTGCCGGCAAGACGGAAGAGGCCAGGAAGACTATTAATTCCTGGGTGGAGAGAAAGACGAACGATAAAATCAAGGACCTGATTAAGCCGGGCGTTCTTGACGCTCTGACCCGGCTGGTTTTGACAAACGCTATTTACTTTAAGGGTAACTGGGCAAGACAGTTCGAAAAGGACAGAACGAAGGATGCTCCATTTACTCTGATAAGCGGTAGGAAGGTCAATGTCCCTATGATGAATCAGACGGCAGATTTCAATTATATGGAAACTGAGGATTTTCAGGGGCTTGAGCTGCCCTATGTGGATGATGAGCTGTCAATGATTATTTTGCTTCCAAAGCAGAACAATAGGCTGGCTGAATTTGAGAAAACACTCACGCTGAAGAACCTTTCGCAGTGGCTGGCGAGACTCCGTAAGCGCAAAGTTATCATTTCCGTTCCGAAGTTCACGATGACATCGCAGTTCAGGCTGGCTGAGATTCTAAAGTCGATGGGAATGACCAATGCCTTTGTGCCGGATGTGGCGGATTTCTCGGGAATGAACGGCAAAAGAGACCTCTTTATTTCAGCGGTCATTCACAAGGCATACGTTGACGTGAACGAGGAAGGCACTGAAGCAGCGGCGGCAACGGCGGTAGTAGTGGGCGTAACGTCAGTAGGGCCAAGAACGATACCGGTTTTTCGGGTGGACCATCCATTCCTTTTTTTGATTCGTGATAACCGTTCAGGCAGCATTTTGTTTATCGGCCGGGTGACGAACCCAAAAGCATAATTGGTGCCATAAATCAACGGTGATGTTTACAATAGTCAACGCAGGCCTTAACTATTTCTCAATAAGACCGTTACACCCCGTAAGAAAGCACGGACAGATGCGGAATGTTGATTTTCTGCAACACAGGGTTTTAACCCATATAAGGGTTGTGTTTCGGAAAGTAGAAACAAAACTTAAAGGTAACCCAAAGTGTCGGTCTGATTAGCTGTTTTACAGGTATAGACAGCGAAATCGGACAGAAAGCCGGTTCTTGGGCGTTTGGGTATGAATTTTGCTCTCTATATAACCAGGAGGCTTCGGAGGCTCCCTAAAATCAGGGTGATGTAACAAGGAGGGGGGATTGAGAAAAGAGCAATGCGATGGACGAGGCAAGATTAGAAGACAAACTTAATGAGCTGGTGAAGGAATTTGGGGGGATGATGGAACCACAACATAGAAAGCTGGCAATGCTTGTCAAACAAGCGCGAGACAGCCATAGGCGGCTTCAGAAGAGCGTCAATAATCTGCAGGAATCGCTGGATTACCTGCGGGTATGCATCAAATATCAGCTTTTCGATTTAGAAGCGACACGCCGAGAAAACAAGTACCTGAGAGATATGCTTGAGGAAAAGGAGACCTAAGCGAAAAAGAGTGTTGACTATTTTGTTTTTGTTCCTAAATGGGGCGCCTCTACAAACAGAAGCGCCCTATTTTATTTCGGCCCTGGGATTGCAGATTTGTGATTAACAAAATAGGACTAAAAATATCGTGATTTGGGGAAAAACAGGGTTTTTTGAGGTTGTTTTTCGGGGATACAAACTCGCAGCCGTACTCCAAGCGAGCTTGTGCGTTCGGTTTGCAGAGTTTGTCTAAGTTGCTGACGTTGTCAGCGTTGGTGAAGCCAGAGAAGAGTCTTTTCTTTTTAGAGAGGATGGCCACAAAAAGACACAAAAAGCACAAATAGATTAAAAAAATTTATAGCCACGAATTAGCACGAAGTTGTTTTTGCCACAGAGGACGCGGAGGGAAAATTAAAGATTAAAATGTAAAATGCAAAATTGTGGAAGCCCTACGGGCAGAATTTTATGTGTTGACGGGAATTGCGGGATTATTTCGTATTACGTATGTCGTATGTCGGGAAAGGGAAAAGCTAAAAGTGAAAAGTGCAAAACCATAGTGTAAAATTCAAAAGAAGGTTTGGCCTTGACGGATTAGGGTCCTTCGACTTCGCTCCCCGCACCAAATTGCGGCATGAGCCTATTTGGGACGGGGCAGGCAGGGCAGGCTCTGCGCGGGCACAAGTTTTGTTTTAGCCCTGATTTCCCAGATGAAGTCGTGCAAAGGAAATAAAATTTGTTAGTATAGAGCTTATGGATGCTGCTCAAACCAGTTTTCACTATTATAAATCGGAGAACTCAATATATGAATGAAAGCGTCTAATCGGTTGCAATTTATCCTGAAAATCGGAAAATACCTCATTATGCATCATAAATAACGGAGATTATTGTGTATACAGAAGCGACCTACCAGTATCTGAAAAGCCAGGGCTTCCGCTACAACATCTTAGGTCTTTCACTTTTATTTGCAGCGTTGAACGTAGTTAGTCTTGCAGCAAGGGCGGAGCAGATAATAAAATCACCGGACGGCAACGTTGTGGTAACATTCGAGGTTAAAGACCTGCCGGAACAGCCCGCCTGCCCAGTGTACAGTGTGGCCTATAAGGGCAGAGTTATTGTTGTTGATTCAAGGCTGGGACTTGTCATTAAGAATGGCCCAGCTTTAGAAGCCGGACTTGATATTATTAGCACAAAGACCAGCAGTAATAACAACGTATGGTCACCCGTATATGGAGAGCGAAAAACCGTTCGTAACCATTACAACGAGCTCATGGTGGAACTGAAGGAAATTCAGCAGCCTAATTGCTTGCTGCTGCTCACGTTCCGCGCTTATAACGAGGGCATTGCTTTTTGCTATACAGTCCCCCGGCAGGAATCACTTAAAGACTTCATCATCTCCACTGAGAAAACGCAGTTTCACTTCACGGCCAACCATACAGCCTGGTCCGTGTATTCGGCCCAGGGCAGGTATAGTAAGGTGTTGCTTAGCCAGGTGAAGAACAATTGTGAACGACCGCTCACCATCGAAATACAGGATGGCCCTTTCGTGGCAATCGCTGAAGCTCGATTAGTCGATTATGCCCGGATGCGACTTTCGCCCGACAAAGACCGGCCTAACACTCTGGTTAGCTCATTGAGCAGCGAGGTCGAAGCCTCAACACCTTATACAACGCCTTGGCGTGTCCTTATTCTCGGTGATACCCCGGGCGATTTGCTCGAGCGCAATTATCTGATCTTGAATTTGAACAAGCCTTGCGCGATCAAGGACACATCCTGGATCAAGCCGGGCAAGGTAATACGTGAAATTACTGTTACCACGACCGGCGGCAAGGCGTGCGTTGATTTTGCCGCTGCGCATAATCTTCAGTACGTCGAATTCGACACGGGCTGGTACGGCCCGGAAAATAACGAACAATCTGACGCTACCACAGTCAAGAGGCCCCTCGATTTGCCCGCCGTAATCGAATATGCAAAGAAACGCAATATCGGTATCTTAGTGTATGTGAACCACAAGGCCCTCGAACGCCAGCTTGACGAGATTCTGCCCTTGTATGAGCAGTGGGGCATCAAGGGGGTCAAGTACGGCTTCGTAAACGTCGGGTCGCAGAAGTGGACCGCCTGGCTCCATGAGGCGGTTCGCAAAGCAGCCAAATATCATCTAATGGTGGATATCCACGATGAGTATCGCCCGACAGGTTACAGCCGAACATATCCGAATCTCATGACGCAGGAAGGCATAGGCGGAGATGAGACAAAGCCGTCAAACAACCAGACACTGACCATTTTGTTTACCCGAATGCTGGCTGGCGCTGCGGACAATACGATTTGCTACTTTGATGAGCGTGTCGATAGAAATGCCAGCCACGCGTATCAATTGGCCAAAGCCGTATGCCTCTACAGCCCATGGCAGTTCCTGTATTGGTACGACCGGCCGGGAGGCTCGCCGCAAAAAGCCGGAGGGGCTGGAGGCAGTCGAAATGTCATCACAGATGAACCAGAACTCGAGTTCTTCGACCACGTCCCAACGGTATGGGATGATACAAAGGTAATCCACGGCAGGATTGGCGAATATGCAGTAATTGCGAGGCGTTCTGGAAATGATTGGTACATCGGCTGTATGAATAGCACTAAAGCACGCACCCTTGACGTTCCGCTGAGGTTCCTGAGCAAATCAAAGAGCTACATCGCGAATATCTACAGCGATGACCCTTCAGTTCAAACCCGCACTCACGTCAGGATCGACCGTTTCCTTGTGGATTCAGAAACAGTCCTCAAAGTGGCTATGACAGCCAGGGGCGGCCAGGCAGTAAGAATCACCTCTGCTGCTACCAATGATGTTGCCAAATATCCTCATTACTGAGCCCTGGCCAGAGGCCCCCGCACTAATTAGACGTGAGTTCGCACTCAATTCATGCGGGGCAGGCGGGGGAAAATCAACGGCAAGCCGCAAATAAATTTGTGGGGCGGTTGCAATTGACTCCGCCAAACGAACGGCGGATCCCGCCATAGGCGGATCTTCGACTTCGAGATTTGCGATTGACGATTTACGATTTTCGATAGAGTTAGAGCAAAGGGCGGTAAGTTTTGTTATATTCAGCATTTTTCTACGTACTCGTGTATTCGGCGGTAGGCGGGTAAAAGATTTGGTGTGATTTTGCAATCCTTGCCTCTGTGTTTTTGGCCAAACCGGCGGATTTTGGATGTGGGAGTGTTTTTGGTGCCGAAAGTACGGAATGGGGGCCGATGGAGAAAAGTCTCTAACGGGGACAGCGTTTTTTGTCGATAAAATTGAGACCCTGTTAGAGACACAAAGGAAAAAGTCTCTAACAGAGCAGGTTGAAGAAAAAACGTTAGTCCGACAAACGAACATCGGCTTAATTTTAGGCATATAAAGAATAGCCGCTCCCAGTCTCAAAAAGCGGGATTCGGTGTGTTTTTAATAGTTTGACAAATGGGCTGATTGTGGTATAATATAACTCGTTGCTCGTTGCTCGTTGCTCGTATCGCGTTCGCGCTTATGCGGGAATGAGAAAGATAAGTTTTAATTCTGTCGGGGTAGAAGATGTTTGAGCGTTTTACAGACCGTGCACGCAAGGTTATGGCGCTGGCCAACCAGGAGGCGCAGCGATTCAACCACGAATACATAGGGACCGAACACGTTCTTTTAGGGCTGGTCAAGGAAGGCAGCGGAGTGGGCGCTACGGTCCTAAAGAACCTGGAGGTGGATATAAAGAAGCTGCGTCTGGAGGTGGAAAAACTGGTCAAGAGCGGGCCTGATATGGTAACAATGGGCAAACTGCCGCAGACGCCGCGAGCCAAGAAGGTCATCGAGTACGCCATCGAAGAGGCGCGGTCACTTAACCATAACTACGTGGGGACGGAACATATCCTGCTGGGGCTGCTGCGAGAGAGTGAAGGGATAGCGGCCCAGGTTCTTATGAATCTGGGTTTGAAGCTCGAGGATGTGCGTCAGGAGGTGCTGAATCTGTTAGGAGCGGGGGTGGACGACGGCCCTGCGGGCCTTGGGATGAAGATGGGTCCGGCAATGGCCCGAAAGCCAAAGAGCAAGACGCCGGCCCTGGACAGCTTCGGCAGAGACCTTACCGAATTAGCGGCCAGCGGCGAACTTGACCCGGTAATCGGCAGAAAGAATGAGATTGAGCGATTAATCCAGATTCTCTGCAGAAGAACAAAAAACAATCCGGTCCTACTGGGCGAAGCAGGAGTCGGCAAGACCGCTATTGTCGAGGGTCTGAGCCAGCAGATAATCAACAAGCAAGTGCCCGAACTGCTCAAGGACAACCGAATCGTGGTGCTTGACCTGGCGATGATGGTAGCGGGGACAAAATATCGCGGGCAGTTTGAAGAGCGAATAAAGGCGGTCATTAACGAGGTTAGAAGGGCCAAGAACGTCGTTTTATTTATTGATGAGCTTCATACGCTGGTCGGAGCCGGCGGAGCCGAAGGTGCTATCGATGCCTCAAATGTGCTAAAGCCCGCCCTTGCCAGGGGAGAGGTGCAATGTATCGGGGCCACGACTTTGGACGAGTATAGAAAGCACATCGAGAAAGACGGCGCGCTTGAGAGACGTTTCCAGACAATAATTGTTGACCCACCTACAAAGGATGAGACTCTGGATATTCTTAGAGGACTTCAGGACCGCTACGAAGCGCACCACAAGGTCCGGTTTACCGATGAGGCACTTTTCCAGGCGGTAGAGCTGTCAACCAGATACATCACCGGCAGGTGCCTGCCTGACAAGGCAATAGATGTGATCGATGAATCCGGTGCGAGAGTCCGGCTTAAGAATATGACTCCCCCGCCGGATTTAGCCAAGATAGAAGAAAAGATTGAAAAACTGCAAAAGGAAAAAGATGAGGCGGTCAGAAACGCTGACTACGAGCAGGCGGCGACATTGAGAGACGAGGCACAAAAACTGCTCGATGAGAAAACTCAACTGCAGAAAAAATGGTACGATGAGAATAAAGAGAAAACCGGGGTGGTGGACACCGAAACCATTGCAGAGGTCGTCAGCAAGATGACGGGTGTGCCCCTGACCAGACTCGAAAAAAAGGAAACACAACGGCTGCTGGAACTCGAAGCTGAGCTGCATAAGCGGGTTGTTTCGCAGGATGAGGCGATAAGTGCTGTGGCCAAAGCGGTAAGAAGAAGCAGAAGCGGACTGAAGGACCCTAACCGGCCGATGGGGTGCTTTATTTTCCTGGGGCCAAGCGGTGTGGGAAAGACGCTGCTGGCACAAGCCCTGGCGGAGTTTATGTTCAGCGATAAGAATTCACTCATACAGCTGGATATGAGCGAATTTATGGAGAAGCACAATGTGAGCCGATTGGTAGGAGCTCCTCCCGGGTACGTGGGCTACGAAGAAGGCGGACAACTGACCGAAAGGATTAGACGGCGGCCCTACGCCGTGCTGCTTCTGGACGAAATAGAAAAGGCACATCCGGACGTCTACAATATGCTTCTGCAGATTATGGATGAGGGCAGATTGACCGACAGCTTCGGACGAAGCATCGACTTCAAAAACGTCGTTCTTATTATGACCAGTAACATCGGTGCCGATTTGATTAAGAGCCAGTCCGGCTTTGGTTTCGGCAAAAAGGGGCCTGAAGCAAATTATGAGAAAATGAAAGAGATTCTTCAAAAAGAGGTGGAGCGTCAGTTCAGGCCTGAGTTCTTAAATCGAGTTGATGACACAATAGTCTTCAGGGCATTAACGAGAGAAGATTTGAAAACTATCGTTGACTACGAGCTTGCGAAGGTGTTCAAGCGGCTGACCGAGCACGGCTTGAAAGTGGAACTGACCAACCAGGCCAAGGAATTTCTCATCGACAAAGGTTACAATCCTGAATTTGGGGCCAGGCCTTTGCGAAGAGCAATCGAGCACTATATAGAAGACCCGCTTTCGGAAGGCGTGCTGGCAGGCAAATTCAAAAACAAAAACCTTATAAAGATTGATGTGCAGGACGAAGAGCACCTGAAACTTGAAGGCCTTAAGGTAAAGCCTGCCCCTGCCGACAACAAGCAGGACAAGAAAAGCGAACACGCCGTCGCAAAATCAGAGTAGCAAGGGCGTACCCCGCTTTATGCACGCTACTGTTGCAGCGTTTCAATTTCCATCTGGCTTTGCTGCTGGGCTAACAGGGTCTCGAATTCCTGTTTGTCCATCCACTCTACGCGCCCCTCATCTTTTAGCACTGCGCCAAGCCTTAGCACGATATAACCTTTGCCGACCAGTAATGAATGGTAATTTCTTTCGGTGTAAGCTAAAATCTCATCCGGGGTTGAGTCAAAGTCGATCCACCGGGCTCTATACTGCAAGTTCCCGAGCCGAACATTCCCTGGCAGATTTTCCCTCTGCCTATCGACCCAGGATTTGGGGGGCACTGAGCCGCGCTCATCTTGGTACTGCTTGACCCTTCGGCGAAGATGCTCCATTGCCCGCATAGCTTCTGAGCGATTGACGAAATCCTTGAAGTTAATCATTGCCACGACCGCAATTGCCGTAATGACTATTACGATCATAAAATTTATTAATATGGCTCTTTGTCGTCTGTTCATATCTCGTATTGCGTATATCGTATTGCGTACTTTTTTCACGCGTTACGCAATACGCATCACGCACGACGAATAACTACTTTGCCGTTTTGAACCCCGCCGTTATTCCGGGGTCACGACCGAGACCCAGGCCGGGCGCCCCAGAACGGCTGGGTGAACGAGCAATTTGCCTTCTGCGAACAGTCTTATTGCCTGCGGATATGCGATGCATTCCTGCTCAAAAACCCTGGCGGCGAGGGTCTCCGCCGTGTCGTTGTCTTTGACATCGCAGGGGCGCTGGACAATTATAGGCCCTTTATCATATTCGTTTGTGCAAAGATGCACGGTGCAGCCGCTTATTTTGCAGCCGGCTGCAAGAACCGCCTCGTGGACGTGATGTCCCCACATACCTTCTCCGCCGAAGCTCGGCAGCAGGGCAGGGTGTATGTTCATCACGCGGTTTTCGTATCGAGCCGGTATTTTCCACAGGCACAGCCAGCCGCCCTGGACGACCAGCTCAACGTCTGCAGCAACAAGTTCTTTTTCAATGCGTTTGCTTAGCTCATCAATGTCGGGAAAGTCTTTTTTGCGAATGATTTTTACGTCAAGTCCGGCGATTTTCGCTTTTTCGACACCGGCTACCGTTGAGCGCGAACTTATCACGACGGCGACCTCGGCATTTAGCCGGCCCTGTTTAATATATTCAAGAATATTCATCAATGTCGTGCCGCCGCCGCTGATTAGCGCGCCGAGCCGAATTGGTTTTTTATTTTGCGCGGCAGCCGCCGGTTCGCCCTCAACCCCGTTAGAGACTTTTTCCTTCGGAACTCTAACGGGGTCAACATCACGTCCGAGATTTAATGCCCGGTTCACGAGCTTGTCGGCATCCTTATTTTTCTCTCTAACGATGTGCTGAACTTTCCAGTTTTCGAATTCACCAAGCATATCGACGGCCTGCCGGAAAAGTGGCCTGATTTGCTCACTCTTGACCTTGTATTCGCCGTTAAGCTGTTTGACGAGGAGCTCGCTGTCACTAAAAACCGTTAGCTGTTTAGCACCAATCTGTTTTGCGGCTTCGAGGGCTTTGCAGATGGCGGTGTATTCGGCTACGTTGTTGGTAGTCCGGCCGATGAAGAAGGCCTTTGCCTGTAATTGATTTCCAGCGTGGTCGGTTAAGACAAAGCCGGCGGCGGCTGGGCCGGGGTTGCCTCTGCTGCCGCCATCTATGTAAGCGATTACTTCGTTTCTCGTATCTCGCATTTCGTATTTCGATGCTCGAGCGTCAGGTATCAAGTATCCTTTTCGCTTCCAAGCACAAGTATTCTTGTGCAGTTGGGACAGCGGATTATATCATCTTTAGTCATAAGCACATTGACGGACTCAGCGGTGATGCCCATAAAGCAGCCGCCACAGGTATAGCTCTCTGTTTTACCCCCCTGTTGGTCAATCACCGCCATCGCTTCGCCGTCGTATGTTTCTGCGACGCGTTTGAAAACCTGCAGCGGCTCGTCCGGTATGGTCTGTGCAACCTGGTCCCATTCAGCCTGGATTTCTTCGATTTCGGCCTGGTATTTAGTTGCCAGGTGCTCGCTTTCTTTTCGGGTCTGCTCAAGCGTCTGTTTTTGCTCATCTATCTGGCTTTGTATTTTTTCGCTCTCGGCTTCGTCGGCCTCAATATCTCTCAACAATTCCAGAATCTGGGTTTCGATTTTGGAATTATCGGCTTTGGTCGTATTGAGCTGGGTCAGGACTGCGGCATATTCTTTGTTTGTTTTTGCCATATTGAGTGATGCTCTTAACCTGGCTATTGCTGCATCCTGGGTCTTTAGTTCCAATTCGAAGCGGCCGGACTGGACCTTGGTTAGCTGAATCTCTTCCTTTTTGGCTTCGAGGGCATTCTGGAGGCTTCTGACTTGATTTTCCCGGATAATTATATTTCTTCTACATCTTGCAAGTTTTACCTTGGCGGCTCGCAGGCGATTTTCAACACTTTGAAGTTTCATCAACCCATTCAATACAGGTCCCATTTATACTCCTTCTTGCCCCGTTAGTCCGCCTTGGGCGGATTTCCTTTGGGTCTCTAACGGGGCTGGCCGACCCTAAAAATCTTAAGTCCCACATTATATTTATTTATATTTTAATCTGCAACAAAAATTTTCTATTTTTTCTTTTGGGGGGCTGATTATATAATTGCTTGCTGCGATATGAAAAAGCTGTTGAGAAAGCTCGTTGGCGCCGAGACTACCGCCCGAAAGGGCGAATTGGCTGCGGCAGAGATAATTTCAGCCGAGCTTGGCCGGTCAGGGATAGATTCCCGGATAGATAGCTGGGATGAAACCAGGGCAAACATTATCGCACGGGTAACCTCGGCCGGACGCAGGGGTGCGCTTCTATTCGCCTGTCATCTTGACGTTGTTGGGGCCGGCGAAGCAAGCTGGAAATACCCGGCCTTTGCAGCGGTTGAAAGCGATGGAAAAATTTACGGCAGGGGCTCGGCGGATATGAAGGGCGGGATTGCCGCAGCCGTTACTGCCATCGGCCGGATTGCCGATTCCGGGATGAAGCTGCAAGGTGATATTATACTTTTTGGCGCTGCGGGTGAAGAGACCGATAGCTGCGGGACGAAAAAATTCGTTCGCAATTTCGGCGGGATGCCTGAATTTATCGGCGTGATTATCCCTGAGCCGACGGATTTTGAGATTATCACCGCACACCGCGGAATGCTGTGGCTTAAAGTTGAAACCTGGGGCAGGGCCGCTCACGGCTCAGCCCCACACTTGGGGATAAATGCCATATCCTCAATGAAATCTTTTTTAGACGAACTGGAAAACTATGAAATTGCCGCCGAATCGCACGAACTGTTAGGCAATTCCTCTATGAGCATCAATACAATCTCTGGCGGTAAAGAAATCAATGTTGTTCCGGATAAGTGCAGTATCACCATAGATATTCGCACTTTGCCTGCGCAAAATCATCAGGATATTATTGCCGATTTTGAAAAAATCTTTGCGAAATTAAAACGAAAAAATTCTCAATTTGATGCGCAAGTTTCTATTGTGCGGGAAGTCGGGGCACTGGAAACCGACTGTCGCTGTGATTTTGTCAGGGACTTTTGCTCTGCTGTCGGAATCAGTGAAACCAGGGCCGTCGGCTTTACCACGGATGGGCCTTATTTTGCTTCGCTGGGCGCACCGGTGGTAATCTTTGGGCCGGGCAACCCTGAGCTTGCCCATAAGCCGGACGAATATATTGACATCGCCGATGTAGAAAAGGCGGTCGAGTATTACAAAAATATCATTTTGAAATTCCTGGCCTGACCAGCTCAAACGCTACAAGCTGGGTCAGGCCGGTACGCAAATCCTCAATAAATTAACCGCCTTCGGCGGAACTTCTTTAGACACAGATTAACACTGATTTACACGGATTTATATTTTTATATCTCTGTGTTTGCGTCATCCGGCGCCGCATCGACGGACTCTGTGACCTCTGTGGCTAATATAAATTCCTATACATTAAATTCAGGGTAAATTCATTGATCCCGGATTTCCCAGATGAAGCCGTGCAAACCAAATAAAATTTGTTAGAATAGAGCTTATAGAAGTCTTTAGCTATGACAAAGTAAGTATGATATGCCATATATGAAGTTTAATCTATCGTAGATAAATCGTTATCCGTAATAAATAATCCTTAATATGTCGCAGATGAACGGTGTTCTGCCACAGATGAAGTGTTATCTGCCATAAATGAAGCACCAGTTGTAGCATATTAAGCGTGATTTGTCGCAGATGAAGCGGGCAGAAAGGATTGTAAGTTGTTTCTTTTAATGGAGTTACATAAAAATAGCAAAAAAGGGGAAAAATGAAAGCTGGAAAAAGAAAAATAAAAGTGTTAACGGAGTTCCTGGTTCTATTTGCACTGTTAGGATTTTGTAACAGTGCTATGGCAGATAAGCTGGAAAAAAACTTATCCTCAGATCCAAAGGTTGAAATTATCACTGAGGCGATAAAGAAACTAAGTAGCAGCTCACGTGGGCGACTTGCTGCGGTTAAAGAACTTAGGAATGCAGGTGAATATGCGATACCGTATATGCTCGATGCAATGGCCGATGATACTCGCAGGGATGAGTTGACGAATATCATATGGGCATTACCACAAATCGGCAGGGATGCGATAAGGCCGCTTGCAGCGGCGCTGCAGACCAAAGACGTGGCCATCAAGGCTGAAATAATAAAGGCACTCGGTAAGATTGGCTATCCCCAATCGCTGCCCTATTTAAAATATATTGTTGAAAAAGACGATTCTGCCGAACTTAGGAGTCTGGCTGAGCAAAGTATCAGGCAGATTGACCCTGTGGCCTTGACAGTTCCCGCTACAGAGCTGTTTTATCAGCTTGGCGAGAAGTATTCTTCTCACGCCAAATCATTAGCTCCGGCGATAAATGCTGAATTTGCAAATATATGGTTCTGGGATTCGGTGAATCAGAGATTGGAACGCAAGGAGGTTGACAGAAACTATTTTTACAAGTTGATGGCAGAGCGTGCATGTGAGTGGGCGATGAAAGCTGACCCCAGAATGGTTGATAAACTTCAAATACCCAGTGAAAATAATACAAAAGTACAGAATGAAAAAATCTCAAACGAACCTAACTGTACGGATTTAAAAGTTTTTGGTATACCGTTAAACGCATCCCTGCAGGAAGTTGTAAGTGCGTGTGAGAAGTGTGAAATTGAGGTTTTTGATGGCTTGATTGATAAGAAAGATTTTGCCAAGAATCTAAGAAATGCGATAACCATTACGTATGATGAATGGCACATATCTTCTGCAGAGAAAGAAAGGGCCTTAAAATTATTAGAGGAAGATAAAATCAAGTCTTTTGATGTTATATATAAGGGCAAGGAACGCGTAGCATATCCGGCAGCACTGGTGCACCTTTTAGGGGCTGGGTATCCGGTTCTTGAAGAACATTATGATATGTACAATTCTCAATTTATGTTAGATTGTAGAAAACTGCCCGATTATATGACTGCTCAGGGGATTAGTCGAATGCAGGTCTTCTTTGCAACTTTTCATCAAAATGAACCAAGGTCGTTTTTAATCAGCATAAGGTTCAACTCTTTTGGGAGTGGCGGGGAGAAATTGAATACCATTTTAGCAAGGAAATATGGATCCCCGTTATTACATTCACACTATGGAGGCAGTCGTCTAATATACCCCAAGATGGTCGACGTGATAGAACAAGGAAACGCATTGGATCCCTATCCCTTGGGCCCAGTCTATGTTACCCGTCCATTTCTGGTGTATAAGACCTCGCGGAGCAATTATACGGGTTTTGGAGTATGTTCGATAGATGTGTTAGAATGGAACTGTGCTAACACCAAAGTGCTTCTTGCCTCTAGGGCTACTCGGGAATTCGAAGAAAGAGAGCCTCAAGAAAGAATGCCTAATGTTTTAAATTACGTGTATATGCCTACGATCGAACCGCTTTATAATATGTATAAAAAGCTCCTTTCTGCCTCTGAAGAAGCCGAAGCAAAAATGGTTGAAAAAGGGAAAAAGGGCTTTTGACAATCGAATTGAAGTTCACTCAACCAGTGAAAGTATTCCTGGTTGGTTTGAGTGGTTTGTTTTTGCAAACAAGAGGCAAAGCGTAAACAATTTAATATAGGAGGTTACAAAAAATGGTTACTCAAATTGAACAGATGTTAGTAGAAGCTTGGGGAAAGTTTTGTGGTTACTATGACACAAAGGCTCCTCGATATCAAGATTCATGGCGGCCTCCAATTGTTGATAGAGCAGGCGCTTTGGAATCGTATTGGATTTGTTGGAATGAAAAAGATTTGACGTTTCATATTGGAAGGTTTTTTTATGATATACTGAAAGAGAAAAAAGAAAGCCTGTTTTCGAATATCGAAATACATTTTGAGAAAGTGGTTAACCATATTAATTTTCCAGATGATTATGTGTTTGCAAATCGTTTAGATGAATTAAGGGCAAGACTTGGGAAATGTCCTGAAGTTGACATGATAGTTGCTTATGAGAATAGACCTTATCGTTTTTTGTTATGTGCTGAAGCAAAATGCTTCCATTGCGCTCAGCGTGGGGGCCCAATTCCAGTGATAAATGAGGATATAAAAAGATTGATTGCTATTAGAGATTTGGGGATAGCCAAAAGGGCTGTTTTTATGCTTTTTGATGATTATTACTGGTGCAATGATGAAGAGACTGCAAGTAAAATTCGGGAAAGATTGGACGAAATCAGAAATGAGAATGGTATTACAGTGTTATTCCATACGTCAGAAGCAAAATTAGAGAACTATTAACAGTGAATGTGGGTTCAGACCTGATTGTTGTGTTTTCCCTTCGGATTTTCTCCAGAGTTTCTCAAGCTCAGAATGAGCGCAGATCCCGCACCAATTTTGTTTTTTAAATTTGGTGCGTGGACAATCTCCGAAATCCCTGTTCCCCTGATGTCCACTTCCTGTTTACCTGATTACCTGATAAACTTTTTTCTCTCTCTGTCCTCTGTCCTCCGTCCTCTGTCGTCCGTTTTCTCTGCGCCCTCTGCGTTCTCAGCGGTAATATTCTTTTTTGTGTTAATTTAGGCAAGATTTTTGCGGTTTTTCGACCAAAAGTGCGGGTAGTTGGAACCTAAAATCGGAAAATTGAAAATTTTTTTTACTCCTTTTCTCACAACGAGTTAATCCTGTTTATCCTGGCGAGAACACCCCACAGTTCGTCTCAAGCGTGCATGTTCACGCTAATTATGGAGGCGCGTCTTTTTTTGCCCCCGGCCGAAAACAGGCCAAGATTCGTAATCCCTAAACAATGAACAAATTACCCATTTTACCACTCACAACGAACAATGAACAAAGAACCACGAATTTCTGTCAACTGTCATCTGTCTTCTGCCCTCTGTCTTCTGTCCTCAGTCCTCTACATCTGTCGAGAACGCTCTACAAATCAGCTCTTTTTATGCAAAACAAACCCAATCTTGTCCGCCGTAGGCGGATTGCAAATGAACGTAACCTCTTTAATAACAGTGGATTATGAAAATATTGCCAATTGTCAACTCGGTGAAAACAAACCCAATACAAACCCAATCAAAGCCAATACAAAGCCAATCAAAGCCAAAACAAACCCAATACAAACCCAAAACGAACCCAATCAAACCCAATTTCACCCCCCCGGAATCGAGGGATTTTGTTTTTTTGAAACTCCTATCATGACTTATGCCCTCCAGCGAAAACGAATCAAAAATCCACTTTAGCTTCGACTCAAAGTTAGCCGATTATCAAAAAGGCCCTGTTATAAAAGACTAAAGAAAGTGATAAAAATAAAATGTCCTATGTTGAAGCGATTTTAGCACTGTTTGCCATTGTCGACCCGATAGGCAATATTCCGATATTGCTCCACATTGCTGAGCATACGCCCAATGGTCAGAGTCAAAAGGCCTTCAATATCGCTGTGGTCGTCGGCGTGCTTATCCTTCTGGTTTTTTCATTTGCCGGCAATTGGGTACTGAGCCGTGTTTTCCAGATTCAGTTAGCTGATTTGCAGCTTGCCGGGGGAATATTACTGCTGATTATTGCTATCGACCATCTGATATTCGGCTCGCTGCGTCGCTCCGTGATGATTGAGGGCACTTTCAGTCCTTACGAGATTGGCTGTGTGCCGTTAGCTTGTCCGCTCCTGGCAGGCCCTGGTGCAATGGTAACCAGCCTGACGACTCTCGAAAGGGCCGGCCCGACAAAGGCAATAGTTGCCATCGCGGCGGTCTTTGGCATACTCTGGCTTATAATGCGGTTCATCCAGCCCATACACAGGATTCTCGGCAAAATGGTTTGCACGGTATTTTCAAAAGTGATGTGCCTATTCATCGCTTCGATCGGCGTACACATGATAATGTCGGGCCTGCAGTATTATTTTACCCCCAAATGATACTTCAGAGCGCGGGCCTCATTGTTCGCGGCTCAATTCACGAATTGCGGTTTCAGAATTTGAATTGGTCTTTGAAGACGGTTTTGAAATCGTAGACATCGTTGAAATCTTCGATTGAATCGGTTGGCTGGGCGCTCATCCATTTGTGCTTTATCATCAGATAAACGATTTCGCCGAAATCGCCAGTTGTCTTGACGCCCCAGGTATTCAGGACCAACATTGCCAATCTGCCCCATTTTTTAATGGCCAGTTTCCTCAGTCCCTCACAGAGTGTTTGGCCACGGACGTGGGTGGGCTCGGTAATAATTTTTTTGACGGTGTAGCCGAGCCCCTCATAAACAAACTTAACCGCCTGGGGGCAGAATCGGCCGTCCTCTCTGGCAATTTTTTCGAGCGTTTTCTTCATTCTTTTTCTGCCACAAAGGCACAAAGACACGAAGATATATTCCCCACACGTAAGTGTGGGGTCTCTTTCTTTTTTCTCCTCCACACATTTACATGTGTGGTATCTTTCTTTCTTTGTGCCTTCGTGGCTTCGTGGCTAATTTTAATCAAAGAACTCTTTGTCCGGGTTTTGCTCCGGCATCGACAGAGAGCATAAAGACATCTTTTCCGCCGGAGTCGGCTGCCAGAATCATACCTTCAGACAGGCCGAACCTCATCTTTCTGGGCTTTAGATTGGCCAGATAGACCACGATTTTACCGGTCAGCTCGTCGGGTTTGTAAATCTGGGCGATGGCGGCTAAAACGCTTCTTTGCAGTCCGCCTACATCCAAATCCAGATGCAGCAGTTTGTCGGCACCTTCGACCGCCTCGGCCTTTACCACTCTTGCAATTCGCAAATCAATCTTCGCAAAATCTTCAATTGTGCATTCCGGCTTGATGGGCTCGACCGGAGCTGCAGCCACCGGTTCGGGGCTTTGAGTTTGGGTTCCCGCAAGGCGGGGTCCCTCTTTACTTTCTTCTATCATCGCATTCACCTGTTCTTTATCAATCCTCTCAACCAATCGTTCAAACTCGTTTATCTTGTGATTCGCCAACACCGTTTCGACATCTGCAAAGCTTAGTTTACCGATATTGAGAAATTTTTCCACTTTTTCGGCATATTTCGGCAGGATGGGTTTTAAGTAAATTGTCAGGATGCGCACGGCATTTATTACGGCGGTTAAGGTGGTTCGTGTTCTTTCCAAATCGGTTTTTACAGTTACCCACGGCTGATTCTGTTCGACGTACCGGTTTGCCTCGTCGGCCAGAGCGATAATTGTTCGGACCACAGATGCATAATTAAGGCCCTCGTAGTCCCGGATAATCTGGTCTTTCGCAGCGGTGAGCTTATTGATTAACTGCTCGCCCTTCTCGTCTAATCGACCAAGCTGGGAATCAAGTTTTTTTGTCAGCATCGGGCCGGAGCGAGAGGCGATGTTTGCAAGTTTGCCGACCAAATCGGAATTAATTTTGTTCACGAAATCGTCTGTTCTCAAATCTATATCTTCAATACCGCCGGTCAGTTTGCTTGCGTAGTAGTATCGCAAGTACTCAGGGTTCAGATGTCTTATGTAGGTGCCTGCGTCAATAAAGGTGCCGCGGGATTTGCTCATTTTTTCGCTGTTCACGGTCAAGAAGCCGTGGACGAAAAGTTTGTCGGCAGTCTTGAAGCCGGTGCCGATTAGCATTGCGGGCCAGAAAAGTGCGTGAAAATACACAATGTCCTTGCCGATGAAGTGATAGAGCTCGTATTCGTCGCTGTTCCAGACCTTGTCGAAATCAAGGTTGTTTTTGTCGCAGTAGTTTTTGGCTGAGGCCATATATCCGATAGGGGCATCGAGCCAGACATAGAAGAATTTGTTTTCCTCTCCGGGTATTTTGAAGCCGAAATATGGTCCGTCGCGGGATATGTCCCAATCCTTCAAGCCGATTTTGAACCATTCATCGAGTTTGTTTGCCACTGATTTTTGTGTATGTCCCCCGGCGATAAGGGCCTTCAATTGTTTCTCGAAGTCGGCCAGTTTGAAAAAGTAGTGCTCAGATATTTTCAGGGTGGGCCTGGCCCGGCAGGTTGCACAATAGGGATTAATCAACTCGGTGGGCCGATATGTTGCGCTGCAGACTTCACAGGAGTCGCCGTACTGGTGCTCGGCTTTGCACCGCGGGCAGGTGCCGCGGACAAACCTATCCGGAAGTGACATTTTGCAATTTTCGCAATAGGTCTGCTCGACGTTTCGTTTGACGATTGAGCCGGCCTCGTTCAGACGGCTGAAAATCAGCTCGCTAAAATGCTTATTTTCAGGTGAGTGCGTCGAATAATAATTATCGAATTCAACGTAGAAGTCGTCGAAATCCGCTTTGTGCTCTTTTTGCATTTGCCCGATTAGCTCCTCCGGGCTTATGCCGGCGGCGCGGGCACTTATCATAATGGGCGTCCCGTGAGTATCATCGGCGCAGAAGTAGAGACATCGGCTGCCGCACATTTTGTGGAAGCGGACCCAGATATCGGTCTGCAGATACTCAACCAGATGCCCTATGTGTATCGGGCCGTTTGCATAAGGCAAAGCTGATGTTACAACGATTTTGCGAGGCATACTTCTTCCTTAACGACTACTGCTTTGGGACCCCTGCGCCATTTTGCGTTTGGGAACCCTTCTCATCTTCCCTGGCGCCCTGCTCACTGCTCTTTGGGGTACTGTCTCGTGCGTCCTGGGCATCCGGCGCCGCCGCATCGACGGTTTTTTTCTTTTTTGTGGCGGCAGGTGAGGAGATTACCTCAAGCTCCTCGAGGCCGACAGCAACTTTCAGGCCGTCTTTGATTTCAACCATAACAAGCTGAGTCAATATCTGGGTGTCGACAACTTTGCCTTCGCCGTATTTGGTTTTTACCTTAGTGTTCTTTTTGGGCAGTCGTTTCTTAAGCTCGGTGTAAGTTTTGTCTTCATATCGCAGGCAGCATTTCAATCTGCCGCAATAGCCGGATATCTTCGAAGGGTCAAGCGTTGCCTTTTGCATCTTGGCCATTCGCATATTGACCGGCTTTAAGACTTTAAGAAACCTCTGGCAGCAGCATTGTTGTCCGCAACTTTCCACATCGCCAAGTATTTTGGCTTCATCGCGGGAGCCGATTTGACGCATCTCGATTCTCGTCTGGTACTCCTGTGCGATTCTTTTTACCAGCTCGCGGAAATCCACCCGGCCGTCAGACATAAAGTAGAAGATGACGCGTTCGCCGCCAAATATGTGCTCCGCATCGACTATCTTCATCGGCAGGTCCAGCTCCTTGATGGAACGCCTGCAATATTCCATCTCTTCTTCTGCGAGTTTCTGCAGGTGTCGCTCTTCGCTTATATCAGCGGCGGTGGCGTAACGAACGAATTTACCGGTCTGGTCGATAGAGAGGTCGATATTGCTGTCATCGAAGTATTTTTTTATCTGGTCGCTGTTTAATTTAAATTGTCCCGCTTTATAGGAGGTGAGCTGGCCTACGAGGTGGCCTAATTCAAGGCCTTTGTCGGTTTTTACCACGACGCGGGTGAACACTTTGGGTATCCTGGTTTCGTGGTGCTCGAAGAAGCCGAGCGTGTTCATCCGGCCGTAGCGGACCAGCATATTTTTTTTATTTTTTGCCTGCCTGGGCTTTATTGCTGCGGCTTTCGGCATTTCAACTACCTGCTCTACTCAATAACTAATGACCAATAATCAATTATGAAACCGTTATTTTATCAGAAACAGCGAGGTTTAACAATAGCTGCTCGAAAATAAGCTTTTCGTTAACGCTCGAATCTATCCAGCGCAGCGTCCTGTAGCAATCGGCGATTTTCTCCGCGGCTTGCTCGGTGTCAAAACGCCCGGCTAATTTTTTTATCTGCTCCTTCTGGTCGAAATTGATAAGGCCTTTGCCTTCCGTGACATTTAGTTTCATTGCATCGTACAAGGCCGATATGATTATTTGCACGAGGCTCTTTGCGGCTCTTCGATTGATGTCGGTCCTGCTGGTGGTCTTATCGAGGTCGGCCCAGGCGGCGGCGATCTTTTTACTTTCGCCCAGAAACTGCTGCGCGAGGTCGAGAGCATCGGCAAGTTCGTGTCTCGCCAGGGAGTTCACCAATTCTTTCTTGGTCTGGTAAAGATTTGCATCGGCCAGTTCAAGCTTCGCCCACTGAGAGGCGCGGCCCAGACTGCCCTGAGAGAGGCGGGCGAAGTACCGGGCCTGTTTTTGCTCGATATCCATCTCTTTCAATTTGTCGATTATCCGGTCTTCGTCTATCGGTGCGAAGCGGATTATCTGACATCTTGATTTGGTGGTGGGCAAAAGCCGTTCCATACGGGTGCATAGCAGGATGATACAGCAGTATTCGGGCGGCTCCTCCAGTGACTTGAGCAGTGCATTTTGTGAAGATGCATTCAGCCGTTCAGCTTCGCTGACGACAAAGACTTTCCTTTCCGACAACATTGGCCTGGTCGGCACTTTTGCAATTAGAAACTCACGAATGACATCGATGGGTAAATCAACGGGTGTTTTTTTGCCTTTATTATCTTTGGTGAATTCGAGCAATTCCTTATAGATAGAATTGAAATCGGGATGTGAGCCGGCCTCGAAGAGTCGGCAGGATTGGCACGAGTCGCAACTGTCGGCGAATACGGCGGCGTCTGTTTCTTCTACAACGGGATTCTTGCAGAGCAGCAGCCTGGCCCATTCGCGAGCGGTCTTGAACTTGCCGACACCTTCCGGGCCGGCAAAGATATATGCGTGCGCCAATTTGCCGGAGGCAAGAGCACGTTGCAAAACAGCAATCGCTTTGTCCTGACAGAAAATCTCTTTGAGCGACATAATATAAATTAGCCACAGATTACACAGATTTCTCAGATGTACTTTTGCATTATAAGACCATACGTTTGACCTCAACAGATAGGCCAAAATTGATAATTAAGCCCACTTCGAGTCCCGTGGCCTTTAAGTAATTCAGCAATTGTGCTTCAAAAAGACTGACATATTTATCCGCAGCTTTGACTTCAATTATCACTTTGTTTTCAACCAGAAGGTCGGCAAAAAACTCCCCAACAACCTGGTTGTCATAACGAACTTCAACAGGATTTTCAAATTCTACCCGATAACCTCTCTTCTTTAGCTCTATAAACAACGAATTATGACATATCTTTTCTAAAAAACCATATCCGAGCGCGTTGTGAACTGTATGCGCGGCATTAATAATGTCGTGGGTTAATTCTTTGTGTTTGTATTCACCCATTAATTTTACTACAACCCTTTCTATATTTAATTCAGTGTAATCTGTGAAATCTGTGGCTAAAATACTTTTTCAACT
>JAUVYQ010000031.1 GCA_030603035.1 Phycisphaerae bacterium | reverse complement strand
TTTTGGTCGCCCCGCCAGCCGCGGCGTAGCTAACCCGCATTTCTCACAACGTCTGATTTTGAGCGGTTTTTTCGTGGCAAAAGAAGACTGAACACTCATCATCTTTTTCCATACGTCGTTTTTGGGCTTTGGCCACTTTAGAATCGCAAAAAATTCAATGTTGTCCCAGCATATTTGGCCGTTTGGACTTTCCAACTCTCGGCGCTAGATGCATCTGGTGCACAACCCAACATATCTGTAAACATATATGATGAAACTTCCTCTAAGTTTCCTTTTAGTTGAAAGTGCCTGAAGCAAGTATCAGCCCTTAACTTTCTCACAAATTTATCAGCCTCAAGCTTTCGTAAATTAGGTGCTTTTTGCTCTAGAGCTTTTGCAATGCGACTCTCGTTTTTCCTTATCCATTCTGCACCTTGAGGAGTAAAACACCAACCTTCAAGTTCGGGACGATTGATGTCTCCGCCTGCTCTACCAGTGACTATCTTTCCATGTTCTTTCTTTTTTGCCTGTTCGAGCGCAAAACGCACGGGTGATTTATCTGGGAATTTTTCTCTGAACTCTGGTAATCTCCACGAAAACCTTCCTTTAGCAAGTTGGTATGCTTCCCAAGCAATGTGTTCTGTATGAACTTTTCTTGAGATGCCACCTAATCTATACAAAGCAAACAATGCAATATCTATATTTGATAATTCGTTATGCATAAATTTTCCTTTGCTTAAAACCAAAGCAGAGTTCAATTACTATAATTTGAAGGCATTCTTCTTTCTGTTGGTGAATTTGGATTTTGTAGCGCGTAATTCTCCTTCAATGACAGAAAAAATCTTTCTAATATCTTCTTCAGTATATGAATAAGAGCTTTTGTTTGAACAGTTACCCAAGACCTGTATTTGCCTTAATATGTTGTTTGTCCGCCTGGTAGCAACACGTCTAAAGCGTTCGCTTCTTGTTTCCTGGCTGTTCTTTTCCATATCTACGACTTTTTCTACCATAATATTGACCCTTTACAATAAATACAAAACTATGCTATAAATAACGGCACTATTTACACAAAGCAAGCATTTTTTTGGGGAATTTTCAATTATTTTTGAAGATTTGCGCTAAATACAGAAGCTATAAGGAGATATGTATGTAAAAAATTTCGCGAGAGGTGTGAAAATATATCATTTTGGCCGAAAAATCAATGAAATCCGCCTTCGGCGGACTCAACTGGCAAGCCACGAGTCACGGGTCACGCTAAAGATTGTATTCCTTGATTTTGCGATATAGCGTTCTTTCGCCGATGCCTAAGATTTTCGCGGCTTTTTCACGGTTGCCTTTCGTTTTGGCCAATGTGTCCATTATAGCTTGCTTCTCCAGCTCATTCAGCGACACACCTGCTAAATCTCCCCCCACGGTTTGCTGGTGCAAACCAGCAGTGGGGGCAGCCAACTGCCGCACCTGATATATCTCTGGAGGAATGTCCTGGACATCGAGCATATCGGCATCGCACATTACAACCATCGTCCTGATACAGTTTCGAAGCTGCCGAATGTTACCAGGCCAATCATAATTCGTAAGGGCCGTCTGCGCTGCATCGGTTATGCCGGTAACCGCCGAGCCGATTTCCGCAGTGGCTTCTTCGATAAAATATTCTGTAAGAGCCGGCATATCTTCCGCCCTGTCGCGCAGGGCCGGCACAGAAATGTTCACCCCCTTGATTCTAAAGTACAAATCCTGCCTGAATTTTTTCTCTTCTATAAGCTCCGTCAAATCATGGTTTGTTGAGCTAATGATGCGGACATCCACCACGGTCGGTTTATGAGAGCCCACCGGTATAACAATACCATCTTCGAGAACACGCAGCAGTTTGGCCTGCATATTCGGCGCCATATCACCGATTTCATCCAGAAGCAGTGTCCCTTTATCAGCTACCTCGAACAATCCCTTTCTGTCACCGGTTGCGCCGGTAAAGGCACCTTTGACGTGGCCGAACAATTCACTTTCGAGCAAAGTTTCGCTCAGGCCGGCACAATTTATTGGCCGAAATGGCTTGTCCCGACGCGGCGAATTATTATGAATCGCCCTTGCCAACAGCTCCTTGCCCGTCCCGGATTGTCCTTCAATCAGGACGGATATATTGGTTGGTGCCACACGCCGCAGAACCTCGAATATACCCTCCATTGTGGGGTTCGTACCCCGCACACCCTCGAATTCGAAACGCTCTTTACCTGTTGTGGGCTTCTGTTTTTCACGCTGAATTGCAGCCGAAGCTTTTCGACTCGCCTGGCCCACGAGTGTACGAAGCTGGTTAATATCAATCGGCTTTACAAGATAATCGTATGCCCCCCGCCTTATTGCTTCTTTGCAGGTATCAATGGTTGCATAAGCGGTTATCAAAATCACTTCCGTCCTGCCGTTATGCTTCCTGGCCTCCTCGAGTATGGCCAGCCCGTCAATATCACCGCCCAATTTCAAATCGGTAACAACAACATCGACTGTTTGCTCGCGGAGGATTTCCAGCGCGTCTTTGCCGGTGTAAACAGCAATCGCTTTTGCGCACAACTTCTCAAGCGCCTCGGCAATTCCGTCGGCGTGGTCACGCTCGTCGTCAACAACCAAAACTACAATATCACTACTCATCAAATTGATACCTTACCGCTTCCGGAGGGGCAACTTTATGGTAAATGATGTCCCTTTGCCCGGCTCGCTGTCAACGGTTATCGTACCGTTATGCGCTTCGACAATCTTTTTTGCCGTCGGCAAACCTAATCCGCTTCCCTGCGACCGGGACGAATAATAAATATTGAAAATGTTGGGCAATTTGTCAGGGGCAATACCCTGCCCGGTATCGGTAATCTGAATCACCACATCTTTCCTTCGTCGGTCTGTCCTGATTAGCAGCTCCCCACCATCGCTCATAGCTTGCTGTGCGTTGATAAACAAATTCAATATTGCTTGTTTTAGCATACTTTCGTCGGCCTTGCAAACAAGTGGCTTGTCATACAGTTGCTGCCGGATGATTATCGAATGGCTGTGCGCCTGGGGCGAATAAAAATCAATCATATCACTGATAAGTGAGTTTATATCAACACTTGCCAACTGTAATTCGGTCCTGCCAACATAGCGCAGGAAGCCGTCGAGAATCTGCTCAAGTCTATCCGTTTCTTTTTGTATAACAGCTATTTTCCTCAGCGCCCTTGTGAACCTCTGGTCAGTCTTATCTAAATTTGAACTCTCCAGCTCTTCGGCTATCAGCTTCAGATTAATTTTGATAGTCGATAGGGGATTTTTGATCTCGTGGGCAAGCTCGCCCGTCAACTTGCCTAATTCTTCAACACCTATTTTCACCGTCGAGTCCGCTGACTTTAATTTTAATGTTTTCTCAGCTTTCTTTGCGTCCCCTGCCTGCACCTGTGGTTGCGCAGGGACAGGTGCGGTTAATCTCTTTTGGTCTGCCCACCCCCACCAATATTATTATTTTTTTTCTACCGGTTTCTGCTCGGCCTTCTTGCTCAGCTCAGCAAGAGCGGCTTTGCGAGAAAGTTTTAATCTACCCTGGTCGTCAATCAATATTAATTTTACCGGTGTCAAATCGCCTATTTTGCAAACATCGCCGGCGTTTTTTACGAAACCATCCTTTAGTTCGCTAATATGGCACAGGCCTTCAACACCCGGTATGATTTCAACAAATATTCCAAAGTCTTTCACAGACACCACTTTTGACTGCTCATATATCCGCCCCACTACCGGCGGCTGCGTCATTGCTTCGATAATCTCTTTTGCCTTGAGGTAGCCGTCGCCGCCGACACAGCTTATATAAATAGTCCCATCCTCTTCGATTTCGATGGTTGTGTCGGTCTGTTCCTGAATACCCTTAATCATCTTGCCGCCCGGACCGATTACTTTGCCGATAAATTCAGGGTCGATTTCTATACTTATCAGCTTGGGTGCATATTTACTTAATTCAGGCCTGGATTCGCTAATGGTCTGGGCCATAATCTTCAGAATTTCCAGCCGAGCCGTTTTTGCCCGCTCCAAAGCCTCGACCATAATACTATGGGCCAATCCCTCGGCTTTGATATCAAGCTGTATCGCGGTAATACCGTCAACGGTCCCGGCAACTTTGAAATCCATTTCGCCGAAGTGGTCTTCCTCACCAAGTATATCGGTCAGCAATTCGTATCGGCTGTTTTCGTCGCTAATCATACCGATTGATATGCCAGCGACGGGTTTTGTGATTGGAACGCCTGCGTCCATTAGAGCTAATATTCCGCCGCAGACCGAAGCCATTGAACTGGAACCGTTCGATTCTGTAATATCCGAGATTACCCTGATGGTATAAGCGAATTTATCGTCCGGCGGTCTTACCTGTACCAATGCCTTTTCGGCAAGGACACCGTGCCCTATTTCTCTTCGGCCGGGGCCGCGCATTGGTCGTACCTCGCCGACAGAATACGGTGGAAAATTGTAATGCAGCGTAAAGTTTTGAATGTACTCATCCAATAAGCCATCTATAATCTGTGCGTCCCTGATGGTACCAAGCGTTACGCTCACCAGTGCCTGTGTTTCCCCGCGCGTAAATAATGCTGAGCCGTGAGTCCTGGGTAAAATAGCTACTTCGCACGTAATTTGACGTATATCATTATAGCCTCTTCCGTCGGCCCGTTTGCCTTCTAAAAGCAGTTTCTTAACAACCTCGCCCTCTATCTTTTCAAGGATTCGCCTGAGAATTGCCTTGTTGTATTTGGGGGCAGTATCATTTTGCAACTGCGGACTATCCTCATCAGGACAGTATTTGGCCCTAACCTGCTCAAGTAGTTCCTCCACAGCCGTATTACGCTCCTGCTTGCCCGGTATTTGCTTGATTCGCAAAAGTTTATCTGCTATCTGCGAACGAATTTCTGAAATGAGCTGCCCGTCGATTTCTACGAGGGGAATTTCCTTTTCGACACCGACCTTTGCGCGAAGCTCTTCAATCATTTCACAAACCTGACGGACGGTTTTTTGTGCCGTTGCGATAGCATCAGCGACAACCTTTTCCGGCAGCTCCTTGGCGCCGACTTCAATCATATTCATCGTTTCTTTGCGGCCGCCGAGGAGCAGATTCAGGTCTCCGTCGGCAATCTGCTTATGCGTGGGATTAACTACAAATTCTCCGTTTACTCTGCCTAATCTGCAGGCCCCAATGGGCCCTAAGAACGGAATCTTACTTATCGTAAGTGCCGCACTGGCACCTATCATTGCCAGAATATCGGGGTCATTTTCACGGTCCGCGCTTAAAACGTTCGCTGTGATTTGCACTTCTTGAAGATAACCCTCGGGAAACAAGGGGCGAATGGGTCTATCAATTTGCCTCGCCGTTGAAATTTCCTTGGTGCTTGGCCTTCCCTCGCGCTTAATAAAACCGCCCGGAAATTTCCCCGCTGCACTGTGCTTCTCGCGATACTCAACAGTCAGCGGGAAAAAATCAATGTCCTCGTTTCTGGGCGGCGCCGTTACCGCAGCAATAAGAACAAGTGTGTCACCATATTGAACTACGACTGCTCCGTCAGCTTGCCTGGCAATTTTGCCGGTTTCGATTGATAAGGTTCTGCCCCCAATTTGTCTTTCCACTCTACATACATCGAACATATACTTTCCTCTATCCGTCCAGCACTAAAAGAGCTTTGCTCAGCCGTTTTTAGTGCTGGACTCATCTACTTCCTTAAGCCGAGCCGGGATATAATTTCTCGATAACGCTTGACGTCTTTTTTGCTTATATACTTGAGCAGTGCCGACCTTGTCCCGACCATTTTCAGCAGGCCGCGCCTGGAGGCGTGGTCTTTGCGATGAATCTTGAGATGCTCGGTAAGTTCATTAATCCTTGTCGTCAACAGTGCAATCTGCACTTCGGGCGAGCCGGTGTCCCCCTCGTGCGTCTCAAAATCGCCGATAATTTTCTCTTTTTTCTGCTTAGCTAACATTTTTCAGGCAAATCCCTTCCTGGTTCTCTGTATTCCGTATTCCGCATTCCGTTCGAGATACGCTTCACAATTGACTAAACCTACTATTTTAATTAGCTATTACCATGTTTGCAAGCCTTTTCTGCAATAATAAATGGTTAAAATGGAAAATGACTGCTTTTTTCCGGCAAATAAGGGGATGGGGCGTAAGAAATCCTAAATCGTAGGCTCTAAATCCTAAATGGTTCGACAGGCTCACCATCCTGAGCGGAGTCGATGGACAAATTTAAATGACAAAAATTCAAAATTGACTTCACTTTTTTCTCTTTGCCTTTTCCCTTCTTTTGTGTTATTTTCTGTCGCTAAAGGCGTGATGCATCCGTGAGCGGAATCTATAATAAAGTAAAAATTTAAAGTGGAAAGTGCAAAATTGTGGAAGTCCTACGGGCGGATTTTTAGAATTGGCGGGAATTGAAGAAGCAACCATGCTATGGCAGGCTCCGCCCCGACGAGCGGAAACTTATTATAAAGGCAGAAACAGTCTGTGTTTGGCGTTTTATGTCCGCCTCGGGCGGATATAATAATTGTTGGATGCAGAAAGATAAAAGAGAAATATCATGGATATTCAGACACTAACAGCATTTTTTATGTGGTGTACGATTCTAAACTTTGCATTGCTGGTTCTCTCGTCGCTGATGTGTCTCTGTGCCGGAGACTGGGTCTACCGAATATACAGCAAATGGTTTTCCATTTCTCGAGAAACCTTCAACGTGGCGATATACTCATTCATCGGACTATACAAGATATTGGTCTTTGTGTTCAATCTTATTCCCTACATAGCTCTGTTGATAGTCGGCTAAATTGGACGAGTCCTTCGACCAGCTCAGGATAAATCCGCCATAGGCGGATAAATATTGAAGAAGCAACGGGAACTGCTTATGCAGACTGTATAATCATTGAATTCGCAAGTATTAAATGGTAGGGGAAAAAAGATATGGCGAAAATTAAGTACGCCTTAGAAAAGGGCGGACCAAAAAGGCTTGAAGTTTCATGGAAAGGAAACTGGAACGAGATTACGGTTCGACTGGACGGAAACTTAATCGGCTCGATAGCCGACAGTGAGCAACTGAAGGAAGGAAAAGAGTTTCGGCTTGAAGATGGGACTTCTCTAAAGGTGCAATTGGAACGTAAGTCCATATTTCCTTTCATCAGTATCCTCAAAGACGGCCAGCCTCTTCCATCTCCGGGTCCGGAACCCGCTAAGCGGTTGGGTTTTGCTTACAAAGTCACATTTCTCATCGGAGGAGTGAATATTGTATTCGGGCTAATCGGTTCACAGTTTCAAACTAAATCATGGAACATTCCTGTTGCGGGTATTTGGCCTGTTGTCATAGGTTGTCTCTTTCTCGTGCTTGCTTTTTTCATAATGCGAAGGTCAATGACTGTCTTGGCCATAGTTGTGGGAATACTTGCTATCGATATGGTCGTTGCAATTATTTTCCGTCAGGACCTGCCCCGAGTATTCTTGGTAGCATCGGTTGTCTTCCGAATACTTATACTGTTAACAATGATTCAGGGCTTTGGTGCAATAAAGGCGCTGAAACAGAATCAGACAAAGATCTTAGATGTATCAAGCCTCTCATAAAAGAAGGATTCATGTAAAAGGACCCCCAAACGGCCTTCGGGTTCGGTTAAAAAAATGACCCCGCCCACAGGTGGCGGGGGTAAACATAACGGCATAAACCGGCAGGATGACCAAAAAAAGTTCATTTTTGGCCGTTTTTTTGTTGACTTTTGTTTGAGGATATTTAAATGTTTTGGAGATTCTTCGCGTTCGCTCAGGATGACAGCGGTTTAGATTGCCGCGTTCCGTCCAAGGCCGGACTTCCAGCGCTTCGCTCCTCGCAATGACCATAAAAAAGATTAATGATGAATGATTATTGATTAATGTTTGAGATTGCCGGGGGGTGGGAATGACCCCCTTAGAGTAAACGACACTCTAAACAAGGGGGCAGGCATGGGGGAGGTTCAGGCAATCGGCAATTAATACCAATTGTAATTAAATGTTGCGCTTTATAAGAGCAACGAGCCATCCCCAAGCTGCGCTTGAGGCTGCCACCCGTCAAGCCGTTTATAGCAACACAAGGTAGTTAAGTTAGTGTGCGATTACGCTCGAAATTCTAAATACCGGTAATAGCAGTGCTATCGCAATAGTTCCGATAATCGCGCCGAGAATTGTTATCATTAGCGGTTCAATAAGAGCAGTAACGGTCCTGATTGAAGCTTCGAGCTTTTTTTCGTAAAAGACCGATATTTTATCACAGACTTCACCAAGCTTGCCGCTCTTTTCCCCTGCGCGGAGCATCTGGATAATCCCTGGTGCGATTAACCGTGTTCGGCCCGCTTCGCCGCCCGCCGAAATCAGTATCGACTCTGACAACTGGTAGCCGTCGCGAATCTTTTCGTCCGTCCCCGCCCAGAGCTGCTGAAAATAGTAATTTTCACACGAGCCCTGCATCACTTCTATCGAGTCCAGCAGGCTCACGCCCGTATTGACCATTGTGGCCATAATGCGCATACTGCGGGTTACTACCATATCGATAAACATCGTGCCCAGCACAGGTGTGCGGATTTTTATAAAATCTATCACCCGCCGGCCAGCTAACGTGCCAGCCCAGTAATATAATGCCATTGACACTAATATCACCACTGTCACGATAGCCGTCATCACCTGGAAATCACCCAATATTTTGCTGAAGCTAACCAGTATTTGAGTAATTTTTGGCAGCGCAGCTCCTCTGGATTCATAAATTTTCGTAAACCTCGGCAAAACAAAGAACATCAGCGTCCCGGTCGCTGTCACAGCCATTATCGCCATTATAAATGGATAGGTAAGCGCCCCTTTGATGCGTTTACGGGTTTCGGCTTCGAAGTTTAGATAGCCGCTGAGCACCTTGAGCATTTCCGCCATTTTTCCGGACGCTTCCGAGGCCTTGACCATACTGATAAACATCGAATTGAAAACTTTGGGGTAGCCGGCCAACGCTTCTGAAAAATTTTCACCGCTCTTGACCGTTTCCGCCACATCCATAATTATCATCTTAAATGTGCCTTGCTCGGCTTGCTCTGCAATAGCATCCAGAGCATCGCTAAGCACCACCCCGCTGTCAAGCATCACTGATAGCTGCGTCGTGAACAGTATCAGCTCCGCTTGTTTTACCTTTGCCGTATAGAGCTGCCGGCGTGCCGGGACTGCAGCTTGTGACCGGGCCGCGAGACGCTCATTTTGCGTTTGAGAACCTGTGGGCTTTGTGGGACCCCGCTCACCTGTAAAATCAACCTTTTCTGTAGTTTCTGTTGTTGACACAGACATTTATCAGTTTTCCAACTTTCAATTGTCAACGGCCATTCTCATTGTCCATTGCTTCGGTTGTTCTCAATACTTCCTCGATGGATATAATGCCCGCCTTTACCTTTTCAATCCCATCTAATTGCAAAGGAGCCATTCCACTTTTAAGCGCCCTGGCTCTCAATTTTTTCAAACTTGCCTGTTCATTAATCATTTCCATAATTTCCTCATTCGGCACAAGCAGTTCGTGAATGGCGATTCGGCCGGCATAGCCGGTGTTCCGGCATTTTTTACAACCTACCCCGCGATAGAATTTCACGGCCTCACCGCTCAACCTTTCAACCACCTTTTTTATACTCACGGACGGCTCATACTCTGTCTTACAATTCGGGCATATCTTTCGTACTAATCGCTGAGCTAAAACCGCAATCAGTGAAGCACTTACAAGATAAGGGGCAACGTTCAAATCCAGCAAACGCGTTACCGCTCCGGGTGCATCATTTGTATGCAGAGTTGACAGAACCAGATGGCCCGTTAGAGCCGCCTGAACCGCGATATTGGCTGTCGCTTCATCCCGAATCTCGCCAACCATTATTATGTCCGGGTCCTGCCTTAACAAACTTCGCAGCGCCGTCGAAAATTCAAAGCCGGCACTTTTGTTCACCTGGAACTGATTTATACCCGCTATATTGCACTCGACCGGGTCTTCAACCGTGCAGATGTTAATCTCTTCGCTATTTAACTCGGTAAGTGCCGCATAAAGGGTGGTATTTTTTCCCGAACCGGTCGGCCCTGTCACCAAAACTATGCCGTTCGGAGATTGTATTACTTCCCTGAATAGCTGCAGGTTTTCATAGGCAAATCCAAGCGATTCAAGATTGAAAAGCACCTTCTGCGGGTCGATAATTCTGATAACTACCTTTTCGCCAAAGTTGCCCGGCATGACGGATACTCGCAAATCGATTGGCCTGCCTTCTATTAAAACGTGAATCCCGCCGTCTTGCGGCAGACGTCGCTGAGCAATGTCCAGCTCAGCCATAATCTTGACGCGCGAAACAATGGCCGAATGCATCTGATGGGGCGGACGTATCTTCTCATACATCCTGCCATCGACTCTGTATCTGACCCGCAGTTTCTTATCGTCCGGCTCGATATGAATATCACTGGCGTTCTCTCGCACGGCGTTATAAAGCAAATAGTTGACCAGTTTTACAACCGGGGATTGGCCGGCTATCTCCTCAAGATTGCTTATATCCTCCGTGATATTTTCTATCAGCGTAAAATCTTCCAGTCCCTCATCATCGATAATATCGTCAATGACAAAGACATTGGCCGCCGGCAGATATGTTTGCATCGTGGCCTTGATATCCCTGGTCGTCGAACAGACTACCTGAACCTTACAGCCGCTTATGCGCTCTATTTCATCCATCAAAAATACGTTCGTCGGCTCGCTCACCGCCACCGTAAGTCCATCTCCAACCTTAAACAGCGGCAATACGATATGTTCTTCGAGAAATTCCCTCGGCAAAATCTCAAGCGTCTTTGCGTCACATATTTTCGGACTAACCTGCGCATAAGGCACACCGTACGCCTCTGCAAGCGCCGAGGCTATCTGATTTTCCGTACAATAATTCATCTCCACCAGAAGCTCGCCGAGCAGCCTGCGGTGTCCCTTCTCTTTCTGTTCAGCCAGTGCCTTTTCAATCTGCTCAGCCGTCACAACACCGCGCGCCAGCAGCAGCTGCCCAAGCTGCATTTTGTTTTCCACCGCTATTTTACTCATACTCGATTCTCGATTCTCGATTCTCGATACTCGATGCTCGTACCCCGCCGCTTATAGACTACGAACAATGAACCACGAACTCATTATGCAAAACTCTTTACCGCCTCGGTAAGTTCTGCGTAGCGGTCGAATTCATTCTCAAGCCGGGTGATTTCCAAAATCTTTGCGCAGTTTTCATCAAGCCCCGCTAATCTAAGCTCGGATTTATTCTCACTGCAGTAGTCCCGCGACCACAACAATTTTTCCAATCCCTCACTATCAATAAACCCCACGCCGCTCATATCAAGCACAATGCTGGCCTTATGTGCGGCAATTATATCGGTGATTGTATTTTGGAACAGCTCAACGAAATCACCGTCCAGCTCGCCCTGCAATTCAACGACCGTAACATTGTTATAATCTTGTGTCTTTATTCTCATCCGATTAGAGTCCCCACAGCAGCAGTGCCATATTCTACGGAACTGCTTCTCCCATAAATTTCGCTGAAACTACCCTGCATAATGTCCCAGAGCTGATAGACGTCGCTGTTGATAAATACTCGGCCGACTTTCTCGTCAAACTGCGTGCCCAATCCTTTCTCTATTTCCGCCAGTGCTTGTTCTACGGTCAGTGCGCCTCTGTAAGTCCGTTTCGATGTCATTGCGTCAAAACTATCCGCCAATCCGACAATTTTGCCTGTCAAGGGTATCTGCTCGCCGACTAAACCGTCGGGATATCCCCTGCCGTCGACCTGCTCGTGGTGACACAGTACGCCCGGCACGATATCACGCATTTGTTTTATTTCACGTAAAATACCTGCCCCTATCGACGGATGCTTTCTTATACGGCTGAACTCTTTCTCGGTTAGTTTACCCTTCTTGCATAATACCGCTTCGTCTATTCCTATTTTTCCTATATCGTGCAGCAATCCAGCCAAATAAATCTTGTGTATTTGGTCCTCTTCCAATGCCTCTTCCTCGGCGAGCCTCTCTGCAAGCCATCGTGAGATAAATGCAACCCTTTCAGAATGTCCGCGCGTGTATGGGTCTTTGGCATCGATACTGCTTGTCAGTGCCTTCAACGAGCCTATAAATAATTCTCCAAGGTCTTTGAACAGCCTGCCGTTCTCGACAAACACCGCACACCCATTGGCCACCGAGTTAAATAGTTTTACGTCGGTGCTGTCGAAATCCTGCTTGTCGATTCTGTTTATTGCAACCATCAGCCCTATTATGCAGCTGTCATTTTGAGCTCTTTCTATTTCTACAAAATGGGACTCCACCCCGTCTTTACCGAATAAAGGTACCGCAATAATATTTTTTATGTTGCCCGGCCAATCATATTTGAAAGGCGAATCCACTTCGCTGTCCAGCAGTGCCTCTTTACCGCTGTTTATTTCCTCCACCAACCGGCTGTGTAAGACAGCTGCTATCCGCTCATCTATATCTATCAATCCCGACCCGGCGGTCACAACCAACTGCTTTTCGTTCTCTATAGTCTTTTCCAGCGCTACTGCGATACCTTCGACGGAGACAATCTCGGTTAAGCAGTCACAAGCCATTTGCAGAAAGTTGGCGTCCGGCTTGGTAACTTTCATACTTGTGCTGAGCTTGTGAAGCAGCACCAGCTCCTCGTATGTTTGCGCCAGCTCAGTGCCGACCATTTCAATTTGTTCCTCGGCTTCTGTCTCGGCTTGAAAATTCTCCGCTAAAAGTCCGAGCATCTCACTCAAAATCGATTCTCGATTCGAGCATCCGGCATCCACCATCGAGTATCCGGTATCGAGGTCAATCAGGGCTGCTCCAACAGCCTCGCCACCACGTTTTAGAACGGCAGCCAAAACCGGATTTGCTTCACCAAATCGGCAAACTTGCGTCTCTGTCCCGATGCAGCTTCCTTCACCTTCTTTGCTTAAAGCTCGCCGGCTTGCCTCTATTAAGTGTTTGCGGCGGCTTTTGAATTTAGCCTCCCCGCACAGCAAGACAAGCTCGCCATCGGCGCTGCAAACTGCAAAATTAACGCCGAATTTATTTACCTTACCGGCAAACCTCTCAAACTTACGTAGTTGTGGCGAACTTAAACTTTTCCTGATTGTATCCAATTTCGTATTTTGCATCTCGTATTTCGTATCTCGCTTCACGCCTCACGATTAACTACCGCCCTCCGATATAGAATATCTTCGATGTTTTCCAACAACTCCCTGGGGCTGAACGGCTTGCTAAGACACCACGATATCTGCAAATCTTCTTGCTGCTCTTTCGAAATAGCAAAACTTCTCGCTGTCAGCAGAATCACCGGTATATCTTTTGTCTCCTCGTTCTGCCGAATTTTCTCCACAAGCTCCAGTCCCGTCATAACCGGCATCTGAAAATCCGTAACGATAATATCCGGCTTCTCTGCGCAAGCCAGCTCAAAGGCCTCAGCGCCGTTCCCTGCCGTTATAACCTCATAACCGTTATTACGAAGCTTTATCGCCGCCACGTGAACGATATGTATCTCGTCGTCCACAACTAAAACTTTCTTTTCCGCCATTGTTTTGCCTCCCCAATTCTTGGCGTTTAGCGTATAGCGTATGGTTTTTTCCCACCCGCTATTACTATCCGCTGTTTTACACTGCTTCGACTGCTCCCGTCCTTGCCAGAGGCAGCTCAAAGCCAAAAGTGCTCCCTATGCCGGGCTCACTTGCAACAAACACCCGGCCGTCGTGAACCTTTTCGATTATTTGTTTAACAAGGTTAAGTCCCAACCCTGTCCCTTTTGCGCAACTTTCGTTTGCCGCAACCCTGTAAAATTTATCAAAGACATGTTCGATTTCATCTTCGGGAATTCCAACTCCCGTATCAGTTATGCTAACTCGTGCTACGTCTGCGATTTCATCAACCTCGGTTTCAATTTTTATCGAACCCCCGCCGGGAGTGTACTTAACGGCGTTACTTAGCAGATTGACGATAACCTGCGAAATCATATCCTTATCTGCATGCACCTGGTCGAAAACAATCGGCTTTTGTGCAATAATCTCGATATTCTTTTCTTCAGCGTAACTTTTTATCATTTGCAACTGCTCTTCTATTAATATTGTCAAGCTGACAGGCGCCCTTTCCACCTTTATCAGGCCCGACTCTATTCGTGAAGTATTCAGAATGTCTTCAATCAGCCGATTCAACCTTTGTGCCTGACTTTGAATCACCGAGTAAAACTCTTTTCTCGTCCGGCTGTCTCTCGCCTCGCCGTCAAGCAGCATTTCCGAATAGGCGTTGATAGAAGCAAGGGGCGTCTTTAATTCGTGCGAGACGTGACTTACAAAATCATTTTTCATTTGTGATATTTCTTTCTCACGCGTAATATCGTGCAGCACCGCTACGACCCCACTAACCTGCTCCCTCTCGTCGTAAACACACGAAACAATACAATCGAAAGTTCTTGCCCCTGTTTTCACAGGGCCGTCCCCGCGAAAGCCGGAACCGTCTTCCGGCGTTCCCATTTTTGAAAATTCGATTTCCCGTCTCGTTGCCCGTCCCTTACTTTGTCTGGTTTGGCGCAGAAAATCTACAAATTCATTTTTACCTGCGTCCCCCTCTTCGCTACAGACAAGCTCGTCAATGGGTCTCTGCTTCGAAGCCCTGAAATCAAAATTGAAAAGCCTGCCGGCCGCCTCGTTTGCCATCGATAACCTGTCAAATTCGTCAATCACGATAACGGCATCACGGATGCTGTATATAATCGCCTCAATATTTCTTTTCTGCCGCTGTGTTAGTTGAATCTGAATTTGCAAATCCTCGATTTGCTTTTCGAGCTCACCTATTACATTAGAGTAACTATCAATTCGCTCTGCAATCGCCTCACTCAATTCGCCGATTTTGCTGATTTGCGATTTCCGGCTTCCAATTTTCGACTTACAATCGGCAACCGGCAATCGCCCATCGGCAGTTCCTTTCTTGAGCCGCCGGGCTATGGACGTGATTCCTGCAGCCAGCCTCAGCCAATGCCAGCCAAGCCAAATCACACCCACAGCCCCAATAACGCAGCACACCGGCACAATGGGGGCCCGTTGCACATAGCCGGCAAAACGCCAACCCTCTTCCGTGCCAGAGTCCAGCCACACGGCGAGGCCCCCTGTGAGCAGACTAACTGCCACAACACCTGTGACTATCGCATATAAGTTTCTTCTGAACTTCAAACCAACAACTCCTGTTCTTTTTCAACCCTCAATTTACGATTTAATTTCCAGCCGATAATCACCAATCCCGGATGTCTTTTCCTTTGGCCAGGAAATCTCCCAATTCACTGGTGGGATTTATTTCCCGTGCCCTTTTATATGCTCGTTCGGCCTTGTACGTTTGGCCGAGCTGCTCGTAGCATCTTGCCCTCATAAGCCAGGAAAAACCCGCGTTCTTCCTGTCCGCCGCTACCTTTTCAAAGCTCTTGAGCGCCGCAGCGTAATTGCCGCCGGCATATTGGGCGCAGCCAATCAGAGCAATCGCATCAGTATAGCCCGGCTGCAGAGCCAACGCCTTTTGCCCACACGTAAACGCCCTCTTTGGCGCACCTGCACCCAATGCCGCCTGACCCATTTTCACCCAAATATCAGCGTTGTCCCTTTCCTCGACGCTTAATTGACTGTAGCAATTAACAGCCCTGCCATATTGGCCGCCGTTCATACTGCACAGTGCCGTCACCTGCAGATACAATTTCTTTTTCTGTTCATCCCGGCACTGCTTGAACAGGCTATCAAAAATCTCTGCCGCCTCGTTCCACTTGCCGCTGAATACATAGCAATACCCAAGCGCTTCAGCTATGTCACCATTATCGCCTGTCATAAGCATTGCCTGCTTGTAAAGCTCGATAGCCCGCTCGTTTTTTCCCGTCCGGCCCATCAATTCCGCCGCTGCGACTTTCAACGACACATCGCGCGGCAGGGCCGACATCTTCCGGGTCAGCAGCTTCTCGGCCTCGGAGTGATTATTCAGAGCAGTCTGTACGTCGGCAACGGCAAGGATGTAATCGACGTTTGTGGGTTCCAGCAACAAGGCCATTTTGTAAAGCGTGTAAGCTTTTTTGTATTTTCTGCTTTCCTCTACGGCTACACCCAGCCAGTACCAGCTTTCGTGAAGCTTTTTGTCCAATTCGAGAGCAAGACCAAGCTGCCCAATTGCCTCGTCGCGACGCCCTTTTCCCAGAAGCAGCTTTCCGTACAGCCCCCGAGCAGCAGCATTGTTAGGGTCGGTATTAAGGCACTCTTGTACGGCTTTGACCGCCCGGTCATAGTTTCCCGCTTCTGCCTGCTGCTGTGCGAGCATTAGCTTTATTCGAGCGGACGTCTTGTCCCATCTTTGCCTGGCAGCTCTTTTACTCTGCGCTTGTGACTCACAGCCCGCACAGACAGCCAGCACGACTGTTATCGCCGCGATTGTTGTTTTCCGTAGCATCTTAAATTCTCCTTCAATTTTCTCCGCTATCCGTCGTCTGTCATCCGTCATCCGTTATCTTCTCAGCCACTTGTTTGCCTCTTCCCGTTCAATAACATCCAGCATAATTCTTTCTATTGTTGCCACATCATCAGGAGCTGCTTCGCTGATAATCCTCTCCTTCAGCCGCAGCGCCTCCAGATATGTCGGGCGAAGTTCGAGTACTGAACTCACTTTATCCAGCGCAGTCTTGCTATCACCATCAAGGTAGTATTTCACGGCCTCTGTGTAACGGTCTTCCGCCAACCTTGCTCTGCCGGCCCACTGCAGCGCCATACGGGCGCCATACCGTTTACGACTGATGTCGGGCCGCTCTCGCTTCTGCCTCGGTGTCCTCCGACTCGGAGATGATATGAGGCGTAATCATCACAATTATTTCCTGGCGCACGGTGCTATCGGTCGTGCCTCTAAATGCCGCTCCGACAAGAGGCAGGTCACCAAGTAATGGAATCTGTGACCTGGTTGATGTTATGACGTCCCTGAACAGACCGCCGATGACTATTGTCTGGCCGTCTTTAACCATTATGTTGGTCATAAGCTCTGCAGTGGTTTTCCTCGGGATACCCTCAGAATCCAGTTCGCCGGAACTGTCCTGCGGGTAAATGTCCATACGGATGTAACCATCATTGCCTATGTAGGGTCTGAACGAGAGCTTGGTTCCTGTCTGATAAAAGCTAACCTCGCCGACTGTGGCCTGACCGCTGGCGTCAATCGTGGTTCTGTCTCTGTAGCCGAGTTCCTGGCCGATAAACACCGTACCGGCCTGCTTGTTCAAAGCGAGTATCTTGGGATTAGCAAGAACCGTGATATCGGTAACAGATTCCAGTGCAGTGATGAGCGCCGTAAAATCACCCATAGTTACACCGATTCTCAGGCCGCTGCCCCCCACGTGGGCAAAACCGGCAGTTTCAATTGGCGAACCGGCAACTCCTGCGCCTATTTGCCCGATAGGCGTAGTTGCGACGGTGCCTCTGCTCGGGGTAGCACCGTCAGGAACGAGATCCGGCGTTGCATCGGTGCCGGTCAAGCTGATACCCGCTAAGAAATTCAGGTCAATACCAAGCTCCATTCCCTCGGTCAAAGTGGCGCTTAATATGGTTGCCTCGATAAGTACCTGCTTCGGCTTGACATCAAGCTTGGCTATCACGTCTTCGGCCTTAGCGATGTTTTCAGGGTAGTCATACACAACAATGGTATCGTGCCACGCCATATTGTTGCCGCCGCCTTTTGATCCACTCACACCTTCTTTACCTATGGATATGCCTTCTTCGGCGGCAGTGCTGGCCTGGACTTGCCCTGCACCGCTCAGCACCGGCTTTATAAGCTTGCTCGCTTCTTCTGCTGTGAGGTAGTACAAGGTGAAGACCCTGTGTATCATTCGGCTCTCATCTTCTTTGAACTTTTTGTATTCGTCTTTGGTGTATACCTTGATGATGTTGCCGACCTGTTCGTATTTGAGGTTCGCGCCCAGAATCGCATCCATAGCTTCTTCAAAGGTTACATCATAAAGGCGCGTAAACCCCAATATGCCGTCAACGTTCGGCGACGGTGCTATATTCTTCTTATACAGAGCCGACAAAACACGCAGCGCATCTTTGATTGTCTTAACCTTTTCCTTATCGAAGGCGAATGACTGAACCATTCCGCCTCCGGAAACACCTTCACCTCCGCTTACGCCAACTACAGACCTAATACCTTCATTGGCACCGGCCCCAATCGGGCCTTGCCCAGCGCTGCCGACTGCAATTGCTGCCATCACAACCAATACTAAGCCCCATACGAACAAATCTTTTCTGTTCTTGATTTTGTAACTTGATTTTTTTTCGCAATACATAATTTAGCTCCTCTTTTTATTGATTATTGACTATAATCAATAATCAGTTATTAACGCCTGTGTAAGTCTCTTCGTTATTTCTTCTTCTCCACATCTTAAAAACACCGTCTTTTCTTCAATTCCAACTACTTCAAATTCATACGTATCGGCTCCATCCACGATGAGCAATTTGTCCCCCACGGCCAACAGTTTATCATTGATAAAGGCCTGGGGATTTTCGCCCAACCTTATTGCCTCCAGATTTAGCAGCTTCTCTGCAACCCGCTTGACTATTTCTTCATCACCATTTACATTCACTTCTCCACCACTCATAAAGCTCTGCCAGTCGTCTGCAGCAAAAAAGTCCCTCGTAAGTGCATCATTGCGGCCTGCAACTTTTGGCAGCTTTATAAAAGATATTTTTAATTGCGAATTTGACTGCTTCATATCCTGGTCCACCACTACCGCTTCGGCGCTCTCCGGCGTCTTTCTCAAGAGCACTCTGACCCACATAAAGCCCATCAGTGCAATCAAGCACAATGCCACAATGCTCTTTTTCTTCTCTGCCGCTAATCGGCTAAAAACCCTGTTGGCTCGCTTGCCATCACTTCTCACATTTTGTTTCATATCTTCTCAGGGGCTCCAAAATGCCATTTTTTGCGTTTGGGGCGTCCTTATCCCTGCCTGGCCTCCGGCCTGTAATAAATGAACACCTTTGTCTGCATACTCACTTCGCCGCTGAAATCGTTATCGTTCACAAGTTTCACCTGCTCAATCCGAACCAATCTGTCCAGCTCCTGCATTCGTCCATAGAACCCGAATATCTGTTTCAATCTTCCTTTACACTGCATCTCCACCGGTATACAGTTCAATTCATCCACCTCTATTTCCTTACCGGGCGCAATCACTTGCTCTTTTAGATGATGCTCATTCATCAAATTAGCGATTCTGTGCAAAAACACGCCAAGGGCCATCTGCACGGGTATATTTGCCTCATGGTTTCCAACCGCCCTTTGCAGTTTCAGCAATTGCTCTTTGAGGGCCGGCAGTTGTCTGCTCTGGCGCCATGCTTCAGCAACAGCAAGTGTCTGGGCGGCTCTTTTCTGCCCGATGGCCTTTACTCTTTTCTGCAAAGGCAGATACCGAAACAGCACAAACCCGCCCACCATTGCTACGGCTACAGCACATATCGCTATTTGTTGCCTTTCGCGAAACACCATTTTTACTTTTTATCCCTCACGATAATTCGCCAGATAACAACTTATCTCAAACTCACTTACCTGCAAATCTTCTCCGGCTCTTACTTTTATCTTCTTGTTTCGTGAAAACGATGGGTAAACCTGACAAAAATAGGGCGAATCTTCCAACTTGCATATCAATGCTGCTACATCACCCGCATCTGCCGCCACCCCGCCTATCACCACCTTAAATCTGACGTCACCCACAAACGGTGCGCCTTTTCGGCCAAATTTAGGCCGAGATACTCTTACCGCAGAACCACTGTCCGGCCTGCCCCCTTGCTTGTCTGCAATCTTCTCGGCGCTGAATTCCACTTTGTTAAGCACTATCTTTTCACCAACCAAAAAGCTCATCTCCGCTAAAACGCTTGCGACATCAATTTTCGAATCAATCTCCTCTATAGATTTCACTTTTTTCTGCAACCTTGTCACTTCGCTTTTAATGGCGGCGAATTCTCGTGATGCACTTTCCGCTTCCGCTTGTCTCGCTGTCTCCTGAGCAAGCTCTGCCGCGGCTTTTGAAATCGAGCGACCGGCAACAAAGTTCCATGCCATCATCACCACAAATACGCCGCCCAGAGCGACGCATTGTGTGCGATAACTAATCTGCCGCCGCCTCCCGCTCGTATACCAGTTTGGAAGAAAATCAATTTCTCTCATAAGCCAAACTCAATTATCTCCGTCCCAGCCCTTAAGACTGAGCCCCACGGCTACCGCCCACTCACAAAGCAAGCCTCGCCTGTCACTATCAAAATTTATATTCATCATATCAAAGCCCTTCAACGGCTGAGCCACCTCAATCTCAACCGTCAATTGGCGCCTCAAAACGTTAAGCAAAATATTTTCGTATGCCTCCCCGCCGGCAAAAACCGCTCGCTCCACACGCCTGCCCCTGAATGTTACCGTATAATATCTAAAACACAGTGATATCTCTCTTGCCAGCTCCTCGGCAACTACCCCTATTGCATCAACCATAACCTGTCGCGTCGATGCATCGAGAACGACCCCATTTTGCCCTCCTTGAGGGATGGGAACGCTGCTGCCTTGCTCCGTTGCGCCTGATGCCGGTACCCAAAGGCCTCTTTCAGCGTTTGCCGACCGTTCCATTCTCAGCTTGCCCCGCAGCGTCTCAGCTTCGTTGACGCTAATACCTAATCTTGCTGCGATTTCCCGATTAAATTTCTCCCCACAAATCGGTATC
>JAUVYQ010000193.1 GCA_030603035.1 Phycisphaerae bacterium | reverse complement strand
GGATGACGCACACAAATATTACAAGTTGCAGCTCGCTTTGGCGATGGAACCACTGCTCGGCCCCGCCGATAACCGGACATTCGGCGCTCTTGCCCAAGCACCAACCGACTGGCGGCAAATTATAAAAGATGCCAATGTGGTGCCGCTAATCGCAGCCCTGAAATCCGCCGACGGAACGTTTGAAGATGATGATAAGTTTGTGAGCAATTATCTATCCTTGAGACAGAACCCCGGCAGGTTCAAGTCCGCCGCATTTAATGTTATAGATGATTTTAGAGTTAGAGGTCCCGAAGCGCTCGAAAAGTTTGATATTTTCGCCAAGGCTTGCCAGTTGCGTAAGGCCTGGAAACTTGACCCGGTTTTAATGCATGAGTTGAATAAAACCTACGGCCCCATCGACTGGAATGACCCGAATAAACATTTCCCTCTGGATTGGCGCCATCCTGACAGTCACGCAATTTACTGGGCCGTCAAAGGCCTGCAAATAGCCGCCGAAAAGGAATCACGCCGGATCGGGATAACTGAAACTAACACCGACCGTATCGTAGTCCATAGTTTGCATAACCTCTTTCGCAGCGGAAAAATATTTATCTATAATGTACCCGATGAAGGCTCGTCGGATTCTTCTTTGCAGCCGCCGGACATTCCTGCGGAAGCACGAACGCAGAGGAAGGAAATATTTTTGAGACCGGATTTGAGGATGTTTGAGCCATGCAACGAGGCCCGGCTGGCGACCCTCGAAAAATACAAAGACCTCAGTAAAAGCATCTACGCTTCCCTCCAGGACGGCCATCGCAATATGCTCAAAAACGCCGTCCTCTCTTTCTATCAGGCAGGCCATAGACGCCAGGCACAAAAAATTTATAATCAATTAAGAAAACTTTATCCGCTGGATGAATTTAAAGTTCCTCTGGTTAACTTTGCGAGAAATAGACTCATCGATGAACTCAAAAGCTTCGGCATACATGACGCAAAAGAGCAGGTAATGGCGCTTCTCAGGGAAAGTTACTACCTGTATGCTATTCGAGATGACGACGAATCATTTGCAAGAGAAAAAGTTGCGAAAGAGATTTACGATTACTACCGTTCAAAATATAGTGACGAAGACCGTATTGACCTGCCGCCATTCCCACTGTTAAGATATCTTGCGCTTCTTGATTTTTTGAATGACCGGCAGTTTCCGCTTTACGTAAGAGAAAATTTGCGCGTTCGGATAAAAATTGAAAGGCCGGACCTCGCTGAGCAATTGGAGCAGCAGCACCAGCAAATGCTCAAACAACTGGAACAATCTAAACAATCAATATGATACTGACCAACCGGCTTCAGCTATGCACGAGGCACTCTCGCGACAATTGACCACTTCCCAACAAAAAGCTGTCTTTCACATTGAAGGGCCGCTGCTTGTTATTGCCGGCCCCGGCAGCGGTAAAACCCGCGTCATCACATATCGAATCGCCGCACTTATCGATTCAGGCGTCCAGCCATACAATATTTGCGCAATAACTTTCACCAACAAAGCCGCCAATGAAATGCGCCAGAGGGCGGTTGCTCTTGGCGCTTCCGCCGGTGCGCATATCAGCACCTTCCACTCTTTATGCGTCAGAATCCTCCGCCAGTATGCAGATAAGGCAGACGTAAACCACAACTTTAGTATCTATGACGAGTCCGACCAGGCCAGATGTATCAAGCGGGCCGTCAAGGATTGCGAGCTTGACACCACCAATTTCCCGCCTGCTCGAATGCTCGATCATATTTCTAAACTGAAAAACAAGCTGATAGATGTTGATTCTTTCGAAGCGCAAGCCGATGATTTTCTTCGCAAAACATTAGCCGGAATATATGCCCGCTACCAGCACATCCTGACTGAGAACAACGCTCTGGATTTTGATGACTTGCTGGCCAAAACCGCTTTTTTGCTACGGGACTGTCCCGATGTTTGCTCAGAGCTTTCAAATCGTTTCAAATTCCTGCTCATCGACGAGTATCAGGACACCAATCACGCCCAGTATAAAATCGCTAAAGCCCTTGTCTCTGAGCACAACAATATCTGCGCAGCCGGCGACCCCGACCAGTCCATCTATCACTGGCGCGGCGCCGACCTTCGCAACATACTGGCCTTTGAAAAAGACTGGCCTGATGCCACCGTTGTCAAACTTGAGGAAAACTTTCGCAGTAAGCCCAGGATACTCGAGATAGCTGACAAATTGATTGCAAAAAACCGAAACCGAAAGCAAAAAAGGCTTATTCCCACAAAGCCTCCCGTCGCCGATATTGTCATAAATGCTTTCGAGGATGAGACCGAAGAGGCCCAGGCGGTTACCCGGCGGGTAAAAGAGTTAGCGAGGGAAGGTGCCTCTCTCAAAGATACAGCCGTATTTTATCGTGTTAACGCTATGAGCAGGGTGCTGGAAGAAGCGTTCATCCGGAATAAAATACCATACCAGATTGTTCGCGGCGTCGAATTCTACAGCAGAAAGGAAATCCGCGACCTGCTCGCCTATCTGAAAATCCTTGTCAACCCCGATGACGAAATTGCCCTGCTGCGCATAATCAACACGCCTGCCCGCGGCATAGGAAAAACCACAATGGCTAAAGTCCGCGCCTACGCCGCCCAGAATAATATTACCTTTTTCGATGGCCTCAAAAACACAGAGCATATCGATTCTCTCTCCAAAGCCGCAAAAACAAAGCTCTCCGCCTTTGTCGATATGCTCAAACAGTTCAAAAAAGATATTGCCGGCAAAGTTGCCCCGCTCACCCAGCGTGTCTTTACCGAATCCGGACTGGAAAAATCCTTTCTGGACGCCGACGACCAGGGCAAAACCGCCCTGGAAAACGCCAACGAGCTGATAAATGCCGCTCACATTTACGACCAGCAGGCACAAGAGCCGTCACTGCTCGATTATCTTCAGCAAATAGCGCTCTTCAGCGATGCCGATGCCTATGACGCCTCCAACGACCGTGTTGCCCTGATGACCTTGCACAGTGCAAAGGGCCTCGAATTTGAAAATGTCTTTATCGTTGGTGTCGAGCATGGCTTATTGCCCCACGAAAGAAGCAACGCCAGCGAAGATGAAGATGAGCTGGAAGAGGAACGCAGACTCTTTTTTGTCGGCATAACCCGCGCCAAAGTCGGCTTGTATATAAGTTGTGCCCGATACCGGACAGTGCGAGGCCAGTTGCTAAGAACGATACCCTCGCAGTTTCTTTTTGAACTTGGCCTGGACTTCACCGAACAAACTGCCGAAAATCAACATTTTTATGATGATACTGGCGTAGCACAAATTCAAAATTTGAAATTCGAAATTCGAAATTCGAAATTCAAAAAAGGCCAGTTCGTAAAACACAAATCTTTCGGCCCTGGCACAGTCAAAGAGTTTATTGATATGGGCGAAAACAGCATCGTCGTCGTCAAATTTAACTCTGGACAGACAAAATCACTTATGCTAAAATACGCCAACCTTTTGAAGATATGAAATCTTTAGTGGACAGCAGTTCGAAATAGCCGTACCTGAGAACAAATAAGGATTCTGGTATCCCGATAAATCAGGATGGCAAAAGGCCTAACGAAAATTGAGAAAAAAGGAGATTGCGATGAAAAAAGAAATTAATCGAAGAGAGTTTCTGCAACTGACGGCGGCCGGAAGCGCCCTATGCCTTGCCGGTATCGGCTGTCAGGCACCGGTCGTCTTGAGTAGGAAAAGCCCAGGGCTTATAAGCCCCGGCTGCAGAAGAACAAAAGTTAAAGTGGCCAGGATTTACATGGGAACTTCACATGGCCTTTGGCCTAAACCAAAATTGGATTTGGAAAACGAGGTCCGGTTTTACGAATCCAAGTTTGCAGAACTAAAAGACGAATTGGCCGACGTAGACTTTGTTGTCGATGAGCTGATCACTTCTGCGAACCAGGTTGGCAGCATTAAAGACAGATTAAAAGATGTCGATGGTATCCTGGCGATTCATTTCAACATCGGAGTAAGGTCG
>JAUVYQ010000215.1 GCA_030603035.1 Phycisphaerae bacterium | reverse complement strand
CAATGTCCCCTCCCGGGAAAAAGAGGGGTCTGATGACATAGGAATCAGTAGTGAATGCCCACCTGGATCCCTGGCGATTAAATACGGCGGAGTCGGTCAATTCTCTCAGGAATTTATTATCGAATGCGGGCAGGAAAACCTCTCTTATAAGATCATGTGATAATTTACCTCCACTTCCATGGGCTAAGAGAATCTTTTCTTTCATTCATCCTTCCAGATATTCTTATAGAAAGATTATAGTCTTTGAGTTTCTTTGTCAAGCTTTCGCGTCAGAATTCTCAGTTAAACGATTTGACACCTAGAAAATACCGAAAGGTTTATATAGTTTTATCACTGAAAATCTTTCAAAAAATAGACATTTTTGACCATCAAAAAATCTTGGTGCAAAAGTTGATTGACAGATCCTAAAACTTGTGGTACAAATTGACGTAGAAATAAAAGGAATAGACGTCTAAGATGCAAAAGGGATTCAAAAAGGCAGTTGTGGACCTTATTAAGAAGAAACCCCGGTGCTACGGCGGAGGGGTATGCCAGAAATTAAGGCGGCCAAAGCCAACGGGAGGCTACCATCAATGACATACCCGTTAGCAAGCATTGCTGATGAGAGGCGAAGAGGGATGGTAAGGAGTCATATTATTGGATAACAATAGTACCGATCCGAGTGTGTGGAAAAGAATCGAAGAGAATATTCCCAAGCATCGTGAGAAAGAGGGGCCGGCCCTCGACATATGGCAGTTGGCTCAAGAACGGCTAAATCCGGCTAAATATCGCCCAGTTCGGATTACAGATGCAGAAATAGCAGAAGTCACTAGCGGAACCGGAGCGAAACGCTACATGGTGCGGAACCCCAATAACGACAAGTATATCGCTATGGGCGAAGAGGAGCTTTTCCTCTGGAACCTGATGGACGGTCAAAACACGCTCAAAGACCTGATCCTGGAGTATCTCTCCCAGTACGGCGGTATAGGAGAACAGGTATTACTGAGTCTCCTGGGTTTGCTGAAGAGTAACGGATTTCTCAAGGAAAAGCCAGCTCCGGTGATGCAATCGCTGATGATACGGTTTCAGGGGAAAAAATCAATGGTGCGGCTTATGTCGGCCGTTAACTTCTTTATGCATAAAACCTTTACCTCAAAACGAGTGGATGGGTATTTTGACTGGCTTTACCGACATCTCGGCCGTCCCTTGTACAGCCGCCCCGCGCTTATCATTATCCTATTCCTGCTTATAACCGGCCTTGCCTTGTTCGCCTATTTTTTCTTTGTCCAACATATTAGTTTGCTAATATCCCGCCATGGCGCAAGTATTCACGATATAATTTCGATAATGCTTATTTCATACATTAGTATTTGCATTCACGAACACGCTCACGGACTGACGGTCAAACATTACGGAAGAAAGGTGCTGAGAGCCGGGCTTATGCTCTATTTTGGCTCGCCGATAGCGTTTGTGGATACAACCGATATCTGGATGAAACCTCGCAGGCCCCGTATGGCAGTCTCCTTTGCTGGACCCTGTTGCAATGGGATCATCGCCAGCTTCCTTTTTCTAATAGCATTGTTCCTACCGGATATCACCGCACGTAGTATTTTAATCCAAGGGGGACTGCTTAATACAATCTTGTTCCTTGCCAATCTTCTTCCCATCGCTGAAACGGATGGTCACTACATTATTCAGGACTACCTAGAAATGCCTCGTCTGCGGCCGCAATCCTTCAGTTTTATTCGGCGGGGGATGTGGCAAAAACTGGCGCGGCGTGAGCACTGGGCAAAGAATGATTTCATCCATTTGGCGTATGGACTTGTGGCCGTAGCTGGAGCAGGGCTCTTGCTTTACATAGGGGTACACTTGTGGTTTACCACCGGTGCTCGGCTAGCGGGTGCCCTTCTTTCTCGTCGTTTGTTGTTGGCGGAAATTTTGGGCGTCTTTATGGGCATTACGGCCACCGTTGCCGTGGTGCACTATGGGTTGCGCTGGGCACGGCCTGCCGTCTCATTAGAGCATGTTCTAGAGACTCATATTGAAAGGAGGTGACTTACAGTTGATGAGTTTGTCCCTGATGTTTACCGAACGATGCAATGTCCGCTGCCGACATTGCAGTGTGCCTCGTTTTATGCATGAAGAGCAAGATATGCCACTGGGAGATGCTTTCCGATATATTGAGGAGTTTGCTGCCCTACCAAGAAAGGAAAATTCATTCACTATAGGCCTCACTGGTGGTGAAGCATTCCTGCGCTATCCCGATTTACTAGCAGTGACCCGTTATGCTAAAGAAAAAGGGGCTACTCATGTAACGTGTGTCACTAATGGGTTCTGGGGAAAGGATCGCGCTATGGCTCGGCGGTGGGTCACCGAACTACACAACTCTGGCATGGACTGCATATGCTTTAGCCTGGGTGATTTTCATCAGGAGTATATTCTCCTGAATTCGGTACTGAGTGCTTTTGCAGTGTGCCGTGAGGCGGGATTACGTTTGGCCATTAAGTGCGTGGTAACACGCCATACGCGCAGGTTGCACCAGGTATTGGGTGACCTGGGCGATTTGCTGTTGAACGCCGATGTGAGGGTACAGGAAATAGCCTGTGTGCCTCAAGGTAGGGCAGCAAAGGAGATTCCACAGGATCAATTGCTGTTGCAAGAAGGAATTCCGCAAGAACCTTGTCCAGGGTTGGTATCACTGACTACCCTTCCCGACGGGACGACATTCCCCTGTTGCGGTGGGGGATGGACTCAGCGCCTGGTTGTGGGCAACGCCCGGGCAGAGCCTATCGCTGATCTTATGAGCAGAGCGAGGAACAAGCCTTTATTTGCTGCCTTGCAAGATAAAGGACCGGCATTTTTCGTTCCCTACTTCGCCGAGGCGGGATTTCCCTTGCCACAAGAAGGATATGCTAATTCCTGCCACCTGTGTATGGCCATCCTGGATCATCCCCAGGTCGAACGGATACTACCCAGTGCTCTCCGTAATTGGAAAATCGAGCGAGTTCAGAAAAGCCTGGGTGGGCTCTGGAAGCCTGATAAAGCTGAACATAAGGAGTTGCGAGTTTTGACTGGGGGAAAGCATCAAAATGGCTAGTCTACGGTAGTACCTCGTCGGGAGACAGGTTAGGAATAAAAAAACCACAACAAAAGAAGGAGGAGAAAACATGGCAACTGAAGCTGAATTAAAAAAGATTGCCGTCAAGATGATTGAGGATGATAGTTTTCGTGCTACTTTTGAGGCCGACCCAGAAAAGGCGGCCTC